>JACZXH010000031.1 GCA_022571715.1 Bacteroidota bacterium | reverse complement strand
AGGATTTTTTTGATTTTTTTTACCGATTCCGAATCCTCCTGTGTTTCTTCCTGATCACCAGTTATATCATCTGTAAATATCGGTTTGTCAGCTTCAAGATAATCTTTGATAAAGAATTTAAGCGGATCTCGAATATCTTCCCAGGCTACTTCGTCTCTTTTTGTAATCGTTATGAAGTTATTCATGAAGAATACACGGTTTACATAATCAAAATCAAAAAGTGCCGCAGCAAGTGGCGAATCGGTGGCCACGTCTCTGTTGGCAAAATCATAACTTTCTCCTTCATTAAACAGCATGAAATTGGCTACAAATTTTAGCGAATTCGGATTTGGATTTGCTTCAATATACAGGTTGATCTGCCTTTTATATAATTGCTCTTTATCGTAATTTTCCATGTTCGACGCCATAGTAATTGTTTTACAAAGATACAAAAGAAAATGTTTCTAATTTTGATATTTATGTCACCGGGCACGAAATCAGGTCAATGGACGATTATCTACCACGCTTCCTACGGACAAACATATCCCCAATCGGATTTAAAATTTTGATTCTTTTTCAAGAAGTTTATTGTCTATTCCATAGTTGAGTTCACCCTCTGAGCTTGCAACCAGGGTGGCAACCGTAGCATCGCCGGTCACGTTCACAATAGTTCGCATCATATCAAGGGGCCTGTCCAGTGCGATTATGAGCGCAAGGCCTTCAGGTTCCACCCCGATTGCTCCCAGCACGATAGTTAGCATGATCAGTCCGGCGCCAGGTACCGCTGCTGCGCCGATGGAAGACAATGTAACCGTAAGAACAATCATAAGCTGATCGGCCAGACCGAGGTCGTGACCAAATGCAACCGCAATAAATACGGCTGATATTGACTGGTGGATGCTGGTACCATCCATATTGACCGTAGCTCCCATCGGAAGCACAAAACTGGCCACCTCTTTGGAAACGCCCAGGTTTTTTTCTACTCTTTCCATAGTTACCGGCAGGGTAGCTGCACTTGAGCTGGTAGAAAACGCGAGGAGTTGTGCTGGAAATATGCCCTTGAAAAAATCAATGTATTTTATTTTGGTAAACATTGTGATAAGCACCGGATAAAAACCAAAGATCATGAACGCAAGTCCAGCAACCACCGTAAGACCATAAACTCCAAGTGCTTTAAACAGGTCGAGGGCTCCTGCCGGATCATCGCCGGCTACATCCACAATCAAGCCGGTTATAAGTGCAAAAACCCCGAACGGCGAATACTTCATAATGATCCCAACCATTCGAAGTATGATCTCCATGGAACTGCGAAAGAATCGCTTTACTGGCTTTACCTTCTCTTTCGGCGTCATGATCATGGCAATCCCGAACATAAATGAAAAAAAGATAACCTGGAGCATCTGTGCATTGTTTGTCATCGCCCCAAACAGGTTGTCAGGAACAATATCCACCATGATCTTCAACGGTCCGCCTTCTTTTACGTCCGATGCTTTATCCCGTGTTAGTTGCGCATCGGGGGCAAATTTAGCACGCAATTCTTCTCTTTTATCCGGAGGAAGATATGCGCCGGGGTTAACAATATTCACAAGGAAAAGCCCAATAGTTATAGCCAGGAGGGTGGTAGCCAGGTAGAATCCTATGGTTTTGCCTCCGATTCGAGAGAGTTTGGCGATGTCAGTAAGGTTTGATATACCGTCAATCAGCGAAATAAGTATTAAAGGTACGGCTATCAGTTTCAGCATTTTTATAAAGATGGTACCGAAAGGTTTTACCCAATCGGAGATAAACGGGCCAAAGTCCATGTAGATGGCTGCCATGCCCAAAAGGACGCCGGTAAGCATTCCGATTCCGATCCGCGAAACAAGATTGAGTTTTTTCTTTTTCATTTATTTTTGGGTGTGATTTTAACTATTGAATTTCTTGCTTTGTGCAGCAGATAATGATCTGCCAACACCAATGCTGTCATGGCTTCAACAATAGGAACCGCCCTGGGTACTACGCAGGGGTCATGCCGGCCTTTACCTTGTACAATAACCTTCTCGCCTGCTTCATTCAGGCTATCCTGGTCTATCATGAGTGTGGCTACCGGTTTGAAAGCAACATTGAAGTATATATCTGCGCCGTTTGAAATCCCCCCCTGAATACCTCCTGAATAATTTGTTCTGGTTGTCACCTTTCCTTTTTCACTGATAATCTGATCGTTATGCTGCGATCCTTTCATTTTTGTGCCGGCGAATCCGCTGCCATACTCAAAACCCTTCACTGCGTTAATGCTCATCATGGCATGCCCCAATGCTGCATGAAGTTTGTTGAATACAGGTTCACCCAACCCGGGAAGCATATTCTCTGCCACACAAGAAACAACACCACCGATTGTATCTCCCTTTTTTCTTATTTTTTTTATTAACCTGATCATTTGATCAGCCAATTCAGGATCAGGACACCGAACGATGTTCTTTTCTGTTTCAGAAAGGTCTAGCACTTTGTAATTTTTCTTAAGTACGATATCTCCGACAGAAGAAACGTAGGCTTTTATGGCAATCCCTTCCCTTTTAAGCAGCAATTTAGCTACTGCACCTGCTGCTACCCAGTTGGCGGTTTCTCGTGCTGAACTCCTGCCCCCACCCCGGAAATCCCGGATACCATACTTGATAAAGTAGGTATAATCGGCGTGAGAAGGCCTGAATTTCGAAGATATGTGTTCATAATCTGCACTTTTCTGGTCCGTATTGGCAATCAATATGCAAACCGGAGCACCTGTGGTTTTGCCTTCAAAAACCCCTGATAATACTTCCGGGTAATCATCTTCCTTTCGTTGGGTTGTGATTGAAGACTGACCGGGCTTTCTACGGATCAGCTCACTTACAATAAAATCTAAATTAAAATCAAGCCCGGCAGGACACCCATCTATGATTACTCCGATGGCTTTGCCATGCGATTCTCCAAATGTAGTGATTCTGAAAAGTTGACCAAAAGAGTTGCTCATGTATTATTTCCTGAAGGCAATAAAACCTAGTCCTGCTAACATAATTAAAATTATACTGTTAGCAAAAATATTAACGAACCTAGACCGGTTTCTTTTTTGAAGTGCATTGTCTTCAAATTCAATGCGGTCATAGAAAGAGCCGAGGTCATTTGAAAGAATTCTTTCATTTTTGCGGCTTTCACCGGTTACCCGTAGACTGATTGTTGATACCAGCGTGTCATATTCTTCTTTAACCGTATTGAAATATATCCATGAAAAATAATTTCCCAGATAATACACCCCCGGCTCATTTGGAATTCCAAAATAACTGAATGTTTTTGACCCGGTTACTTTGTTGTTTCTCCGGTTAATCTTCTGTTCCATGTTAGGCTCATAGAACTCAAAATTTGTATGCCCTGATACGGGTATCATATCAATGGAAGAAATGTTTCCTTCGCCAAAAATGCGGAATTTGTAATTAAAACTCTGACCCGTTTCAATATTACGCTTGTCGATAGATTCTTCCAATCTGAAGTTTCCTACCGTAACAAGGTCTCGTAGCGGATGCGGGGGTAATTCTTTTACAGTAACCGTTTTAGGTTTACTGTGAAACATTTTATAGTCCTCTTTGCGGTTCTGGCCAAAAAAAGTTGGATTTTTTGCCACTTTGTATTTAATGAGCTCGAGACCAGTTTCCGGGAAAACAACAGGCTCAAGATTAAGCGGATAAAATGTTACCTGATAAATTTTGTACTGGGTGTATTCTCTACCTTCCACTTTTACCAGTTCTCCGCTAATGTTTTCAATTTTGAAGTTTTCTTCCCAGCAATTGACTGGTTTGAGATCTTTCACTATTTCTGATACCTGTCGCCCCAAATCATAAAACTGGAGTGGAGCGCGGTTTGATTCAGATACATAGAAAGCGAGCGTTGCAGTAAAACCCTCTCCCAGATACACTTCGTCCTTGTCAATGGTAAGCGCCAGAAATGCGTCTTCCTTAATATTCAGAAATTCTAGGGGCTGGTTTCTTCTGCCAAATAAATCTTTGAACGGATCAAGACTGAACTGGTTAGAGTATTGTTTTCGACTAACCGGCGGGCCTACTTTTACGTTTTTACCTGGCGAAGAAATTTCCTTTCCGTTTACTTCCATTGTAAATGGTGGAATGAGGAAAGTTCCTTCACGTTGCGGAACATAGCTCATGGTGATGCTTTGTGAGGTGCTTATCTGTCCGTTGGTAATGTTAGTGTTGGATGATGAGGAGATGCCTCTTTTTACAAATCCATTAATTTCAGGAAAGTTATTATATGACTTGAGCCTTTCATTTTTTACCGTAACTGAGATGGTGAATACCTGATTTATTCCAATATTGTCCGGTCCAAGCTTCAGGGTAGTAACCTGACTATGCCCATATTGAAGTAAGACGAAGAAAACAGATAAAAACAGGAATAATCTTATCATAATTTGTATCGAAAGATTAACAAGAATGACAACCTGGCGGACAAAGGTAAAAAGTTAGGATGAAACTTTTGATTTCATTTCGAATTTGCTATATTGATTTCTGAGATGAATGCGTCATCCTTTAGGGTCGTGCTACCTTAATTTAAATTATGCTTATGTTAGAGTATGTTAAAACCATCCTCAAGAAAGTCAGCTTTGACAGAAAGTTATTTGAAAAAGAACTAATCAAAGCAATCAAGGCTCTCGTTAAAGAGGAAATCAGGGAGCTGAAGGAGTGGTGCTATAAAACATTCGGGCACCTGTATCCTAAAATCCTTAACCGATGTTTTAGTACTTCAATTAGTTAATAACCAGCCCTGGCAGAAATTGTCGGGGTTTTTTTGTGGTACTTCTGGCAATTAGGATACATTTTTCACCTCCCTGCCTGCCGGGTCTACTTTGCCGAAGTGACTTTAGTAAGGCATACAACAAAGTTACGTTGCCTGCCTTTAGGTTTCGGTCGTCGACGGAGCATAGGTACTGCGAAGGCTGGAAACAACAATAAATGATGGTTTGATTTCACGCCTTGCTTTTTTTAATAAATTCAATATTTCGTTTCAGGCCTTTATATTTTGTTCGTTTTAATGCTGACGTTTTAAATAATTCATTAAAAACATCTTCCGTTATTTCTTCCCAATCCTTTTTTTTCATCTTTTCCATTTCAGGCAGAGGATCAAATGCCGGTTCCTGATGTGGTTTTGAAAACCTGTTCCAAGGGCATACATCCTGGCAGATGTCGCACCCGAAGATCCAGTCTTCCATGTGGTCCGAAAAGGACTCAGGTATATTGTTTTTTAATTCGATGGTTAGATAGCTGATGCATTTGGAGGCATCGAGCACATAGGGCTTGGGGAATGCATCTGTCGGACATGCATCCATACACTTTGTACAATTACCGCAATAATCTTTTACAGGACCATCATACTCAAGTTCGATATCAATGATGATTTCAGCCAGGAAGAAAAAACTTCCAACGTTTCTATTGAGAAGCAATGTGTTTTTGCCGATCCATCCCAATCCACTGTTTTTTGCCCACACTCTTTCCAGTACAGGAGCCGAATCCACAAAAACACGTCCGTTTATATCTCCCACATTCTCGCGAAGAACGGTCATAAGTTTGCGTAGTTTATTTTTAATTACCTTATGGTAATCGGTTCCATAAGCATATTTTGATATTTTGTAGCTGCTTTTATCATCTGCAATATCTCTGGAAGGAAAGTAATTGTATAGGAGGCTAATTACTGACCTTGCTCCCGGAACCAGTTTGGTGGGATCAAGTCTTTTTTCAAAGTTATCTTCCATCCACGCCATCTGACCATTCATGTGAAAATGAAGCCAGTTTTCAACTCGCCTGGCTTCTTCATCAAGAAACCTGGCTTCTGAAATACCGCAATGGTCAAATCCAAGTTCAGTTGCTCTACTTTTAATAAATAAGGCGCATTCCGAAGGCGTCATAAAGTCAGGGATTGGGTTAATCAGTCAAACAGTTCAGGGAGTTTACCGGGAGGCACTTTGTTCAGATGTCTGTATGCCAAATCGGTGGCTTCTCTTCCTTTGGAAGTACGCTTGATATAGCCTTCCATGATCAGAAATGGTTCATACACTTCTTCAATGGTTTCAGCTTCCTCTGCACAAGCTGTGGCAATGGTGCTCAGGCCCACCGGACCACCGTTAAACTTATTGATTATCGTACTTAAAATTCGGTTATCCATATCATCAAGGCCACTCTGATCAACTTCAAGTGCTTCCAGCGCCATGGTAGCGATTTTGTGGGTAATTCGCCCGTCTCCTTTGATTTCAGCAAAATCACGGGTTCTACGCAACAGTATGTTTGAAATGCGGGGTGTACCTCTGCTTCTGCACGCTATCTCCCGGGCAGCATCTTTATCGATGGAAATGTTGAGAATATTTGCCGAACGCAGTACAATTTTGAACAACAATTCCGAATCGTAATATTCGAGGCGGGCTGTAATACCAAACCGTGACCGTAGTGGGGCAGTCAGTAATCCTGCACGGGTAGTGGCACCTATCAGTGTGAATGGCGCCAGCGAAAGCTGTACCGAACGGGCGCTGGGGCCGGAATCCAGCATAATATCAATCCGGAATTCTTCCATGGCCGAATATAGGTATTCTTCTATCACCGGATTTAATCGGTGAATCTCATCAATAAACAGGACGTCGTTGTCTTCAAGGTTTGTAAGCAGTCCTGCAAGATCGCCGGGTTTGTCAAGTACCGGACCCGAGGAAATTTTAATATTTGCATTCAGTTCGTTGGCAATGATATAGGATAGTGTGGTTTTTCCAAGACCGGGAGGCCCGTGTAGCAATACATGATCGAGCGCATCACCTCTACGGCGGGCAGCTTCTACAAAGACCTTTAAATTTTCCACGATTTTATGCTGGCCGGTAAAATCTTCAAAACTGGTTGGTCTAAGCGCTTTTTCAAGTTCTTTATCTGCAGTGCTGAAGTGGCCGCTGTCTCCGCTTAAATAATCTTCACGCATGAATTACGTAGTTTGGCCTAAGTTAACCATTAGCCAACAATATTCGCAATTAACAACTAAATTCGCGTTTATCATTACCTTTTCATGTTTCATAAAAGCAGGATTTATCCAATAATACTAATTATTGTACTTTTTGTTGTCTGGAAATATCGCGAGTCCGGAAGGCTAAAGGAGATAAGTTTATCAGGAACGACTATGGGAACCACCTATAGCATCAAATACCTGAGTAAAGACGGCACGGGGTATCAGCAGGAAGTGGATTCGTTGTTACTTGTATTTAATCAATCCTTATCAACCTATATTCCCAATTCAGAGATTTCACAGTTCAACAGGGATACGGTATTTTATTTTGAACTTCCTTTTTTTCTGCCTGTGCTAAAAGAGAGCAAACGGGTGTATGTGGCTACCGATGGAGCTTTTGATCCAACGGTAATGCCTCTTGTACGTGCCTGGGGATTTGGGCCGGATCAATCGCAAATGCCTGACAGTTCTAAAATTGACTCCCTGTTACAGTATGTTGGATTTGATAAGATAAGCTTTGATAGTAAAATGGTAACGAAATCAAAACCGGGAGTTGAACTCGATTTTAGTGCCGTAGCAAAGGGATATGGAGTGGATGTAATCGGTATGTGGCTTGCGGAACACGGAATAAGCAACTACTTTGTTGAGATTGGCGGTGAGGTGAAATGTAAAGGTGTAAATAATGAGGGAAAATCCTGGCGGATAGGGATTGAAGATCCTACCCGTGAAATAAACAGCAGGGCCACTAAAGCAATTGTGGAACTGCAGAACCGGGCCATGGCCACATCAGGCAACTACCGGAATTATTATGTTGTTGATGGTATTCCGTATTCACACACCATTGACCCTGCTAGTGGTTTTCCGGTTAGGAATGTCTTATTAAGCGCCACCGTTTTTGCCGACGATTGTATAACTGCTGATGCTTTTGCAACCGCATTTATGGTAATAGGTCTAGAAAAAGCCAAGAAATTTATTGAAGAAAATCCGAAGATCGACGGTTTTCTGATTTATAGTGACAAAACAGGCAAATTACGTACGTTTACATCACGTGAAGTAGGCAATATACAAATACCGAATGATTCCGGAAGTAAATGAATAGCACTAATAATGACAAAAAGGAATGGTTTAATGAGTGGTTTGACTCTCCGTATTATCATATCCTTTATGAAAACCGGGATAATAACGAAGCAAAAATATTTATCAATAACCTTGCTGATTATTTTGGATTTAAAAAAGGAGAAAAGGTACTGGACCTGGCATGTGGCAATGGCCGGCACTCGGTAAATCTGAATAAACTGGGTCTTGATGTTATCGGATTGGACCTGTCAGGACACAATATTGCCTTTGCAAAACAATTTGAAAACAGAAGCCTGCATTTTTTTGAGCATGACATGCGTGAACCCTATGATGTATGCTGTTTTGAGTATGTGTTGAATCTTTTTACGAGTTTCGGCTACTTCGATACCTCTGAAGAAAATGAAAAGGCAGTAATTGCTGCGGAAATGGCACTAAAACCTGGAGGTCAGTTCCTTATCGATTTCCTGAATCCCTATAAGGTGATCCATCATTTGATTCCTGAAGAAATTAAAACGGCAGGGGGTATCGGTTTTCATCTCAGGAGATATGTGAAGGACGGATACATCATAAAAGATATCCGGTTTGAAGACAAAGGCCGGCAATATCATTTCAGAGAAAAGGTAAAGGCCATACGAAGAGTGGAATTTCTGGAATATTTTAAAATGGCGCACCTCGATCTTATAGATATATTCGGAAATTACGAATTGGATTCCTATGTAAAAAATGTATCGGAAAGGATGATTTTTGTTCTGAACAAAAATTCGTAAGCACATGCTGCTAAACGCTTTCATTTTGTTTGTGGCTGCTGTTTCCGGCGGAGTATTCAACATGATCATTCCCGAACAAAAAGGTCATGGTTTTCAGCTCAGCCTGGTATTTGCAGGTTCCTATTTGTTTTCAATCACAATTATTCATCTGATCCCGGAATTGTATGCGTCCAGCCAGAATACCTTCCTCATCAGCATCCTGATACTTGCAGGATTTTTCCTCCAGCAGATTCTTGAATATTTCACTTCCGGGATCGAGCATGGTCATTTACATCATAAAGATAAGCAGCACCATCACTCAAGGCTTTCGGCATTTACAGTAGTGAGCGCCCTGTCAATACATTCTTTTCTTGAGGGTACGCTGGTTACAAACCCAGTGAACCAGGCCTTCCACAACCAGAATAGTACCTTGCTTGTGGGAATCCTTCTGCACAAAATTCCTGCCGCTTATGCGCTAATGTCTATTGTTACCTGCCAGCTTAAAAGCAGGCAAATGGCCGTTTTACTGCTACTCTTTTTTGCGGTTGCTTCACCGGTGGGCATTTTTTTTGGACATATAACGTATCGTAACCAACTAATAACTGATCAGACTTTTGCGATTTTATTTGCCCTGGTTATTGGCAGTTTTCTCCATATATCTACGACCATTGTTTTTGAAAGCAGCCCGCAGCATGCATTTGGAATAAGAAGGTTTTCAGTGGCCATTATCGGTGCACTGGCAGCAATTATTTCTGAATACTTACTCAAATAAAATCGAAAAAATATTCTGTTTTTACGCTTTCTTGGCTAATTTAATAACCGTATTATAACCCTAAAAGTTATGCCTTATAAGATCAGAACATTATCCGGGTACCTCCATGAATATCAAAAAAGTGTGTTGGATCCCGAAGAATTCTGGGCCGGAATAGCGGAGACTTTTCACTGGAAGAAAAGCTGGGACAGAGTTGTTGAATGGAATTTCAAAGAGCCTAATATCAAATGGTTTGTGAATGCACGCCTGAATATTACCGAGAATATATTTGAACGAAATATGTTTACAATCGGTGACCGTCCGGCTATTATCTGGGAGCCCAATGATCCGGAAGAAAAAAACAGGATATTAACGTACAGGCAACTTTTTGAGGAAGTTTGCGGGTTTGCAAATACACTAAAAAAGCTGGGCGTTAAAAAAGGTGACCGTGTAATTATTTATATGCCGATGGTACCGGAAACAGCCGTTGCTATGCTGGCGTGTGCCCGGATCGGAGCGACACACTCGGTAGTCTTTGCCGGTTTTTCAGCACAATCATTGGCTGACCGCATTATTGACTGTGAAGCCGATATTATTCTCACCTCCGATGGAAACTTCAGAGGTTCCAAAGTAATCGATGTCAAATCTGTAGTAGATAAAGCATTGGAGCAATGTTCATCGGTAAATACAGTTGTGGTACTGAAACGAACAAGAATGGAAGTGAATATGAAGGAAGGGAGAGACATTTGGTGGCATGATGCCATTCAAGGAATATCGACTGATAATATGTCTGAAGAAATGGACGCTGAAGATATGTTGTTCATTTTATATACATCAGGTTCTACCGGAAAGCCAAAAGGGGTGGTTCACACCTGTGGTGGGTATATGGTTTATACCTGTTACACGTTTATGAATGTATTCCAGTATAACCAGGGCGATGTGTTTTGGTGTACGGCCGACGTTGGATGGATTACAGGGCACTCCTACATTGTGTACGGGCCTCTGCTTGCCGGAGCTACAACTGTCATGTTTGAAGGTATTCCCACATATCCTGATCCGGGAAGATTCTGGGCCATTGTTGATAAGTATAAGATAAATCAGTTTTATACCGCTCCTACTGCTATAAGGGCGCTCATGGCTTTTGGCAATGAGCCTATTGAACCGTATAACCTGGAGTCGTTGCGTGTGATTGGAACAGTGGGGGAACCTATAAATGAAGAGGCCTGGCACTGGTATCACGATTTTATAGGAAAAAACAAGTGTCCTATTGTTGACACATGGTGGCAAACAGAAACGGGAGGCATTCTAATTTCACCTATTGCAGGGGTTACACCTACCAAACCGGCATTTGCCACCCTGCCATTGCCAGGAATTCAATTGGCAATACTTGACGACGATGGCAATGAACTCAGAGGTAAAAGTGTGGAGGGTAATCTTTGCATAAAGTATCCCTGGCCAGGAATTATCCGGACTCTCTATGGTGATCATGAAAGATGCCGGCAAACCTATTTCGACAAATTCAAGGGGTATTATTTTACGGGCGATGGTGTGCGAAGAGACGAAGAAGGCTATTACCGGATTATGGGTAGAGTAGATGATGTGATCAACGTTTCCGGACACCGCTTTGGAACAGCCGAAATAGAAAGCGCCATTAATGAGCACCCAAGAGTGGTGGAGTCAGCAGTGGTAGGCTATCCACACAAAATCAAAGGACAGGGTATTTATGCATTTGCCATTTGTGAATTGTCAGATCAATCTCCTGAAATACTTAAAAATGAAATCAAACAGACCGTAAATAGAGTAATCGGTCCCATAGCCAAACCCGATATAATCCAGTTTGTATCAGGTTTACCAAAAACCAGGTCAGGCAAAATCATGAGGAGGATTCTCAGGAAGGTGGCAGAAGGGGATGGAACTGATTTCGGTGATACCTCAACACTACTGAATCCGGAAGTAGTGGAGGAGATTGTAAAAGGTAAAGAATGACGGATGGTTTACAAGAAATTTGCCCTGTTTTTTGTGTTATTTTTTTGTACCGTGTTGAGTATTCAGGTTTTTGTTACTAGATCTGAAGACCCGATATTGGTACTGATTATCAAGGACAGTATCGCAGCGATTATTGTCTCCGGAGCGTTTGTACTGTTAACCCGTAAAGTAAAGACAAAGGACTGACTTCTACTTTTAAGAAAGAACAGCCTTTTATTGATATTAATATGCATTTAACTGCCGCATGCAATGCAGTCATCGGGGTCATCGAGTGAGCATTGCAGGTCACTGACTTTCTGTTCCTGCAACATATGCTGGCCTTCGGCCTGGGTGGTCACTTCTACTTCGGCAGGTTGTCCGAGTTTGCTTTTATCTACTGTAAACTTGATTGCATCGGTGGCCGCTTTCGATCGGAGGTAATACATACCGGTTTTGAGGCCAAGCTTCCATGCATAGAAGTGCATGGAGGTCATTTTGCCGAAATTCGGATCCTGAATGTGTATATTCATACTCTGGCTCTGGCATGTATATGCCCCCCTGTCAGCAGCCATTTCGATAATTAACTTTTGAGATATTTCCCAAACGGTTTTATACAGATCTTTGATTCGTTGAGGAATTTCAGGAATATTCTGCACAGATCCGTTGGCTGCAATAAGCTTGTTTTTCATGGTGTCATCCCATAAACCCAGTGCGATCAGGTCTTTCATCAGATGCTTGTTAACAACAATGAATTCCCCTGACAGTGTTCGTCTGGTATAAATATTGGAGGTATATGGTTCAAAGCATTCGTTATTGCCCATGATTTGCGAAGTGGACGCGGTGGGCATGGGGGCAATCAGTAGCGAATTACGTACACCTATCTTTTTCACTTCTTGCTTCAGTTTGTTCCAGTCCCATCTTCCGGATTCAGGTGTAATACCCCACATGTCAAACTGGAAGATTCCTTTTGAAACCGGCGATCCCTTAAATGATTTATATACGCCGTGCTCTTTAGCAAGCTCCATCGAAGCTTCCATGGCTCCAAAGTAGATTGTCTCGGAAATATCTTTATTCAGTGCTTTTGCTTTTTCAGAGTCAAATGGAAATTTCAGTAAAATAAACGTATCAGCCAGGCCTTGAATGCCGATGCCAATAGGTCGGTGTCGCATGTTGGAATTACGGGCTTCGGGTATCGGATAATAATTTACATCGATTACTTTATTGAGGTTCCGGGTTACCACTTTTGTGATTTCATACAACCGCTGATGATCAAATACACCCTCCTTATTTACAAACTTGGGTAGAGCAATGGATGCAAGATTACATACGGCCACTTCATCAGGTGAAGTGTATTCCATAATCTCAGTACAGAGATTGCTTGATTTGATCGTGCCAAGGTTTTTTTGGTTAGACTTTTTATTGGCGGCATCTTTATACAACATGTACGGGGTTCCTGTTTCTATTTGCGATTCCATGATTTCGAACCAGAGGTCCTGTGCTTTAACCACTTTGCGTGCTTTCCCTTCCTTTTCATACCGGGTATAAAGTTTTTCAAAATCATCACCGTAAAGGTCAGCCAGTCCAGGCGCTTCGTTCGGGCAGAATAATGACCATTCTTCGTTGTTTTCAACCCGCTTCATAAACAGGTCAGAAATCCAGAGTGCATAAAACAGGTCCCTGGCACGAAGTTCTTCCTTACCATGGTTTTTCTTCAGTTCAAGAAAATCAAAAATATCAGCATGCCAGGGTTCAAGATAAATCGCAAAACTGCCTTTTCTTTTGCCTCCACCCTGATCTACATAACGGGCAGTCATGTCGAAATTGCGAAGCATAGGAACAATACCGTTGGAAACTCCTCCGGTACCTTTGATGTAAGAACCTTTAGCACGGATATCGTGTATGCTGAGTCCAATTCCACCAGCAGACTGCGATATTTTAGCACATTGTTTTAAGGTATCGTAAATTCCTTCAATACTGTCATCTTTCATGGTAAGCAGAAAACAGGATGAAAGCTGCTGTCTCGGGGTAGCTGCATTAAACAGGGTAGGGGTGGCGTGTGTAAACCATTTTTCTGACAATAGGGTATAAGTTTCGATCACACTATCAATATCGTCCATATGAATGCCAACAGCTACCCGCATAAGCATGTGTTGTGGCCGTTCCACAATTTCGCCATTGATTTTCATCAGATAGCTACGCTCCAGCGTTTTGTAGCCAAAATAATCGTACCCAAAATCTCTGTCATAAATGATAGTGGAGTCCAGGAGAGCTGCATTTTGTTTAATAACCTTGTAGGCTTCTTTCGAAATAAGTGGGGCATTTTCGCCTGTGACTGGGTTTACATACGTATAAAGCCGCTTCATCATATTTGAAAAGGATTTACTTGTTTTTTTATGAAGGTTCGAGATGGCAATCCTTGCGGCCAATTTTGCATAGTCTGGGTGCCGTACGGTAAGTGTAGCAGCCGTTTCTGCAGCCAGGTTGTCGAGTTCCTGCGTGGTTACGCCATCATAAATGCCGTTGATGACCTTTTTTGCAATCTCAAGGGGCTCAACGTATTTCATGTCCAATCCGTAACACAGCTTTTCTATTCTGGCAGTAATTTTATCAAATTTTACAGATTCACGCCGTCCATCTCTTTTTAATACATACATGCTCGAAAGGTCGTTTGGTTTACTTAAAGGTTAGGTTTTGGATAGTTGGAGTTATTGCATATTGCATAAGCTATCATTAAAATTCTTCATCAATTGAAAACTTATGATGGTCGTTTTCAGATTTGTTCAGAACACCTGCTTTCTGGTATTCGCCAACTCTTTTTTCAAAAAAATTGGTTTTGCCCTGGAGCGATATCATTTCCATAAAATCAAATGGATTGGAAGATTTATATGCCGAAGGACATCCCAGTTCCATGAGCAGATGGTCAGCCACAAACTCAATGTACTGGCACATCAGATCGGCATTCATTCCAATCAGCTTCACAGGCAGGGCTTCAGTTACAAATTCTTTTTCTATGGTTACTGCTTCGGATATGATTTCCATAACCCGCTCTGTAGGTAGTTTATTCACAACATGTTTGTTGAGTAGAAGGCATGCAAAATCACAATGCAGTCCTTCATCTCTTGATATCAATTCATTTGAAAATGTGAGGCCGGGCATCAGGCCACGCTTTTTCAGCCAGAAGATTGAACAAAAGCTTCCGGAGAAGAAAATACCCTCGACGGCTGCAAAGGCAACAAGTCTTTCCGGAAAAGAAGCATTATCAATCCATTTAAGTGCCCATTCCGCCTTTTTCTTTACAAGTGCGAGTGTATCGATCGCGTGAAAAAGTATATCCTTTTCTTTGGCGTCTTTTACATATGTATCAATAAGAAGCGAATAGGTTTCAGAATGAATGTTTTCAATAGCGATCTGAAAGCCGTAAAAAAACTTTGCTTCTGTATATTGTACCTCCGAAACAAAATTTGCTGCTAAATTTTCATTCACAATGCCATCACTGGCAGCAAAAAACGCCAATACATGCTTGATAAAATGCCTTTCATCATCGGTTAGATTTTCCCAGTCATTTTGATCCTGACTCAGATCAATCTCTTCGGCAGTCCAAAAACTGGCCTCTGCCTTTTTGTAAAACTCCCAGATATCGTTATGCACGATCGGAAACAACACAAACCTGTTTTTGTTTTCCTTTAGAATAGGCTCTTCAAAATCTTTTGCCTCCATTGCTGAAGTTAACTGTTCACTCATTTCATGCATTTATTTAAAAAATTGACCAAAAGGGTGACTTCTCCCCCAAATAATTTTGCCGTTGCAAAAATTATTCCCCTGAGTCGTACATTAAAAATTTCTTAACCCGAAGATCAAGACCTGGTTTAACTATTTTTTATGATAGTAAGGTAACGGGAACCCGCACCTCTACAAAAAAGGTGAAAAGGAATAAAAAAACCTACTGCAAACTGAAAATAAATTTGGTGACTGCTATAAGTGGTAAAAACCTGCTTAAAATACTGTATTACAACAGAATGTAATTGCAGGTTAAAACAAATGCTTTATTCAAAACGTTTCGGAATCAAGGATTTATGTGATAGTATATTTCATATTTATTTCAAAAAATTCTCTTTACGAAAACATGAAATTCCTGTTTTCTTATAAATTTTATATCGATTCTTGTTTTCGTTGTATTTCAACAAAAATATCCACTTACCGAATATCGATGCTCCCCTTGTGCTTTTTTATTAGACAATCAAATCATATTAACAAGTGCAATTCCTGGTATCAGGTATTTATTTCCAGATCGTTGTTCCAGACAGACAATCCTAGTTCGCCGTGTTTCAAGTTTTTCAAAAATCCGGTCATTAAATTCGAATTTCAGGCCGGGTTTGAGATCACGTAGTATTGTTTGGTTACCGCTTTCTGATTGGAGGCTGTATTTTCGCATGATTTCGACAAGCCGGTGATCGGAATGTGTGGAAGCTCTCGGATTTTTTAAATGACGTGCCAAAACCTTAAGTATATCATCAGGAAATATGTCAGAATTGAGCAATGGCAACATCAGATTCCGGAATGTAGATTTCCATTCTGTACCGTGTGGCCTGATATTTCTTCCATACTTCTCAAACGTGACGAGATGAGCAACTTCGTGAATATAAGTTAATAGAAATGCGTACTGATTTTGACTATTATTAACTGTGATATGATGGGTATTGAATCTTCTATAAAACCTGTAATCACCTGCTTTCGATCTTCTGTTATTTGTAATATTAAAGCTGAAAGCGAAGGTTTGCTGTAAATCATGACAATAGTTTATTGCCTTTTCGGGAACTTTGTCAATCAGTAAAATCTGGAGATTAACTGAGCGCAAATTTTTCATTTGAAGATTTTCCGGAAGGGTGGATAAGATTTCATGTGATTGAATACCCATTCATTATGGCTGCGACAAAATATACAAACAATGCTAGTTAAATTTTTCTTATATTTTCAGGAAAGAAAAAGAAGTTCTGAAAAGAAGTTCTAAAAAAAGCCCTTGATAAATTCGTCAAGGGCTTTTTTCTTGTTACGAAGTGATCAAATAGAATCTGGTGTTGTCAGAAATACTACCACAGGCTCTGAAATGACACCTGCATCATCCATTACTGTTTTCATTTCAGGATCGTCAAGCATATTTTTTACCGGTTCAAGATTATCAGTTGCAAAAAATATGTGGACCATATTTGGCTGGTCCGACGATGTTGCCAATGCTAATAGTTGCAGCCCTGCTTCAGCTCTTCTTTCTGCATCAGCATCAAATTTCTCTTTCCATGATGCATAATCCGAAACCTCGTGCTGGATGCCAACACGAAATTTTCCGATTGGGTCTTCATCGGGATTCATGTATTTGATATCATACAAAGTCAACACCGGTTCGGTAGTTACCCCATATTCATCCATTGCGCTTTTTATCTCGTCAGACTGAATAAATGCAGTAGCCTCTTCATGACTTTTTGTAAACTCAAATACCGTTACTTCATTAGGATTATCCACGTTTACATAAACCGATATCCTGGCAGCCGGATCAGATTTTTCCAGGTATCCGATATGCCATCTGGCAAAGTCTTCGACTTCATGTACCACTCCCATCGCCGTATTCTGTGAGTAAGCTGATTCACTTTCAGCTTCTTCCATTTCGGTTTCTGCCGCTGTCTCTTCCTCGGTTTCTGTATCATAGGAAGACTTTCCACCACCACAGTAGGTCATAAATATGATCACTGCTGCCGACATAAATAAGTTGATACTTAATTTTTTCATAGTTACTTTTTGGTTGATTAATCTTACAAGGTAGATATATTTTTAATGAATTGAAACAACTTGCTATTAGTAATTAAATATCCAGTAAGCTTTGAAAAAAAAAATCCCTCAAGTGTCTTATCGGATTTAAGGTTTGGATAGTTCAGTTGTATCTCCATATTGCCAAATAGCTATATAGGCCTGACATTTGGTCAAAGTTTTTAAAAACGTACCTAATCAATTATATGCAGTTTATTCGTTTTATTCGTCGTCCGATTCTTCATCAGAATCTTCTTCTTCGCCATCATCTTCTGCACCTTCCATTTCCTCATTCTCCATTTCTACAGAGTCAGCTTCGACTTCGGTCATCTCATCTACTCCTTCATCCATAGTTTCTTCAACTGCCGTTGCATCTTCTTCATCTTCAGAATATTTTTGGCCACTTCCACCACATGCCGCCAGGCTGAACATAAACAATACCGCCAACAAAATTGAACTTACTTTTTTCATAATAGTTTTTAGTTTGGTTGTTTACAATGCAATAAAATATAAAAAATACAATTTTCAAAGCTTTATTTCTTTCTAAAGAATATATTTAAAGGCACACCTTCAAAATCAAAGTGATGGCGTATCTTATTTTCAATAAATCGTCTATAGGGTTGTTTTATATATTGCGGGAGATTGCAGAAAAATGCAAAGGTAGGTGTTTTAATTGGTAGTTGTGTTATGTATTTAGTTTTAATGTATTTTCCTTTATGTGCGGGAGGGGGATATCGTTTGATTTCGGGAAGTATTGCGTCGTTAAGTTTTGAAGTTGGGATTTTTTTCATGCGGTTATCAGAAATCTCTATGGCTTTTTCAATAACCTGATAAATTCTTTGTTTATGGATGACGGATGTAAACAAAATGGGTATGTAGTTCATTTCTCCGAGTTTATTCCCAATCTCTTTTTTAATTTTTTCAACTGTTACAGTGTCTTTTTCGATAAGGTCCCACTTATTAATCATAATCAGCATTCCTTTGTTGTACTTATGGGCTAGTGCAATAATGTTCATATCCTGTGCCTCAAAACCCCTTGCAGCATCAATGAGAATGATACAAACATCACTGTCCTGCATGGCCTGAATGGACCTCATTACGGAGTAAAATTCAACATTATCACGTACCCTCGATTTTTTACGAATACCGGCAGTATCAGTTAGTATAAAGTTTTTTCCGAAAGCCGTATAATGTGAATCAACGGCATCGCGTGTAGTACCTGCTTCATCAGTAACGATACTTCTTTCTTTGCCCAGTAAAACATTCAGAAAGGAAGATTTGCCTGTATTGGGCCTGCCAAGAATGGCAATCCGTGGTATTTCAGAGCTGATTTCAGGCTCTGCCTCAGGGAAATGGCTCACCACCACATCAAGCAGATCGCCGGTTCCGCTACCGCTGGAGGATGATATTGGAAAAATATCGGTAAACCCCAGCGCATAAAATTCGTTAGCCATTAATATCATTTGCTGATTATCCGCCTTGTTAGCTGCTATGTAAACGGGCTTTTTTGATTTGCGCAGTACATTGGCGAAATCTTTATCCAGACCGGTAAGCCCGTCTATGCAATCTACCATAAACACAATCACAGAAGCCTCTTCCAATGCTATATCTACCTGGTAGCGTATGGCCCCTTCAAATAGATCATCCGAGCCTACCACATAGCCACCTGTATCGATGGTGGTAAATTGCTTTCCGTTCCACTCGGCAATTCCATAGTGGCGGTCACGGGTAACACCACTGGTGTCGTCCATGATTGCACTTCTTTTTTCTACCAACCTGTTGAAAAATGTGGATTTCCCGACATTTGGTCTTCCTACTATTGCTACGATATTGGCCATTTAAATGCTCCCATTATGCATAAATAACTTTTCCTGTCCTGAATATGGACTTGAAGCCACCTGCAGTTATTAACTCCATTCAGAAAAAACCGTGAGATTGTTTAGTCCAGAACTGTCATTAGAATTCGTTATGAAAGTTCGAATCTGAAAACCTATTCCGATAGCTATTGGAAGAGGAAGTGACTGAGGTGCAGCAAATTCGACTTTGCAGAAGATTTCTAATGTCAATTCTTGGTTATATCTGCAAAAGTAACAAGATCATTCTATGATACATTATGGATTCACCAGAAATTACAGGTGTATCTTGCTGTCGATGGCAGTGCGAAAAGCAACATTGTCAGAATAACTTTTAGCCTCATCGTCTAATTCTGCAAAAGACTTTTGCTGATTGTTGAACCAGTGTGCAACTTCGGCGCTGAATTGAGCAAAATCTGGAGTTGATGTATCATGCGCTTCAATGATTTCCGGAGCTGCGTGAATTAACTGAGATATTCTATTTGTGGCCATATTGCATTAGTAACAAGAACAAAAATCAACCAGACTCAGTTAGTTGCCATATCCAAACCGCTTCAGGTTTATTTCTCTTTTTCGCCAATCCTGGGCCACTTTTACATATGTTTCCAGAAACACTTTTTTATCAAAAAAGACTTCCATATCTTTCCGTGCTTCTGTACCAATTCGTTTCAGCGCTGCTCCGCCTTTACCAATAATAATCCCTTTCTGGCTCTTTCGCTCTACATAAATTTCAGCGCGCATTTTAATGATATCCTCGCTTTCTTCAAATTCTGTAATTACCACTTCGGTACTGTAGGGTACTTCTTTTCTGTAATGCAAAAATATTTTTTCCCGAATGAATTCGGAGGCAAAAAACTTTTCGGGCTTATCAGTAAGGGTATCTTTAGGATAATAGGGAGGGTGCACGGGCAGGATTTCCAGGATGGTTTCAAATACCTTTTCAATACCTGTACCTATCAGGGCAGAAATAGGTATAATGTGGGTGAAAGATAATGCGCTTTGCCAGTAAGCAATCTTATCTTCAGTTTGTCCACCTGTGTCCAAATCAATCTTGTTAAGGATTAGGATAAACGGTTGTGATATCTTCTTAAGTTTTTTGATCAACGTGTCGTCATAGTGGTCAAAAAGGTCGGAAACGAGCAAAATCACATCGGCGTCTTCCAGTGAAGTGTTTACAAACCGCATCATGTTGGATTGAAGTTCGTAAGCTGGTTTGATCATTCCGGGTGTATCGGAATATACGATCTGGAAATCGTCTCCGGATATAATGCCCATGATCCGGTGACGTGTGGTTTGTGCTTTTGAAGTGATGATTGAAAGCCGCTCACCCACAAGCTGATTCATCAGAGTGGACTTACCCACATTGGGTTTACCAATGATGCTTACAAATCCGGCTTTATGTTCTTTTTCTGCCATGAAAAATTTTTTATTGAATTACGGTTTTCAAGGAACAAAGATCGTATTATTTTTAATTGTTTCAATGGTTGGGTTTAAGTGATAGTTGTTGGAAACCGTGTTTATTTAAATTGAACGAAAAGTGATGAATCGGCTTTCATCTGTAAGATATTGTCGGAATATTTTCAATGATCCGTATGAATTAAAAATTCTGCAAAATTCTGGTTAAGCTACAGTTAACAGAAAAGGAAGGATTCTGATTTTTTGTATGAACAGCAGTTAAGACTCCGGTGATGCCTCCGTGCCAAAAATCTACGCGAGCCTGCCTGGCCGGCAAGCAGGCAACTGACTAACAGCCACTTAGAACCCTAATTACAAAGTCTAATAACAAATCTGAGTTAAATGAACGTTTTATAGTATTTGAATGTATCAAAAAAATTACATTAACGATATTGATTTTCTTAATAATCTAATAGTTAAACTTTTGATTGATATGGAAATTACCGTCCTGGAATGGAGCCGCTGCCAGTTAGTGCGGAACAATTTTTTTAAGTTGGAACAAATAATTGGTTTCACCCCAGTGTTTACTTTTTTCTAATTGTTCCATAGAAAAGTTCTCTTTATCAGAAATTTCGAAAATTTGGTTAAGATCACAGTCTTCTGACAATATCATTATTACTTTTGAATTATCATGAATGTATGATTCCAGTTGAGAAAATAATGTTTTGAAATACTCAAAATTCTCACCACAAAACCATGCAAAATCTTTTTCTTTCCGGGGTTTTTTGGGGAAATAGGGTGGGTTTATAACAATTAAATCAAATTGTTTTTCGTAAATACCTTCAAAGAGATCAGAACGGATTATCTCAAAAGTTATATTATTCAAGTCTATATTAATTTTCAGGTTTTCAATAGCCGTTAGGGAGATGTCTGAAGCAGTTACAGATGCTCCCTCTTTAGCAGCAAAAATGGCAATGAGCCCGGTACCGGCACCTAGTTCGAGAAATTTGAGATCAGCAAGTTTTACCGATTCTAAATATTTAAGTAAGATTTTGGTGCTGAAGAAAAACCCGGGATGAAAAACTCCCGGCAATATTTTAACTTTGATATCTTTATACTTGAAATAACGAACATTTGACAAATATCTCTTGAATAATGGAATTAATATATATCCCAAAACTTTCTTTATTTTTTTTCTCAAAATAAAACTGTTATTCTACATAAAATCCTTCAATTTCAGGCCGGCGGTATTTTAACCAGAATCTTTGCAAGACTTTAAGTTCATATGGAAATTTGAATAAATTAGAATGATATCGGAAATACGAAATTTTTCTCATAAAATTTCTTTGGAAACTGGTTAGTTTAAAATCTGATACTGTAGGATAATATGCATTAAGCACTGTTTCAAAATCCTGGATGTTATCAATCATTTCAGGCCTCAGCCAGGGAGTTAGGGGGTTTCTCCTGAGATCAAATTTTTCCCATTGAGGATTAAGCCAATCTTCAAGCTTTTGGGGAAACTTAAACCCGGATTCGGTCACTTTATTAAACAATTCACTACCTTCAACAGCTACAGGACTATAGATATATATTATGATTTCGGTGTGGGGATTTATTTCTTTAATCTCTTTAATAAAAGCTATATCATTTTCTATTTGAGTTGCAACCATCTCAGGTGTTTCAGCAGGTAAACCAAGCACAAATGAGTATTCCGGAATAATGTCAAAAGTATTTATTCTGGCTGCAAATTTTTTGATTTGATCAGAGGATTGTGTTCCTCCTTTATCCATTTGGGCTAAAATTGCGTCGTTACCACTTTCAGCCCCAAAGAATATCATCCTGCATCCTGCTTCTCTCATCAGTTCAAGTGATTTATCCTTATATTTATCGATCGTATCTATACGACCTTCACCCCACCAATTAATCCCACTCTCTTTTATTAAATTTGAGAATTCAACAGTCCGTTTTTCGGAAACAAAGAAGTTATTATCATGAAATTCCACTGCATTGACACTAAAATTATCTTTGAGGTACATGATATCCTTATAAATATTTTGAGCTGACTTACCTTTCCATCTGGCATTATAAATAGGTACTACTGCACAAAATGAACATGTAAACGGGCAACCGATACTCGAGTGGTAAGCAGCAGTTTTTGTACCTAAAAAAGTTTTACCCAGGTAATTATCAAGTGGATAAAAGGAATTAAGATATTCATATGGTAAAGCGGGAAGTTTGTCCTGATCTATTAATGGTGCTTTTGATGTTATAATTATTTCATTTCCTTTTTTATATATAAGATTATCAATATGATCTAAGGAATAATCATTATCAATATTATTGAGCAGTTTTGGGAAGGACTCATCACCCGGTCCGTTAATTACGTAATCAACAAATGTTGAATTTATAACACTTTTATATTGATTTGAGGGAAAGTAACCTCCCCAAATATTTATCACATTAGGGTATTTTTCTCTGATTTTTTTAGTGATGTGAATCGCCTGTTTAAGTTGCGGTCCCGGCATTACAGTACAACCGAAATATTTATACTTTCCGGTTTCCAGATAACCATCGATCTTATTCCAGGGATTCCTTTCCATGTTACCATCAACAAAAACATAGTCATAATTTCCGTGAATTGAGGCTCCGACCTGTAGAATAGAATTAGGAATTCTGTGTTTGGAGTTCGCACTACGTGGATTAAAAAGAATAACTTTATTTATCATCAATAGTGAATAAGGTACTTTTTCAAAATTAAGATATATATTAACAAAAACGTCACTGGTGATCATGTCAGTTACTTTACTAATTAACTTTTCAAGATCGGGAGGAACAATATTATCCCGATGCCTCGCGTGCATCCCTGATGTTATTCTTGTATCGGAAGTTCATCCTGTCGGTTGTGCAATGGATACAATAAAAGATCAGGTAAAAAAATGGTACAATATTAATTTACAGGAGGAAGATTTTCTGGGTTCAGTAATTGAACTTGAAAAAATTTGTTCTAAAAGTGATCTACATTTGGTGATCAGGGATTTTACATTTAATGACTTTATCCCCAACGAATTGAACGGTTATAAAGCTCGAAATAGATTATCAACTATGGAGATGCTGAACAATGAGCTAAAAGTAAAAACATTCGTATTGGTGCGAGATTCTATAGATGTGTGGATTTCACGTTGGAAGCCAGAAAAGTTTTTTGAGGCTTACAAGAAGTACGTGGACGAAATTTTAAATCATAATTTACAAGTTTTCAAGTTCGAAGATTTTTGTGAAAACCCTGCTCGTATAATTAGAGAAATCTGTAATAATTCAGGTATCCGATTTTCTGAATCCTATAAAGAATATAATAACTATACTAATATAACTGGTGACAATCTGTTGAAGGAACAATCAAGAGGAGCAAAGCAGGTTAATATATTGCCTTTAAAAAGAAAACAGCTTAGTAATACAGAAATTAAGTGGTTAAATAGCAATCAAGATATGATTGAAGCCAATACAAAACTCAATTATCCCATTAACTATTACGATCGGGAAATTGAAAAAAGATATAATAAGTGGAAGATTGAAATAGCTTACATTTTTAGAATGTTTTCTGGTAGAAAAGCCAAAACATTGTATTAATAAAGTAAATGGACATTAAAGCATCCATAAAAAAGATTCTTTTAGGACAAACTATTCCTCAGGAATATATTTGTTTTCCTTATGAAGATTTTACAGATCCATTCAGGATTTTTCTAACTTTAAGAAGCAGTAATACTGTTTATGATGTTACCCGGCAACACCTATTTCTGGGATACCGGCCATTGATCATAGGTATTTCTACTGCGGTAGATCATGAGTTATTCCAAATCCTAAGTTCCGGGCAGGAAATCTGTCTGTTTCTGGATTGGCAAGATCGCATTGCCAATCAAAATTGGCGAGGTTTTACTATTCCAAATTCAGCACCAGCCAAGGTAATTCTGGAATTTAACCATTTACAAAAATCAGATCATGAAGTGACTTTTATTTACACAGGTAAACTTGGGTATCATAACTTTAGGTCTGCATTCCATAAATATACTAACGGTCTTTATTACAGGTTTAGAAGAAAAAAACCTGGTAATATCGATTTACCCGGTAACTTGTATGATCAGGTAAGAATTGCATATGCATACCCCCGAAATATTTCACTGATTACCGTTGGTTATGGTAATACTATTAACATGTTTCCGACGGATTTGCACGGGCCTATTGGTGAAAAAGTATATGCAGGTTCTCTAAGGAATAATGGTTTGGCTTGTAAACAAGTAGATTATTTCAAAAAGATTGTAATTTCTCAAATAAAAGTAGAAATGTTTAAAAGAGTATATGCGATGGGGAAAAACCATATGAAGGAGATTCGGGATAGTGATGATTTTGAACTTGACTCTGAAACTTCAGAAATTTTGAAACTTCCATTGCCATCAGGTGTTCTGAGATACCGTGAACTTGAACAAGTGTGCTCTTATGATATCAATATTCATCGTTTACATTTTTATAAAGTAATGAATCAAGTTGATTGTTCAGAAGGGAAAACCCTTTGTCATGTTCACAATTATTATGTTGAATGGCGAAAACAGAAGGGTCTTGATTTCAAATACCTGCTGCGCTAGAGATAATCATTTAATTTTCGGCATTAAATAACGAATTAAGGCTTTATATCTTAGTGGATAAGATTTAAAACTCTTCAAATAATGGAGTTTGGCAGATACTGGTTGGTCACTCCTGGAATAAAATAAACCTGATTGATAATAATTATAACTTACCATCCTCTGAAAAGTATTACGGGTAATTTTGCCTTTCTCAAACAGGTATTTCAAGGTGACGATATATTCCTGAAAAGGCATAATCCCGGCCAATCGTGAATGATTTTGATTATGCCTCATAATCATGGCTAGCGACTTATTTATTTGACATCCGTTATAATTCAGCAGTAACCGGCAAATAAAATCATGATCCCCGCTTTTCATGTCCTCATTTTGAACCCCAATTGTTTCAAATACCTCCCTTTTAAAAACCATTGTTGATGAAGAGTAAATAGTTAACCTTCCATTGATGTAATCATCAAAAAAATTTTTATTAATAATTTCTCCTTTAGAGTGATCGTAAATATTAGATCTGGTAAGCTTGCCATAATAGTATATTTCAACATCACAAAAAGAAAAGGCAAGCTCCGGATTACTAACTAAACTTTCCATCTGGACCTGTAATTTTGTAGTTCTCCAAATGTCATCGGAATCTACTAGTGCAATAAAATCCCCTTTTACTTTCTTAAAACCATAATTCCTGAGTCTGCTGAGGTAACCAATTTTAGGTAATTTGAAATATCGTATTCTAGGATCTGCAATTTCTTCAATTACTTGCTGGGTGATGTCATCTGAGCCGTCATCTACAATCACATATTCAAAATCTTCATAGGATTGCGACAATACACTTTCAATCGTTTTTCGAATTATATGTCCTCGGTTATAAGTTATGGTGAGTATACTTATCATACTAGTAAGTATAGAGCAACTATATTTTATTTAAAATAACCTTATGGTTATAAATAAGTGTGAGAAAGATTTTTGCAATCACTCCTGATAACAACGCGCCATCGATATTTAGAACAGGAACTAAAGCAAAACTAAATATAAGATTTACAAAACTGCCTGAAAAAGCATATATCGCAGCAGTTTTCTGTTTATTAACTTTCCCTAATTGGTAATTTCTTAACGCATAAAAATATGAAGGTAGAATATAAAAATATGAGAGGATAAAAGTTAATGCAGTAAATTCTAATTTGTAAAGATATTGTAGGATCAAGTAAATTAATGCAGTTAAAATTAACGTAGTTAATACACCGGTACTTATATATATTTTTTCGAGTTTATTAAGTGCTTTTCTGCTAAGTCTAAATATATTTCTGGCAAAAGGACTCAGGAAAAGACTACCGATATATTGTGAAAAAATAAGAAATCCTACTAAAACCTGGTATTTACCGACTTCCGCTTTGGAGAGAAAAACTGCAACAATGTATAAATCCATCCTGGTTTGCAACATCCCTGAAAAAGTAAGTAACAGAAAGGGGAAAGAAGTACCATAGTAATCCACTATATTTTTTATATTAAAATCAATTTTGAACTTTTTTAAAATAGTTTTTCTATAATATAAAAGTTCGGTAATCGCCTTGAAACCAACACTAATAGTATATAAATAAATTACTTTGGATAGATCCAGGTCTGATTTAAGTATCAGTACTGGGATAATAATTATTGCGAGGCTAGTCAACTCAATGAAAATTGAAAATGGAAAATCCCTGTAATATTGGATCATCGCATCAAAAGATTGATAGATAAACCTTGCGATTGCCCAAATAATCAAGCTTGAAGTAATTTGAGGAGAATATCCAAGGAGTATTATGATTACTATAAAGATTAATAACAATATCGTACGATATAAAAATGAATCTTGCCATCTTTTAGAAATATCCTTTGGGTATAAACTATATTCTCTGATTAAATAAGGTCGGTTACCCCATGAGATTACATTAAAAGCAATATCAAACGTGATTATTACATATACAAAACTTCCCCAAAATTCAGGAGAGGTTATAAAAATCACTAAATAAGAAATAAGAAGGTTACTAAGGGAAATGGAAAGATTACTTACCCCACTCAGGAAAATTATTTTCAGTC
This sequence comes from Bacteroidota bacterium, assembly GCA_022571715.1. Lineage (GTDB taxonomy): Bacteria > Bacteroidota > Bacteroidia > Cytophagales > Cyclobacteriaceae > SZUA-230. The sequence continues at coordinate 13,803 of JACZXH010000031.1, read as the reverse complement.
TTTTAAAAATCTTTGAGTTCAAATAGATCCAATTATTGAAATCTCATTTATTTAGAAAACGAGTAATTACTGTTTAGCTAAAACATGCTTATAATTCTTAAGTGCAAATTTTAGAGTCGGAATAAAATCGCGTTTCTCACTTTTTATGTACAAATAAAAATAGACCAGGCCAAACCATGCCCTGAAAAGAAAATTGGAGGGTAATTTTATAAGCTTTTTAATTATTGAGAAGGTCCATGGCCAGATTACTGCAGTTTGGAAAAACTTCTGCAAATTTTGCATTTCCCTAATATTTTCCAACTCAAGTTTAGATTCCAAGAAGAAGGATTTTGAGAGTCTTTCGTAATTAAATGTAGGACTAAGGTAACCTTTTAAGTAAGCATAATCAGTAAGTTCGGTTCCTGGGAATGGAGAAAATATCGAACACCATGGATAATCTGCTTTGATACTTATGTTTAGTTCCACAGTAGAAAAAGCATCTTCCAGGGTTTCGTCTGGCAAACCCAAAATATTGTAAGTTCGAAATTTTATTCCTGCCTCGTGTAATAGCTCTGCCGCTTTAAGGATTTGTTCATCTTTGAGCTGTTTTTTTAATACCTTGTTGCGTAAAATTTCATTGCCTGATTCAATTCCAAAGAAGACAGATCGGCATCCGGCTTCTGCTAACTTAAATGCATATTTTTTATCCGAGGCAATAATATCAGCTCGTAACAGACAAATAAATTCTATGCCAATTTCCCTTTTATAAATTTTCAAAAAATCATAGAGCCAATCCTTTTTCATTCCAAATACATCATCGGCGAAATAAATTACCTTAACATCGGTTTCTTCTTTAAGTCTTTTACATTCTTCAATAACTTCAGGAATTTCCCTAATTCTTACATATTTACCTTTCCCTTGATAAAGTTTACGCATAGCATCTTCAAAACAGAAACTACAGTGAAAGGGACAACCTCGTGAAGTAATCACATTTCTAACTGATCTATCCAATCGTTTTTCTAATGCATCAAACAGATTACGATCAGGGAAGGGGTATTCATCCACATTGTTATTAAGGTTTCGCAGAGGATTGTGAACAGGAGTATTTCCCTGCATATGGGAAAGGTTTTGAACATGATGAAATGATTCTTTCTTATCTATGCAATTGAGGATTTCAAGCATTGATTCCTCGCCTTCACCTCTTATTATGTAATCAACACCTTTTTCTTCAATAAATTTTGGGAAAAAAGTAGGATGTGATCCCCCGAAAATATTTGTAATGCCATACTGATCATTAATCTCTCTACCAATTTCTCTGGCCCATTGATGGCTACCGCTCATGATTGAAAATCCTACCAGATCAGGTTCGAATTTTTTAATGACAAAATCAAAATCTGATAAAGATTTTCCCAAAGCCAATTCACATAAATGCCCGTATTTCTTTGCCATGGATGAAATGTACATAGGACCAAGGAATTCGTAATCAATATTTTGCAGAAAGAGCAGTTTGGCCATAATTTTTAAAAATTAACTTATTTGCATTAATTATTTGATTCAGTTGACTTTAATAAAACACTAGATAATATAAACCGATTTCTTATAAGTTTAAAAGTAACCAACAGACAAACGAAATATAATACTGTGACTATCCAGAGTCTCGGATAATAAAAGATTAATCCCAGCCGATCACCAAGTTCGAAGAAAATCCCCAATGGAATAAATCCAATTCCGGCATATAAGGAGACCGTTATCCAAAACCAGATTGGTTTTAGCTTAGATTTTATCGTTATCAAAAGCAATATTACAGGAAATGATATCAGTACAAAATGATAAGTGGCTGTTATGGGTAGAAGCACAAATACTCCCAGGCTAATAGTATACAAATAAATATTTAATTTGGCTTTGCTATCATAAACTGAAACTTTTTTCAAAATATAAGCAAGGGGCACTAAAATTAATGCTGTTAGCATGAAGTTAATTAATGTTTTACCCATAGGCCAGTTTATTATTGGATTCGGATTTTCAAAGGCGTTAAAAACAAAGATATTTTTTAAAAAGACCTCCCAGGTTTGATATATATGCGAAAATTCACCCTGACCTTGAATTCTTCCTTCCAAGTGTGGAAATAAGATAGCTGAAAAATAGGTACCCATCAAATCTGGTCCAAATATTACAAATTGGATAATAAATAAAAAAATTATGGTGATCATGGCAGCACTGAGAAGTCTCCAGTTTTTATTAAATGCGTAGGCCAGGATAAAAACTACTGGAAAATATTTCAATACTGTACATAAGGCTAGAATAATTCCCGCTAGATAATCCTTGTTGTGCTGTGCTAAAAAATAACTAAGTAAAACCATAGCTGTGATAACTATATACACTTGACCAAGGCGTATATTAGATGATAACCCCACTCCAGTAAGTAAAATGAAAATTGCAGATAAATGCCATTTCCACTGAGTTATTTTATTTAAAAGAAAAATTGCCAGTAACAGGAAAAAGATATTTAGAATGGTCCAAATACGTTTTGCGGCCAGAGGTTTAAAAAAGGCAATTGGTACCATTACCAGTGCAGTTAAAGGGGGGAAGGGGGAGAACCTTGTATGTCTTTTAATCCCCATCATTTTCCCTTTTTCATGAAACCAATCATCGTGATAAAGCTTTTCACCATTTCCTTCTAATAAGATCTTTGAAGAAATATAATAATTAGGAAAGTCGGATTGTAATTCGCTCCAGGCTGGAATTAAAGCGGATCTTACTAAATAAATTAGCAAGAAGGCTAAAATGAGATATTCAAAATATTTTTTCAAAGGAATTTGGAATTAATTCATCATGTTTTTCAAAATATAATAACCTTCACGAACATGTGATTTAAACTCATGATAATTTCGAATATTCAGCAATCTTTTAGCCAGATAATTTGGCCGAAAATAAAATTTTGTATAAGCATAATTCTTTAATTGTTTTATTCTCATAGGGTTAACTAATCCTGTACCCATAGTGATAAAGCTTCCAGATTGATCCATGATCCTTTCGTGAGGTGAAATTAACCCCTGGTCGATTGCTTCTTCCCGAAAGGATGTCTTTGCGCGAGGAACTGCGATATTGAAAGAAGCATAATCAGCGTCTAGATCAATGGCGAAATCGACTGTACTTTTAATAGAGTCTTCATTTTGACCCGGAACCCCGATCAGGAAGGTTCCCATTGTTTTAATTCCTACTTTTTTCGCGATTTCAAAAGTGTTTCTAACCTGGCTGATCACATATTGTTTTTTATATTTATCACTATAATGATCTTCTGCCCATTCCACACCGAACATGATTACATTACATCCAGCTTCCTTCATTTTGCGCATTTTATCCTCATCCAATATATCCACCCTTGAGAAACAGACCCATTGGAAATTAAGGTTATTATCGATCATGAAATCTAGAATTTTCTCAGTACTATTTTTAACTACATAAAATGTTTGATCAGAAAAGTACAAGTATTTTATTCCCAATTCCTTTAGGAAGAGGAGTTCCTCTATCACATCATCATGGGGCCGGCTTTTAAATCCTAGTGTAGACATAATGCAAAAAGTGCAGGGATAAGGGCATGCATAATTTGTTAATACCGTTGCCATAGGATAAGCGTTAGCAAAAGGCATCCGGTAAAGTTTGTTTTTAAATAATTCGTGTCTAGGCCTGGGTAGTGATATTATTTTTGAGGATGAAAGTCCAGTTTTTGAGATAATTTCTCCGTTGACTTTAAAAACCATTCCTACTATTCCATCATATTTGGAATCGAAATATTTTAAGCTATCATCGCTAAAAAAGTCAGTTATTATGCCATCCAACCAATTGTATTCTTGCAAAAAATAAACAGGGTCTTCAAGAAAGATGTCACCTGATGAAAGAATTTGGGTATTTGGTAATTGTTTCTTTAAATAATTAAAAAAAGATAGATCCTCTTCAAATGATACGGCTCCACATTGACTGATAATGAGATCAGGATTGAAGGCAAGTACTTCTCTGAATACCGATTGAGGAGTTTTTTTTTCAATAATTGCATCAAGAACTTTAACTGTATATCCTCTTTCAGCAAAATAACCAGTTTGCATGAGAAGGTCAACGGGTTGTGGCATGTAGTAGGCCTTAGAAACTTTTGAACAATAGTAATCCCGGATGTACCTTTTAGTTCCCGGCGGATTGAGAAAAAGAATTTTTTTCTGAGTGTTCATTTATATATACTCACTTTTTCATTTTCCATTAAAACCTTTAGACCAATTCCTTCAGGAACAGCTACGGATCTGAAATTTCCAAGGTGCTCAAAAGTGGATTTCACTTTGTCCAAAATTATCTCATAATGAAGATCTTTCATGCAATTTATTTTTCCCTTGCAGCTCATACCTATATTTGATTTAGGATCAGTAAAACAAGGAGAGCAAAACATTTCTAAAGAGACATTGTACATATAATTGGTATTTTCATACCCAAAATGCTTGTAATGTGTTGGTCCCCATATTACTACAGTTGGAATTTTCAAATACGCTGCTAAATGCATAGGACCAGAATCGTTGGTGATGAACAATTGGCATTTTGAAAGTTGAATTGTTAGCATTTTCAAATTCCATTTACCAGCTACATTTCTGACATCAATTCCTCTGCTATAAAGATCATTTGTAAGTTGCTGTACATATGTGAATTCTGATTGGGATCCTGTCAGGTAAAAAGTCAAGTCACTTTTCCACGAATGAATCGCTTCAATAAGTTTAAAATATGATTTGCCGGTATACCTGCGTGCTAAGGCATACTCACTGGCATTGACATTAACCAGGATTTTTGAGGAATCCATTTGCACGTCGCAGCGTGTTCTCGCTCTTTCATTTTTCTTCAAAAAAGGTAAAATTTTAAGATATAATTCTTCATGCGTTAAATTTTTCATCGAGAAGATTATATCATTCTGATTTTTTTCTATAAAATTCTTATTACCGAATGAGATAGTCTTGCTCCTGCTCGAAATAGCCAGGAATAACCTATAAATTCCTGCGGCGTTCGAACATCTTTCTAAATCTATGATGTATTTCGGATGTATTTTTTTACTTTTCAATAAGGATCGAAGAAGATCGATGATAAAAACTAAAGGGTTATTACTTCTCAAATACATGCTTTGATTAAAGCCCAGTAGATTACAAATTTCCTTGTTATGGATAAATGTAATCAGATAGATCTTTTTTTTATCTACTCCGAAATCATCAAAAACCGAAGCAAGTTTAATAATGCTTCCCATTCCCAATAACTTAAGGATTATTACATTCCCATTTTCGTTTTCGGTGTATTTATAATATTTACTTACCTTTTTAAAAATAGCCCATCCAGTGGAATAAGGTATCCAAAATAGTTTGTCAATTCTTATAAGGTTTTGCAGTGATGTCATTGAGCTAACGCATTATTCTGATCCAGGGGAATGGAGAATCTTTAATCCTGATTAATTTTTTTAAAGCTGATGTCACTTTGTTGGGATTGAATAGCACCTCGAATTTAAAGTTTTGTAATTCATTATAAGAATGATGAAAATAGTGATTGGCCATATCACTATATCCAATTGACTGGTAGTAGCTAAGACTTCTCTTTTTAGCCTGGTAAATCGATTCGTCAGTATACAAAGGACTATCTAGTATATGAATCTCACCTTTGTTGTTTTGGAAATCGTCTAATCGTATTATAAGCGCTTTTAAATCACCAAAATATTGAATTGTGCTATTCAGAAAGATAATATCAAAAATCTCACAGGTAAAAATATCTTCGAAGATATCCCCATAATAGAATTTTAAATTTGGTTGATGAAAGATATTGACGGCTTGATTAAGTTCATAATAATTAACATCAAGACCGTATACTTCCAAATTAGATAATGCGGCAAGCCTCGATGAAAACCACCCGTTTCCACATCCCAGATCAAGTATCTTAAGGTAATTGGTTTTTGATTTAAGGAATTTTAAAACTCTCTGAAATGAAATAGCTCTCAAATTCCATTCAGCATAATGAGGATTAGCTACAGATGCATACGGTAGTCTTTTGACTTCATCGTCGTGATAAATTCTATTTTCAGCTTTTCTTACCTCCAGGTATAATTTCTCGAAATTTTTTAAAGAGGTATTTACACTTAGAATATTAATATCATTTTGGGTAGTCACTTTCATTCATATTTTTAATGCTTTAAATCATTCCATTGAATATTGCAGAGTAATGATAAAATGGTCAGCCCAACGATTAAACGGAAAGTGATTTCTTAATTTTTTATCTAAATATTTTAAGACCTTGTAGAATTTTGGTTGTTGTTTTGGTACGTTTTCTTTTACAGGAGGCGGAATAAGTACGCCTAATCCTTCAACCTTTATCAGCTTAAATTTTTTTCCAAATGATTTCAATACTTTTTTTGGGGTGAAGTAATAGGTTTTAAAGTATTCTCCTTCCAGATGAGCTATAGCTCCGTTTTTTTTGAATCTTCTGAATGCATAAGAAAAGTTACCTTTAAAAACGGAAATAAATTCCCATGGACAAAACTTAGACATAAGTACAAAAGTTACAAAGCCCCGGTCCTTTAATACTCCGCTAAAAAATTTTGTCACCTGACTTAGGTCCTTAATACAATTTAGGCCACCAAAGTTAGAAAAGATATAATTAAACCCCGACGTGTTTAACTGATCAAGTTGGGTATAAGAACATTGTTGAAAAGTAATTGAATTGCTCAGGTTTTGGTGTATAATTCTTTGTTTGAGCATTTGGATCATTCCATCTGAAAGATCAGTAGCATGAACTTTAAAACCTTGTTCAACAAAGTATTCAGCATCCAGGCCTGTGCCTGCGTTTAATTCCAATATATAATCGCCCCTTTTTAAATATTTCATGACATGATCCCGAACTTGTGTTCTCATGTCTGCTAAAATTATATTATTCCTTTCGGATTCGTCAAAGTATTTTGCTTGTCTGCTAAAGGCTCTATTTACGCTATCAAATGTTTCAGTAAGATTTTGACTCACATATGATGCTTTCTGGACACTATGCACGGTATTTATCTCCATTAATTTTCGAATTCCAATTTTTTTAAATAACGATTTAGAAAATAAGATACTGGCAAATAGTAGCCGGTAGAGAGAGCTGATTTCATCTGTTGTTTGTTAATCTTCAAAGGATTTGTAATCATGGTTTGAAGATTTTTATAACCTTTTTCTTTCCTGTAAACAGCATGTACATATCGATGAAGCTTCTTATAATAATCGGAACTGAAAGTACTTCTAAACATTAGAGTTAAGTCATTAGAGTCCGTCCAATTCTGTTTTTCCTTCATCCCATGCTTTACATTCTCATAAAATTTTGTGCCTGGAAGTGGGTAAGAAACTGAAATGCCTATTTCATCCGGCATCAGATCCAGAACCAAGTCAATGGTTTTTTGGATGTCCTCTTTAGTTTCTCCTAAGTATCCGAATTGTAGGAAGAAAGCTACTTTTATTCCTTTCTCTTTTAGAAGTTTGGTTGCCTCGTAGATCTGTTCAATTGTAGTCCCTTTATCCATGGCGTCCAGGATCTTTTGAGATCCTGATTCGGCACCTACCCAAGCTATATCTAATCCGGATTCAGCCAAGGCATCAATGGTATCATTTTTTACAATCAGGTCAACCCGAGACTGGATTTTGTATTTAAAAGATAATCCTTTAGCCTGAACGATATCTCTGAATTCCTGTACCCATTTTGGCTTTAATCCAAAGATATCATCACACATCCAAAAATGATTTGGATTATATGCATTAAGTAAGAATTCAATTTCATCCACTACATTTTGAGCAGATCGTGAATTATATCGATTACCATATATAGGCTTCGCACACCAATTACACTTAAACGGGCAACCTCTGGTGGTGGCAATGTTCATGGAGAAATAACCGTGTGCCTGCACCCAGATCTTCCGGTATGGTTCGACATCAATCAAATCCCACGCAGGCTGTGGCAGTGTGTCCAGGTCTTTCATCACCGGTCTTTTTCCCGTAATGTGTACCCCACCGTTTTTATTAAAGACTAGTCCGCTGATAGTTTCAACTGTGTCTGCATTCTCAACGAGGGCTTTCAATAATTCATTTAGTGTCACCTCTCCTTCTCCGGCAATGATAAAGTCTGTATTATTTTCAAGGTACATTTTATGGTGGTCGGCAGAATCGGAACTGTTGACGATAACCGTGCATCCATAATCTTTTCCAAGTTCAGCAAGTCTGAAAGCAGCCTTTCGCATATTGGTAAGGCACATCTTAGTCAGGTAGTTGAAACTGTCATCATAGATTATCAGGAAATCAGGTTTTTGTGTCTTCAGTACAGGAATAATATCATCCGGAGTATCGAGAAGATTTGTATCGAACAGGCTTACTTCGTGCCCGTTTTTACGTATAAAGGCGGCAGCATACAATGTAGCAAGTGGCGCATAGGGCTGTTGCATTCGCCACTGTTTGGGATCAAATTTGTAAAAATAGGAATGTGTAAATAATACCTTTGCCATTTTCTGATACTATCGAAGTGTTAGGTTATGCATTTGTTCGAACTCTTCAATTTTTTTACTGAACAGTTCCCGGATTTGCTTCTGATAATTTTTTTCATGATACTTCGAAACATTTTTTGATGTTTTAAAAGCGATTTTAAACTGGTCTTCTGTCATTTTATCCAGATTTCTCTTCCGTGCCCTTCGTAAAAAAACAGTCATCAGCCAATCGTCGAGTCTTGATACGGGATAGCCGCTTAGCAGGAGTTCAATTGATCTTTTTATTAAACCAGGTTTGCTCTGAGCAATATTCGCAGTGCCGGCAACTGAAAAATTAGGATAGTAATTCTTCACCCATGAATTATCTTCCATCATTTTTAAGTAAACATCAGATCCAAACATAGGGATAAGTGTTACCATTTCAGTAGCGGTATAAATGTTTTTTTCATCAATTTTAAGCGTATCAGTGGTAACAAAATAATTCAGGCACAGATACTTGTGTGAATTAAAAAGAACTACTTTTTTAAATAACACAAAAACGGCTTTTACCACCCACATTCTTCCTGGAGTAGTTATAATAAAGAAATCAATATCACTTTCTTTATCGATATAATTTTTTGAAATGGATCCTGACAAAAAAATACCTCTGATAAACGGGAAAAAACATAGAACGGAAGATATCCATCTCGCTAACCGTAAATATTTTATCGCTTTTTTATTTCCCATTGCCCTTCGATCTACGATTTCAGGCATATTTAGTGTTGAATAATAACCGTTGAATCTATAAACAAGATTGCCGTTTACCATTTGCCTAAGTTCCTGAGAAATCAGACCTTTATCAACTTGCGATACCTCAGACCTTTGCCTTATTTCTTGCAGTTCGAGTGGGTATTTGAAAAGATCGGAATAGATAAGGGTTTTGATGACACCCTTTCCGATTTGAGAGACAGATACAGATGTGATATTGTTTTTCTTCTTATTATTATGCATTTATTCCTGCGTATTTTAAAATCTGATTCGCAAAAGACAATATTACCCTTTCCAAATATTAACAATTTTAATCGAAAAATAAATTATAGCTGGCAACTAAAGTAATGAATGCGTCAAAGTTGTATCTATTTAACCCAGAATTGTCTTTAGAAATCTACTACTAACTCGAATTTACTGCTCCTCAGGCACTATCTCATATTTTGATTCTCACATACATTTGATATTTTTTGCGTGTCTGAAAACGTGAGCACCTGATGCACGACAATATCGAGTTTTCGTAATAAGTCCAATGACATTTCTGGGTTAAATAATATTCATAAATCAGATAATAACGATAGCCGTAAATTGCAATTGAAGCTGTTTGATTGCCCTGACGTATAAATCGTTGAACTCTAAAACCTCACACACATGCAATTGGCAAAAGCTAATCGTCAGCCGTTATGATAAAGAGTGACTTTTTGTTAAAGGATTCATATTTGGGCCGCATCCGGTCAATATCGTAGTATTTTTCTACATCAATCAATTTTTTCTTGCCCTGAATGATGTCAAGGGGCACGTTATCGTAAACACCATTACGTAAAGAGATCAGACGGCCTGATTTCTTTTCAAGAATCAGGTCCAGGGCAATATTGCCGAATGCCATAGGCACGATGGAATCAAATGCATCCGGCTCGCCGCAACGAACCAGGTAACTGAGTCGCTGGTTTATAATGGCTACCTGTCTTCCGTTATTGTATTTGGAAGACAAATTTTTAAGTTCTGCAGCTACCTTGTCACCAATACCGCCAAGTTTTTTATGGCCGAACATATCTATTTCTTTTCCCTCAAACGACATCTCCGAATCATGACTCATTGTAGCGCCTTCCGACACGAGCACAACTGCGTAATTACTGGGGTTATGTACCCTGTCGTAGATCATTAGTTCAGTGAGTTGCTCAATATCAAACGGATACTCAGGAATCGCACACCTGTCTGCTGCCCCTGCCATGGTAGGCAACAGGGTAGAAAATCCTGCATAGCGACCGAACACTTCAATAATCAGAAAACGCTCATGAGAACCTGCAGAAGTGCGAAGCATGTGTGTCATTTCAATTGTTCTTGTTACACATGTACTGAAACCAATGCAGTAGTCCGTTCCCGGAACGTCATTATCCATCGTTTTTGGAATCGCCAACACTTTCATACCTTCCTGGTGCAGCCGAAGACCGAAACTCAGTGTATCATCGCCACCGATGGGGATCAGATAGTCCACACCAAGATAATCCAGATTTATCAGCATATCGGAGGTGATATCATTTACATCTTCCGAATATTTCGATTGTAAGTGCTTCGGCATACTAGCTTTGATTAGCTTGCTTGGATTAGTTCTTGAAGTATGAAGAAAAGTTCCGCCTGTGCGGCCTGCACGATTTACCAGTTCGGTAGTTAACTCCTGTACATTGTTGCTATTGTCAGCATCTTTATCCGGAATAAAATCTACAAGACCTCCCCATCCGCGTCGGATGCCAAGTACCTTGTATCCTTCACGAAGCGCTCGAAAAGTTACAGCCCGGATGGCGGGATTCAGGCCTGGTACATCTCCGCCGCCCGTGAGAATTGCGATGGTTCCTTTGGATCTCATTCAATGCTTTTTATCACTTGTCAATTTTAATGTACTATGCAAGGCCTATTTCCTTTATCAGATATACATTCTGGATGGCATTCAGCAATTTCACGCCTTCTTCCATAGGACGTTGAAATGCTTTTCTTCCGGATATCAGTCCGGTACCTCCTGCTCTTTTATTTATAACAGAAGTTTTGACGGCATCTGCCAGATCGGATTCGCCGGAAGAAGCTCCTCCTGAGTTAATTAACCCACTTCGGCCCATATAACAGTTTGCTACCTGGTAACGGGTCAGGTCGATAGGATGATTGGAATTAAGAGCATCATACATTTTCGGATCCGTTTTTCCAAAACCAATGGCGGTGAATCCACCGTTATTAGTTGCTTGCTTTTGTTTTATAATATCTGCCTGGATGGTAACACCAAGGTGATTGGCCTGTCCGGTAATATCTGATGCGGCATGATAGTCAACCCCATTTTTTTTGAATGCGTTGTTCCGTACATAGCACCATAGGATGGTAGCCATACCCAGTTCATGGGCCACTTCAAAAGCCTGGGCCACCTCTACAATCTGACGGTTTGATTCTTCCGAACCAAAATAGATTGTAGCGCCCACCGCAGCTGCACCAAGGTTCCATGCCTCTTCCACAGTGCCGAACATGATCTGATCATATTTGTTCGGGTATGTCATCAGTTCGTTATGATTTAATTTCACAATGAACGGAATATTATGGGCATATTTTCTGGAAACCGAAGCAAGCACACCAAAAGTTGAAGCAACTGCATTACATCCGCCTTCGATAGCAAGCTTTACAATGTTTGCCGGATCGAAATAGATGGGGTTCGGTGCAAAAGAAGCGCCTCCCGTATGTTCAATACCCTGATCAACAGGCAGAATGCTCAGGTAGCCGGTTCCAGCCAGCCGTCCGTGGCCGAACAAAGCATTGAGATTACGGAGAACCTGTGCGTTGCGGTTTGATGATGCATATACCCGGTCAATAAAATCAGGTCCGGGAGCATGAATTAGTTCACTTGAAATCCTGGGTGAATTAAAATTTAATAAATCGTCAGAATCGTTTCCTAATAATTCCACGATATCGTCATAGGTCAGATCTTCTTTTAGTAATGTGTCAGTTGTCATTATTGTTCATTTAATAGGTAATAAAACCATTGCAAATATATTTAATTACGAAGATATAATCTCTGTGACTCATAACTATTCATGTGAAGAAAAATGATTTTTTTATGTAATTTAATGCGCTGGTAAAAAGGCCACTATATATTAAAAATCAAAACTGCTGATTATTAAGAGAACGTTAATCAGGTACCATTATGAAATATAAAACATGTATTATTTTTGTTTTTCTAGTGTTGTTTTCGGCAAATGTAGCTGGGCAAGAACGCATTGATTATGAGGCCATTTATAAGATTAAGCAGGAAGGCCTTCAAAATTCCCAGGTTATGGATATCGCTTTTCATCTTACGGATGTGACCGGACCACGGCTTACGGGGTCACCCGGACTTAGAAAAGCAAGTGAATGGGCTAGAGACCAGCTTTCCGAATGGGGTCTTATAAATGCCAATCTCGAAAAGTGGGGTGAATTTGGAAAAGGCTGGGAGGTAAATAAATTATATATAGCCATGACGTTGCCCTATTATCAGCCATTGATTGGCATGGCTAAAGCCTGGACTCCAGGTACAAACGGATTGTTGAAATCACAAGTGGTACTGGTGGAAGCCGAAACGGAAGAAGAGATCGAAGCATACGCTGGAAAACTGGAAGGAAAAATTGTTTTATTCGGCTCAGATCTTGAATTTGAAGCATCTTTTGAACCGGATGCTGTACGGTTTACCGAAAAAGAACTGGACAGCCAGGCCAGACAACCGCTAGAAGGCCGTCCAGCTTTCACCCCGGAGCGGATCAGGCAATTCCGGGCTCGGCGTGCCTTGAGCAATAAACTTCGACAATTTGTAAAAGACCATGGTGCAGCGGCTGTCATAACAGGACGAAGGGGTAAACACGGAACCTTTTTTACTTCCAATGGCGCAACGTATGCACCTGATGCTCCGGAAATATTGCCTGAAATTGAGATGGCCCCAGAGCATGCGGCACGCATGATGCGGCTTTTAAATGCAAATATTGACGTGGAGGTGGAAATGGATATTAAGACCACCTTTTTCAACGACGACCTGAATGGCTACAATGTAGTGGCAGAAATTCCGGGGACAGATAAAAACCTCAAAAGCGAACTGGTCATGCTGGGAGGCCACCTCGATTCGTGGCACGCCGGTACCGGCGCCACTGATAATGCTGCAGGATGTGCGGTGATGATGGAAGCGGTACGGATACTGATCGCAGCAGATCTGAAACCCCGGCGCACCATACGCATTGCATTATGGACGGGCGAAGAGCAGGGGATTCATGGTTCGAGAAATTATGTGAAAAACCACTTCGCCGATCCGGAAGACATGAAGCTGAAACCAGAACACAAAAGGTTGTCGGCATATTATAATATTGACAATGGAACAGGCAGGATCAGGGGAATATATCTGCAGGGTAACGAAGCGGTACGCCCCATATTTGAAGCATGGTTTGAACCCTTTAACGACATGATCGAAAATACAACCATTACCATCCGGAATACAGGTGGCACAGATCATCTCGGGTTTGATGCGGTAGGTTTGCCGGGGTTTCAGTTTATCCAGGACCCGATTGAATACC
>JACZXH010000030.1 GCA_022571715.1 Bacteroidota bacterium | reverse complement strand
CCTTTGTGATAGCAGCTTTAGCTACGAAGGGTGAAGTGGTTATTCGTCATGCAGAACATGGCTTTTTGACGCTCTTCTTGAAGCGCTTACGGGACTTTGGGGCACGGATTGAAGTGCAAGGCAAGGACGTGCTCAAGGTATTCCCGTCGAAAAAGCTTGTTATGGATAAAATCCAGAGCTTGCCGTATCCTGGTATCCATTCAGATTTACAGCCGGAACTTGGTGTGTTGGCTACCCAGACAAAGGGTCCGACTCTCCTGCACGATCCTCTGTACGAAGGGAGATTGAAGTACCTTGAAGAGCTCAACAAGATGGGCGCCGACATTATTTTTTGCGATCCGCATCGAGCGATCGTTGACGGTCCCACTTTGCTGCACGGTATTGAAATTCCAAGTCCTGATATTAGAGCAGGAGCAGCTCTCCTCATCGCGGCTTTGATTGCAAAGGGAACTACGACGATGCACAATATCTATCAAATTGATCGTGGATATGAAAAAATAGAAGAACGTTTGAGGCAGTTGGGGGCGGATATAAAGAGGGTAACGTAAAGTTTTCTATGTTTATTAAGAAAATTGGCATCGATCTTGGGACCTGTAATTCAATCGTGTTCACTCCCCAGAAACACGTGGTTTTGGACGAACCGTCGGTTGTCGCAGTGACACTTTCAGAAAACAGGATTTTGGCGGTCGGAAAGGAGGCAAAGGAGATGACGGGACGAACCCCTGATACCATTCGGGTATATCGACCTCTGCGAGATGGCGTGATTGCCGACTACCGAGTGACCGAAGCTATGCTGCGATACTTTATTAAGAAAGCAACACGCGGCTTCAGACTCTTGAAACCAGAGCTCCTCATTGGTATACCAGCTGGTATCACTTCGACAGAACGGAGAGCGGTGATTGAGGCCGGCTTGGCAGCTGGAGCTAAGGCAGTGTATGTTGCAAAAGAGCCAATATTAGCTGCAATTGGAGCCGGTATTGGTAGCGGTAGAATCGGTGGTTCAGCAATGGAAGCCATTGCAAGACAGCCGGAAGTAGCCGGTAAGATACAGACTGCCATGCTGATTATTGCTGCACTTGTTGAAGTGATTGCACTCTTTGGTGTGGTTATCGCTTTCCTCATTTCGCAAAGCGGAGCAACGTAATCTTTCGTTTTGTAAAATTAAGAGCTTGTCATGCCGGCATTGGGCCGGGATAAGTTTATTGAAATTATTTGATGATAGCGAAAAAAAATAAAAAATGGAATTATTGACACCAGGTTCTGGACTCATTTTCTGGCAAATTGTTGTATTCGTTTCATTATTGTTGTTATTAAAGACATTTGCCTGGCAACCTATCCTGCATTCCCTGAAGATAAGAGAGGAATCTATTCAGGAGGCACTTGATTCTGCAAAAGAGGCAAAAGAAGAAATGTCACAACTTAAAGCAGAAAATGAAAAACTGCTCCAGGAGGCACGAAAAGAGCGGGATAAAATTCTAAAGATTGCAAATACTGTGGCCCTCAAGATTAAAGATGAGGCAAAATCAGCTGCGTCAGGAATCACTGATAAGATGATCGAAGTTGCAAAAAAGGAAATTGAATCTGAAAAAAACGCCGCACTGCAAGAGGTGAGAAACCAGGTAGTCTCATTATCAGTTGAAATTGCTGAAATACTCCTTCAGAAGGCACTTGCTAAAGATGTTGCGCAAAAAGAGCTGGTGGATCTGTACCTAAAAGAAAAAAATCTTAATTAAGTTCTTCTAGTTAAATGTCAGCATTCAGGGTTGCTTCACGATATGCCAAATCTTTGCTTGACCTATGCAAGGAAAAAGGCCTTGTGGAGGAGGTCAGTAATGACATGGTATTGATTGATTCGGCTTGTGAACAAAACCGCGAACTCATTCTTGTTCTCCGGAGCCCAATCATTAATCAAGACAAAAAAATCAAGATTTTGAAAGCTATTTTTGGAAATAAAGTCAACAAGGTTACGCGATTATTCATGACATTAATTATCAGTAAAGGAAGAGCGGAGGTCCTTCATGAAATCACCCGTGAATTCCATAAGCAATATCTTGAATTTAAAGGAATCCAGAAGGCAAATGTAATTACTACTTTTAAGCTTGATGATAGGCTTAAGAATGAATTCAAGAAAATTATTAAATCACTTACCAATAAGGATCCTGACCTTTATGAAGAGGTGTCGAAAGATATTATTGGAGGTTATATTCTCAATATTGACGATCGAAGGATCGATTCTTCGGTGAAATCGAAGTTGAAGAAAATTGAACACGACCTAATTAACTAATCATCTTTCTTATGCTAAACGGGCAAAGAGAACAAAATCAACATTGATACGAAAATAAATGACAAACGTAAGACCAGATGAGGTATCAGCCATACTAAAACAACAATTGGCAAATGTTAAAACTGAAGCTGAGCTAGAAGAAATCGGAACCGTTTTGCAAGTTGGCGATGGCGTTGCGCGCATTTATGGTTTAACCCAGGTTGGATCAGGCGAGCTTATTGAGTTTGAAAACGGCCTGAATGGATTGGTATTAAATCTTGAAGAAGATAATGTCGGGGTGGTATTGCTGGGCCCGTCCCAGGATATAAGAGAAGGTGACACGGTAAAACGCACCGGGCGTATTGCTTCTATCCGCGTAGGTGAAGGACTTGTTGGCAGAGTGGTGGATACCCTTGCAAACCCCATTGATGGTAAAGGGCCTGTTACTGGAGAATTATTTGAAATGCCGCTCGAAAGAAAAGCTCCTGGTGTTATTTTCCGTCAGCCAGTAAACGAGCCTCTTCAGACAGGCATAAAGGCTATTGATGCCATGATTCCTATTGGTCGGGGACAGCGTGAACTGATTATCGGCGACCGGCAAACAGGCAAAACAGCAGTTGTAATTGATACCATTATCAATCAGAAAGAGTTTTATGAAAAGGGTGAAACTGTTTTTTGCATATACGTTGCAATCGGCCAAAAAGCTTCTACTGTAGTAGGAATAGTGGATATGCTTGAGCGACATGGCGCTATGGATTATACCATAATAGTAGCAGCAACTGCTGCTGATCCTGCTCCTATGCAGTTTTATGCACCATTTACAGGAGCGGCAATCGGAGAATATTTCAGGGATACCGGCCGGCCGGCACTCGTAATTTACGACGACCTGTCAAAGCAGGCAGTGGCCTATCGCGAGGTCTCGCTACTGCTTCGGAGGCCTCCTGGTCGTGAAGCATATCCGGGAGATGTGTTTTATCTTCACTCCAGACTTCTTGAACGAGCATCTAAGGTCATTGATAATGATAAAATTGCAAAAGGAATGAATGACCTACCTGAATCTTTAAGAGATAAGGTAAAAGGAGGCGGATCGTTAACTGCACTCCCTATAATTGAAACCCAGGCAGGTGATGTTTCAGCCTATATACCAACCAATGTCATATCCATAACGGACGGGCAGATATTTCTTGAAACGGATTTGTTCAATTCGGGAGTAAGGCCGGCTATTAACGTTGGTATTTCAGTATCGAGGGTAGGTGGCGCTGCTCAAATAAAGTCCATGAAGAAAGTAGCAGGTACATTGAAACTGGATCAGGCTCAGTTTCGTGAACTGGAGGCTTTTGCACAATTCGGGTCGGACCTTGATGCAGCAACTCTATTGACAATTGAGCGAGGACGAAGAAATCAGGAAATACTGAAACAACCACAATATTCTCCATACAAAGTTGGAGAACAAGTGGCAATCATATTTGCATCTACCAAAGGATTGTTAGACAAAGTACCTGTAAACAGGGTTAAGGAATTTGAAAAGGAATACCTCCAGCTGCTGACCTCTCATCATGCTGATTTACTTAACTCGCTCAGTGACGGAATATTGGATGATAACATTGCGGAGGTACTTACATCTACAGCAAATGATATAGCTAAAAGTTTTGAAGTTCAAAGCTAAGAATTATATATGCCTAATTTAAAGGAAGTTAAATCCAGAATAAGTTCCGTTATTTCTACGCAGCAGATTACCAAAGCTATGAAAATGGTTGCAGCTTCGAAGCTTCGAAGGGCTCAGAATACTATTTTACAAATGAGACCATTTGCAAAAAAATTAAATGAAATTCTGGTTAATGTTTCCAAGGGGCTGGATGCTGATGAAGGGCAGGGATATGGAACAGAAAGGGAAATCGAAAATGTGCTGATCGTGGTGATAACTTCTGATCGTGGACTTTGTGGCGCATTCAACAGCAATGTATGCAAACTCACGGTAGCACTTATTGAAGAGAACTACAAATACCAGTTCGATGCTGGCGACGTGCACATTCTCTCATTAGGTAAAAAAGGTTTTGATTTCTTTAGAAGAAAGAAGTACCGTGTGATTTCTGATTTCACTGATATTTTCAGAGGTCTTTCGTTTGAAAAAGGAAGGGAATCTGCTGATTTTGTCATGAATGCGTTCCTGCAAGGTGAGTACGACAAAGTATATATCGTGTATAATGAATTTAAAAACGTGGCAACACAGGTGGTGCGGGCAGAACAATTCCTTCCCGTAACTCCTGATTCTGATATGGATCTGCTACCCGGTATCATTGATTACATTTTCCAGCCTAATAAAAAAGTTATCATTGAAGAAATGATTCCCAAATCACTGAAAATTCAATTTTATAAAGCGATACTCGAATCGAATGCCGCCGAACACGGTGCACGGATGACGGCCATGGAGCTAGCAACGGAGAACGCCGGTGAACTGTTAGGCGAACTCAGGCTCGTTTATAACCGGACACGACAGGCTGCTATTACCAAAGAAATTCTGGAAATCGTTGCGGGGGCTGAGGCACTTAGGTAATATATTCATCGATTTTACTAAATTGTAATGGTGCTGTCTAAAAAAATCAAAAAATCGCAATTCTGAGGAACCAAAGAATCTCCAACTATTAACACATACTTAAAATGGGGATTCTTTACTTCGTTCAGAATGATGGTACTTCTTTTGAGACAGCCCCATTCGTTTATGAAAATACTAAAAACAG
Source organism: Bacteroidota bacterium (assembly GCA_022571715.1). Lineage (GTDB taxonomy): Bacteria > Bacteroidota > Bacteroidia > Cytophagales > Cyclobacteriaceae > SZUA-230. The sequence continues at coordinate 36,107 of JACZXH010000030.1, read as the reverse complement.
GCTTTCAGTACTTCCAGGCATTAAACCTTAATATCATGCTTGGTGGAGGCATCGGAGCCTTATTTATTGCAACATACCTTGGAGTGACTTTGAGTATATTTACTTTACTCGAGTTAATTGTTGTAATCTGGCTCATTTATACCCTCGACCATTTGCTGGATGCAAAAACTTTATTTCGCAAACCAGTTACATTCAGACATAAATTGCATTGGGAAAACTCTACAGTTATCTGGAGAGTCTGGAGTTTCCTCCTCATTGTAGCATTTTCATTTCTGTTCCGGCTACCTATTATGACGCTGGTTTATGGTGGGTTACTGGTATTTTTAGTGACGTTTTATTTTATATCTATAAAATTATCTCGAAAAAGGCAGATGTATCATAAAGAAATCGTGGCGGCTGTTGCGTATGCAGCAGGCATATATGTAGGACCACTAAGTATTTATGAGAGAGATGTGTCATGGGATATATGGTTATTGTTTCTTGAATATGCCGGGCTGGCTTTGGTTAATTTGCTTATCTTCTCGCTATTTGAAAAAGATGTTGACAAGCATGAGGAATTTCAATCCATCGTTTTGTCAATTGGTTATCATAAAGTAATGATCATAACTAAAATTCTGGCAGGCATAATATTATTGACTTCAGTGTTATGTGTTTTTCTAAATACACATAATGCAGATTTCTTAAAAACACAAATCCTGGTTGGATGTATGGACCTTGCACTGCTTTTAATAATTCTTAGAAAGAATTTGTTTTCAAAAAATGAGCGTTATAGAATTGTGGGTGATTCCATATTTTTGATACCAGTTTTATATTTTACTATTTAAGTAATCATCTGGATATATGCTTTGAACAGGGTTTAAATCTGATTCGCATGACCTTTGATCATATTACCCCCATATACGACCGGCTGGCACGGGCCATTTTTGGTAAAGCCATTTTCAGGTCTCAAATCGTTCATTTTAACCGGATAAAATCTGATGCAAGAATTTTAATACCTGGTGGTGGTACAGGATGGATACTACATCATTTGCCTCCTGATTGTAAGGAAGTGGTTTATGTTGATTCGTCGCTTAATATGATTGAAAAAGCACGTAAATTAAATGTACAGTTTCCGGTATCCTATTATCATGCCTGCATTGAAAACACGAACCTTAACGGGAAATTTGAGATTGTTATTGCGAACTTCTTTTTTGATTTGTTTACTGAAGAAGAGGTAGAACGCATAGTCAGAATAGTGGACAGCAATCTCACCAGTTCAGGGATTTTATTGGTTTCTGATTTTCGAAATACAGGCATCTGGTGGCAACGGATTTTACTTGCTATTATGTATTTGTTTTTCAGGATTGTTGCAGGCATGCCTGCCAAAAGGCTTGCAGATTGGAAAAATATTTTGATCAAAAACGGTTTTATATCGATTAGTGAAACTACCTATTGTCATGATTTTATCGTTTCTGAAATCTTTTGTAAAAGTAATTTCAATTCATAACATACTCATTCCATAGTTCCAACATATTACTTCAAATTTATCTGTATTTATTCTGATACATGCAATTTTCTCCTTTTGGCGTCACGAAACCCGGGAATAAAATATAAATTAGTGCCTCGGGGGCGACGAATTATTTCATCCGGAACAACATAACTACGGATTTTCTGAATCTATTATACTACTTAATAAAATGTATGCAATGAAAAATTCAAAAAGCAACTTATACCTGATTGCTGTTGGCTCGGTAATCGCATTATCGGGACTGATAACCGGTGGGTGTAGTAGTAATGAAGTAAAAACACAGGAGAATGAAAATGTATATATCCCGCAGGTTTCCAAACCTGACAAAATATGGAATGTCGGATTTCTGGTAGTGGATGGTGTGTATAACTCCGAATTGGTTGCTCCGATGGATATTCTTCACCATACTGTATTCCACACTAATCCGGGCATGAAAGTTTTTACGGTAGCGCCCGAAAAAGATGTGATAACTACGTTTGAGGGCTTACGGATCCTTCCCGACTATTCGTTTGACGATGATATACCTCCTATTGATGTATTGGTGGTACCCAGCGCTAAACACAGTATGGATTCTGATCTTGAAAATATCGCATTGATTAATTTCGTCAGAAGTACCGGAGAAAAAGCAAGCTACGTGATGTCATTGTGTGACGGGGCATTTGTACTCGCAAAAGCCGGACTAACTGCTAATCATGAATCAACCACTTTTCCTTCTGATATTTCAAAATACCGGACAATGTTTCCGGATCTTACAGTGCATGAGGGGGTGAGTTTTGTACACGATGATAACCTTATTACTTCTGTCGGGGGCGCTAAATCCTTTGATCCTGCTTTGTACCTCGTAGAACTGCTTTATGGCAACAAAACTGCCAGAGGAATTGCCTTTGGTCTGGTAATCGACTGGGATCTGAAAAATATTGAACACATTATTGTACATTAGATCTGATCACAAAATACAGTCTTTAATTAATAAAAAATTCAATTAACAAACTGGGAGGATCTCTTTTCGTTGCAAGCCGTCTGAATCCAGATCAATCGATATTGTCATTCCTGATAATCAGCAGCCAGGCTAAAAAGAGGTCCTAATCCTGTTTTCTATAAATCGCTTACCTTTGTGACCGTACAAAAATCACATATGCAGATCATAGAAGTTAATGATAAAAAAACAGCAAAAGAGTTTCTACTGTTCCCAGTCACTTTATATAAAAATATACAGGAATGGATCCGTCCACTTGATAAAGATATTGAAGTTGTATTTGATAAAGATAAAAATAAATCATTCAGGCATGGAAAATGTATCAGATGGATATTCCGTGATGATTCAGGTAAAACTATTGGACGTGTGGCGGCTTTTGTAAATAATAAAATAGTAAACAAGGGAAATGATCAGCCAACCGGGGGCATGGGGTTTTTTGAGTGTATTAATGACCGTAAAGTGGCATTCGAGCTGTTTAATACCTGCAAATCATGGTTGCAACAGCTAGGTATAGAAGCCATGGATGGCCCGGTTAATTTCGGAGAACGCGACATTTGGTGGGGCCTTTTGATTGACGGGTATGATCGCGAACCCAATTACAGGTGCAATTATCAGCTACCCTATTACAAAGAGCTATTTGAAGCTTATGGATTCCAGGTATATTTTAAGCAGCTAACATTCGGACTTAACGTTTTTGACCGGTTCAGTGATAAGATATACGAAAAAGCCAGAAATATATTTGCCGACCCCAATTATCATTTTGAACATCTTAAAAAGAAAAATATCGATAAATATGTACAAGATTTCCGGACAATCTATAATAAAGCATGGGCCAGGCATGGAGTGCCACAAATCTCATCACTTCAGGCCAAAACGCTGATGAAGCAAATATTACCGATCCTGGATGAAAAGATCATTTGGTACGGTTATTACAAAGACGAGCCGATTGCAATTTATATGAACATTCCGGAAATTAATCAGATATTTAAGTACGTTGACGGAAAACTCGACCTGGTTGGTAAAATCAAGTTTCTGTACCATAAATGGAGGAAATCCTGTAAGAAAATGCTGGGCTTGGTTTATGGAATTATTCCTGAATTTCAGGGAAAGGGGGTGGACGGAGCCTTGATTGTGGCTACCGGCAAAATGGTTCAGGAAGAATACCCGAGGTACCCGGTGCTTGAAATGAACTGGATCGGTGATTTCAATCCTAAAATGATCCGGGTTGCTGAACAACTTGAAAGCAAAGTGGTTAAAACGCACGTAACATACAGGAAACTTTTTGATGAAACAAAACCTTTTAAAAGGATGAAAATTCTCTGAATAATATTTTTTGCGCCCACCTGACTGGCTCCATGAACAAAGACCGTATAAAATTTCTTCTTAAAAACCTGCTAAAAGGACTTCTATGGTTTGCAGCAATATTGGTTATTTATATACTGGTCAAAGACCGCATCGAAATTCATCCTGAAAGCCTTATCGGAAAAGTGTCTGACAATCCCTTTGCCGTTTACTCTATTTTTCTTGCTTCAGAAATAATAATTGGAATAATTCCTCCAGAGGTTTTTATGATATGGGCAACCAAGCCGGGCGATCCAGTGCTTTATATTTTTTACGTATCACTGCTTTCACTCATTTCGTATGGCGCAGGAATTGTAGGATTTTATATCGGAAAACTTCTGAACAAAGCTGTGCTTTACAGGTATGCAAGAAGGAGATTTTTTGCCCAATATGAATTATTTTTTAAAAGATATGGCGGATTTTTAGTATTTGTAGCAGCTGTCACTCCCTTACCATTCTCAGCTGTTTGCATGCTTACGGGAGCTGCCGATTTTAATTTCAGAGTGTTCCTGCTGATCTCTTTAACCCGGTTTCTCCGTTTTGGTGTTTACTCTTACTTCCTTTGGCACGCCGGATCGATTAGTTTTTAACTCCTGATAAAGCGATGCTAATTTGTCTGTGGCCAGCTTAATGTCTTGCTCGGTGTTGAGTGCAGAGAATGAAAACCGTACAACCTCACGGTTTGGATCAGCACCGATGGCCTTGATTACATGTGACTCCTGTACTGCACCCGCTGAGCAGGCAGATCCACCTGAGGCAGCAATTCCGGCAAGGTCAAGATTAAACAATACCAATTGGTTTGACTCCGAGGCAGGAAGTGAAACATTCAGAATGGTATATAAGCTGTTTGAGAGATCGCCGTTAAACGCTACATCTTTAATTGCAGATGACAGAGAATTGATCATTTGATTTTTCAACTTCTGGATATAAGTAGCATCATCCGCCATATTATCGTAGGCGATATCGAGTGCTTTCGCAAAACCAACAATACCCGCTACATTTTCAGTTCCGGCTCGCATTTCATGCTCTTGGGGGCCGCCATAAATAAAAGGACGAATACGGCTTCTTTTGCTTATAAACATAAATCCAGCTCCTTTTGGTCCGTGAAACTTATGTCCCGAAGCCGACATGCCATCTATTTGGAGGTGGTTGAGGTTATGTGCATAATGAGCTACCGCCTGCACGGTATCGGAGTGAAACCAGGCATTGTGTTCTTTACATATTTCAGAGATCATTATAAGCGGTGTAAGTGTTCCGATCTCGTTGTTTGCCTCCATAAGAGAAACAAGTGTTTTTGGAGTATCTTTTAGAAGGTCGTGCAAATGGTCTGTATTGATCCTTCCCTTTTGATCTATATCAACAAATGAAACGTTCGTGCCCCTGGTTTTTTCAAGATGAGCTATCGTATGCAAAACCGAATGATGCTCAACCGGTGAAGTAATAATGTGCTGAATGTCAAAAGATTCTGTGGCGCTGGTGATAACAGCATTATTAGCCTCCGTACCCCCCGAAGTAAAAAATATTTCAGAAGAAGCGCATTGAATTAATCCGGCTATATTATTCCTTGCAGCCTCGATAGCAACTCTTGCCTGACGGCCATACGAATGTATGGAGGAGGGGTTTCCATAATTGTCTGTTAACCAAGGCTTCATAGCGTCAAAAACCTCCGGATGCAAGGAAGTGGTAGCTGCATTATCGAGATAAATACTCATATCAGTCATAATTGTTTATACTTTTGACGAAATAAGTTCACTAATATCGGATATTATTTTTTTAGCCAGGTACCCGGCAGTTGCTTCTGAATCCGATTCGGCATAAATCCTGATAATGGGCTCAGTGTTAGATTTGCGTAAATGCACCCATTCGGTTAATGAAGGTTTATTCGGATCCGGAAATTCTATTCTCACTCCATCGGTAGTATTAACAGGATGAGACGCATATTTTTTTTTCAACCCATTCAATATTTTCTCCACATCTATTTCCGGAGTTATATCAATTTTATTTTTAGAAATCACATAATTTGGATAAGCAGCCCGTAATTGGGAGATGCGCTTGCCTGATCGGGCCAGAAACGACAAAAATAAGGCAATACCTGCAAGCGCATCCCTGCCATAGTGAAGGTCAGGATAAATGACGCCCCCATTGCCTTCTCCGCCGATCACGGCTTGTGTTTCTTTCATTAGAGAAACCACATTGACTTCACCTACAGCCGCAGGACTGTACGTATTTCCCGATTTCTCAGTAATATAACGCAGCGCCTGACTGGAACTCAGATTTGACACTGTATTTCCCGGATTATTTTTAATCACATAATCTGCAACTGCAACCAAGGTATATTCTTCACCAAACGGTTCGCCATCCTCGCATATCAGTGCGAGTCTGTCCACATCCGGGTCAACCGCAATGCCAAGGTCATACTGTCCTTTTCTGAGTACATTCGAAATCTCGTAAAGATTCTCAGGCAAAGGTTCCGGATTGTGTTTAAAATGCCCAGTTGGTTTACAATTAAGTTGATATGCCTCTTTTACCCCCAATGCTTCAAGCAGTGAAGGAATGGCCACCCCACCCACGGAGTTGACAGCATCAACCACAATCCTGAATTCTTTTTTTGAAATAGCCGATTTATCGACGAGTGGAAGGTCAAGGATCATTCTGATATGCTGTTCGAGATAAGAATCATCTTGTGTAATTTTTCCAAGCTTATTTACTTTTGCAAATATGATATTATCCTTTGAAGCAATATCGAGTATTTCTTGGCCATCAATGGCCGAAATTAGTTCTCCTTTCTGATTCAATAATTTCAACGCATTCCACTCAATGGGATTGTGGCTGGCTGTTATAATCATGCCTCCTCCCGCATTTTCAAGAGGTACCGCTATTTGAACGGTGGGGGTAGTAGTTAGTCCAAGATCCAACACATTTATGCCGAGCGCAATCAGGGTTTGACAAACAATCTGGTTTACCATAGGACCGGAAGGACGGGCATCACGGCCTACTACTAGTTTGTTCAACGCTGATTTTTGATTTATCCAGGTGCCGAATGCAGCGGTATATTTTACAATATCAAAAGGAGTTAAATCTTCACCCATACTTCCCCCTATGGTGCCCCGGATACCAGATATGGATTTAATAAGTGTCACTGAAAATAGCGTTTGGAACAACGTTCAAATGTAAATAATATAATTGGAGAATGTTAATAATACAAAAGGCTGCCAAAATCAGCAGCCCGAAAAATTGATCTTTCAGAATGGTTTAACCGAACCTGGCCATTACTTTATCTACTTCTGATTCTTCATTTATCTGGTTTTCACATTCACCTTTGCCACAACCACATGTAATCCCCTGATTCCGGAGAAATGGGCTTTGTGAAGCGCATGTTCCTTTAAATTCTCCTTTCTTTACAAAAAGTAGTCGTACTGACATAAGAAGGAAGAATACGGCAATTATGCCAACGGTAAATAAAAACGTTATCATTATAGAAACTTATATTTGCAAGCAAAATTAGTCAATATTACTATATAACAAGGCTATTCACTATTAAGTTTCTCGACTTTATTATGAAAAAACCACAGGCAAAATATTCTAGAAAAGAACAAACAATAGCATTCAACAGGCTTCTTACCATTATGGATGAACTTCGAGAGCAATGCCCGTGGGATAAAAAACAAACCATGGAAAGTTTGCGGCATCTTACCATTGAAGAAACGTATGAACTCTCAGACGCCATTATTGAAAACAACCAAAATGAAATAAGGAATGAACTGGGTGATTTGATGCTACATCTGGTATTTTATGCTCGTATTGCTTCTGAATCGGGAGATTTTGATATTGCTGAGGTTATTAATTCCATTTGCGAAAAGCTGATCATCAGGCATCCGCACGTATATCAGGATGTAGTAGTTGCAAATGATCAGGAAGTAAAAGAAAACTGGGAAAAAATTAAGCTGAAGGAGAAGGGGGATAATTCCGTGCTTGGAGGCGTTCCGGTTTCGCTGCCAGCCCTTATCAAAGCCATGCGCATTCAGGAAAAAGCAAGAGGAGTAGGCTTTGACTGGGAAAAAAAAGAACAGGTCTGGGAAAAGGTAGAAGAAGAAATGAATGAATTCAGGTCTGAATTCAACATTGCGGATGAGAGCATGCTCGACAAAGTAAAAGCACAATCGGAATTCGGAGATCTGCTATTTTCACTTATTAATTATGCACGATTTCTTAACATTAATCCCGAAGAGGCACTTGAAAGAACCAATAAAAAATTTATTAAACGATTTCGTTACATCGAAGAAGAATCGCATAAAGATGGGAAACGGCTTGCAGATATGACGCTGGAAGAGATGGACAAATACTGGGAAAAGGCTAAAAATCTGTAGATAAAGGTTGTTTGACCAGGTTATAGTAGTTTTTAGCAAAGTGAGAAAAACAGATCTTCAATAAAATTTCTCATATGGAAGTAACTTCCGTACCAGTTTTATTTGCAAAAGATGTATGGAGTTTTTAGAGGAACTGATATACATTGTGGTAATGAATTCTCACTTCATTCGAAATGACAAACAGACTGCAGGAGTATGCAAATTACATCTTTGGGAATTCAATTTATTACAGAAATTATTCATTAGTAGAAAGGACTTGGGGCAAAGAATAAAACCGGTAACTAAGCAATTTTCTGACTAAATGAAGAGAGGATTTTACATGTATATCACTGCTCCTTCTGTTCGTTCAACGCCCAATCATATTTTTTGTATGTAATATCTGCGTTGGATTGAATTTTGATTTTACTGTATTTATTAAGAAAGTCAATCAGGGTTCCGCTTTTTGTAAAATCGCCTTTAAACCAACTGAAAATTTTAGAAATCTCAATCCTGTTGCTTGTAATGTCATTCCTGAAATGATCATTTATAAAAGCGGAAGCCTGTTCATCAAGTTGCATATTCAGGGCAGAAGCAGTAAAAGCCTCGTTCCGAAGCTGTGGGCACGACATTGAGGCACAAACAATGGAAAAATGGATTCTGGGTTCATTAAATTCCTTTCTTAGTATGCCGTGCTCAATATTGTTCAGATCGATTTTCTTACCACCAATTTCGATAAACTTAACATCCCATGGAGAATTAATAAACGGTATCTGAATAGAACTGCCAATATCTTTTATACCCGACAATGGGTAATGCTCAATAATAAGTGCAATGGTATAGGCATTATAAGCATTGATCCAGAAAGCAAGCTGCTCTTCCAGCGACCACGATTCTTTATCCGGTGGATTCCGGCTGAGTAGTGTCAAATACTGCTGTAACCGGACCCTTTCTGTAATAAAGCCCTTATAATTTACCATGCCTTGGTTATCAACAAATTCATGCAACAACTCATCCCAAATCTGATGTTTTAATTTTGTTGATTTTTTTGTATCAGCAAAGTCAATAGTTCTATCAGGAAGAATCATCCATGCACCTCCAATCAAAATAAAGGAAATGAGAAATCCTAAATAATGGTGTGGTCTTATATTTGAATACATAAAATTTCACTATTTTAAGAGATTACCAATTTCAGACAAATTTAGTTCCGTAGTCATTACGATTTTATAATGCCCGATTGGAATACCATATTACTATTAGGTGGTTTTATTATTGTTGCTGTTGCCGCCAGGTACTTTGCCGGTTTTCTTGCCCGGTTTAAATGGCCTTTAATTACGGGATTGATTTTTATCGGTATTCTGAGTGGACCGCATATTCTCGATTTAATTAAGGCTGATGCATCTGAAAAGTTATTTTTTATTAATGAGATATCACTTGCGTTCATTGCATTCGCTGCAAGTAGTGAGCTCTATATCAAGGAACTTCGAAACAGGTTTAACAGCATAAAATGGATTACTATTTGCCAGATTTTGGCCGTTTTTCTGATTAGCGTATTAGCTGTATATTTTTCCGCAGATTATATTCCGTTTATGCGCGAACTGCCTGTAAATGCTAAAATAGCATATTCTCTGCTCGCAGCTACCATATTCATAGCCAGTTCGCCTGCATCCGCCATAGCACTTGTAAATGAAATGAGGGCAAAAGGACCTTTTACACAGACAATTCTTGGCGTGACTGTGGTGAAGGATTTCGTAGTCATCATCCTATTCGCTATCAATTTGTCTATTTCACTCGCACTTATAAACGGGAACGCATTTACGCTAAAATTTTTGTTTATTCTATTATTTGAAATATCCTTGTCTTTCGCCATGGGACTAGTACTTGGCAAGGTTCTCCAGTTTATACTGGCACGAAGGTGGAGCCTCAACTACAAAACAATTTTCATCCTTTTATCAGGATTTTTAATATACCGGATGACTTCTTATATCCAACTATATACAGAGGACTTTTTTGGTACAGCAATCAGTCTTGAAGCATTACTTATTTGTATTATAGGTAGTTTCGTGGTTGTAAATTATTCCCGGTATAGGGCTGAATTTATAAAGATTATCAACGATGCAGGCCCTTACGTATATGTAGCGTTTTTTACCCTTGCTGGTGCTACTCTTTCATTGGATATACTAATCGATATTCTTGATGTTGCTCTTGTATTGTTTGCCGTAAGAATGCTGTCGCTCATCATTGGTTCAACCCTAGGAGGACTGATTGCAGGTGATCCGATCAAGTTTAATAAAGCAAGCTGGATGCCGTACCTGACACAAGCAGGTGTTAGTCTTGGTCTTGCTACCATGGTTGCATATTCATTTCCGGATAACGGGGATGAATTTGCGACTTTAATTGTTTCGGTGATTATAATTAGCCAAGTGGTAGGCCCGCCATTTTTTAAATGGGCAATTAATATCGTTGGCGAAGGACACCGTAAATCATCTACACCCTCTTTTGATGGTATGCACGACGTCATAATTTTCGGTTTGGAAAGTCAGTCAATAGCCCTGGCAAGGCAGTTACTGGATAACGATTGGAAGGTTAAAATTGTTACATTTCAAAAAGGTATTAAAAAAAGTGATTATCCTGACCTAGTAGTTAAAAAAGTAAACGAAATTACGCTTAAAACCCTAGAGGACCTGGATACGCGACTTGTCGAAGCCATCGTATGTATGCTGACCGACGATGAAAATTACCATATTTGTGAACTTGTGTATGAGCATATCGGTACCCGCGATATGGTTGTAAGGCTCAATAACCGAGACAATTTTGACAAATTTCATCAGTTAGGAGCGTTGATCGTTGATCCGACAACGGCAATGGTTAGCCTTATGGACCACTTTGTTCGGTCGCCCCAGGCTGCATCGTTGTTGCTGGGTATGGATCCCGACCAGGATACCATAGATATTGAAGTACAAAATCCAAACTTGCACGGTATTGCACTTCGTGACCTTCGTCTGCCTTCCGACCTGATTATTTTATCGGTTTACCGCGGTGGACATCAGCTGATTTCTCACGGATATACGCGATTGCGTTTAGGAGATTATATCACCGTTGTGGGATCGAAAGAGGGTCTTGAAAATATTTCACTTCGATTTACGGCACAATAGCAAGTATTAAGATTCGGCATGAATCCTTGTAGCAATAAAAATATTCTGACTTTTACAACAATTAACCGGAATTCACAACAAAGGACATATCTAATACGAATTATCACTGCTTTTTGAAGTTTGAAATTGCCTACATCTCTCCGTAGCGGATAAGGGCGCGCTGGGTCTTAATCCAAGAGCTGCCACTATAAATATACTACAAACTATACCTCAGGCAATTCCTCATATATAGATACTAATATACCTTACAATGATTGTGAGCCAAAATTCTGTGGAAACCAGGGTACCTGACACACAACAAATTCAGGCATTCTCAACGAAGTAAAATGAAAATTCTGGTTTATATCTGCTTCATGCAAAACTGTGGCAAAGTTTCGAACTTTGCATAGTTTTGTAGCCATGGAAAAGAAAAATGACGTGCAACTGAAAAACATAGTATCACACGCCAAAGAATATGGGTTTATTTTCCCCTCAAGTGAAATTTATGATGGATTAGGAGCAGTCTACGATTATGGACAGAACGGCGTAGAGTTGAAAAATAACATCAAATCATACTGGTGGAAAGCGATGGTTCAGATGCACGAAAACATTGTAGGTATTGATGCCGCCATTTTTATGCACCCGACTACCTGGAAAGCATCCGGTCATGTGGACGCATTTATCGACCCACTTATTGATAACAAAGATTCAAAAATAAGATATCGTGCCGATACACTTATAGAAGATCACATCGCTAAAATTGAAGCTAAGATCAATAAAGATGTAAGCAAAGCTGCCAAACGATTTGGCGATGATTTTGATGAAAAAAAATTCAAATCTACTCATACAAGGGTAAAAAAGTATCTTGAAAAGATCAATGGAATAAACGAAAGACTAAAAAATGCCCTTGATTCAGGCAATCTGACTGATCTTAAAGATCTTATCACCGAATTGGGGATTGTCGATCCAATTTCCGGATCAAAAAACTGGACTGATGTGCGGCAATTCAACCTGATGTTCAACACCCGGATGGGCTCGCTCTCCGAAGGCGCCGATGAGATTTACCTGAGGCCAGAAACAGCCCAGGGCATCTTTGTAAATTTTCTGAATGTTCAAAAATCAGGCCGAATGAAAATCCCTTTTGGCATTGCCCAAATCGGAAAAGCATTCCGGAATGAGATTATTGCCAGGCAGTTTATTTTCCGGATGAAAGAATTTGAACAAATGGAAATGCAGTATTTCGTGAAACCTGGTGAAGAACTGGAATGGTATGAAAAATGGAAAGAAAAACGAATGCGATGGCACTTGGCACTTGGCATTCCAAAAGAAAAATATCGTTTTCATGATCACCTAAATCTTGCACATTATGCCAATGCCGCTACTGATATAGAGTTTGAATTTCCAATGGGATTTAAAGAACTTGAAGGCATTCACTCCAGAACTGATTTTGACTTGAAAGCACATGAACAGTATTCGGGGAAAAAGCTACAGTTTTTCGATCCAAAGGAAAACAAATCATATATCCCCTATGTAGTCGAAACTTCCATTGGCCTGGACCGGATGTTTCTTGCATTGCTGGCAAGTACCTATTCCGAAGAAACCCTTGAAGACGGAAGTCAGCGGGTAGTATTAGGCTTACCCCCCGCATTGGCCCCTTACAAAGTGGCTGTACTTCCGCTGGTACGGAAAGACGGTTTGCCTGAAATGGCTCGGGAGATCATGCATAATCTAAAGTTTGAGTTTAACTGCCAGTATGATGAGAAGGATGCCATTGGACGAAGGTATCGCCGGCAAGATGCTATAGGAACGCCTTACTGCGTTACCATCGATCACCAAACACTTTCAGATGGAAAAGTGACCATTCGTGATCGTGACAGTATGAAACAACAACGGGTGCCAGTGGAAAATGTAAAAGAAACATTGAGAGAATCTGTATCAATTGTTAATTTGCTTCGAAAGCTATAATCAGTTGGAGTTATCATAAAGGAGAAGTCAATAGTCATTGTATTGCCATTGAGAGCGAGCATTTAAGTAAGAGGATATGGGTACTTATTAAAGTGTGACTTCACGCGATTATGAGATGGCACATATCAGGTATCTCGAAAATATGATAAGAAATGTGGGTTTTGGTTTTTAAAAACACTAGATATTGGCCGACATATTAATCACTTACAGCAGACCTGTTCCGGATCATGAACCTCACCTGTTATAACATTATGATGGACTGGAATCAATTGTTAGCCCCCGTAAGATCGAAAATGACTGATAATACAGAAAGTCGATCGTTTTTTGAACAGGATTTCGATCGAATTGTTTTTTCGCACCCGTTCCGGAAGCTGCAGGATAAAACGCAGGTGTTTCCGTTGCCTGAAGATGACTTTGTACATACCCGCCTTACCCACAGCCTGGAAGTATCAAGCGTAGGTCGGTCGTTGGGCCGGATTGTTGGCGATGAAATTATTAACAGATATCCTTACTTGAAAGACCATTCTTCGTATGATTTTGGATCAATTGTAGCAGCTGGCTCCCTGGCACATGATCTGGGCAATCCACCTTTCGGACATGCAGGCGAAAATGCCATTTCTGAGTATTTCAGAAGTCAGGGAGGTCAAAAATATGAAGCTCACATGACAAAAGATGAATGGGAGGATCTGATAAGCTTTGAAGGTAATGCACAGGGGTATCGCCTTCTCATCTCTAAATCACTGCAACTTTCCTATCCGGTACTCGGGGCATTCAGCAAATATCCGTGTAGCTCTACGGGTGTTCAATCAAAAGAAAACCGGGTAAGTCAAAAAAAATACGGATATTTTCAAAGTGAAAAAAAACGGTTTGCTGAAATGGCTGATACCCTCGGCCTTATCCAAACGAATGTAAAGAATCAGTCTTGGTGCAGACATCCATTAGCATTTCTTGTAGAAGCTGCAGATGATATTTGTTATCATATTATTGACCTGGAAGATGGTTGCACACTTGGTTTTGTAGATGAAGAAACTATTACATCGTTATTAAAAGAAATTATCTTGGATGATTTTAATTTTAAAAAATATAAAAAGATCCCGACAAGGCAACAACGAATTGGTTTACTACGGGCAATGGCGATAAATAAACTGGTGTTGCAGGCTGCCGCCACTTTTCTCGAAAACGAACCGGAAATATTAAGCGGAAAATTTGACAGCCCACTGATCGGGCTTATCCCTTCTAAAAAGGTATTAGGTAAAATTATTGATTTATCAGTTGCTAGACTATACAGATCGCGGGTGGTGCTCGAAATTGAAGCGGCAGGTTATGAAGTGCTGACCGGTATGATGGAAACCTTTTCGGATGCCATGTATTCGGAATTGAAATCTGGTCCCAAATCCCACAGGTTGCAGACAATATGGAGGCTTATTCCTGACGATCTTAAATCCGATGAATATGAAAATAATTCTACTTACATGATTTTACGTCGTTGCATTGATTATATATCTGGAATGACTGATTCATATGCCATTTCAACTTTCAGAAAGATAAAAGGGATCTCATTGTCAGGCCATAGATGAGTTATACTCCTGATCGTTACACTTAAATAAATACAATTGATTACCTTTGTGCCTGTTTTCAAAATGTGGGATAAACTATCACATATAATCATAAAATTCAGGCTACCATTACTGATTATTTTGGGATTGATTACGGTGTTTATGGCCTATAAAGGGGCACAGGTTACTATGAGCTATAACTTTGCGAAAGTTGTGCCAAAAGATGACCCTGACATGATTGTGTTTGAGGCTTTCAAGGAACAGTTTGGTGAAGATGGAAATATGGTTGCCCTGGCCATTAAAGACAGCGCTGTTTATCAGGTCGATAATTTCAGAAAATTCAAATACCTGAGCGATGAAATCGCTACACTTGAGGGAATTACGGAAGTGATTTCGCTGCCTTCCATGAAGAAAATGATGAAGGACACAAAAGCGAAGAAGTTCAACCTTATACCCATCTTTCCCGAGATACCTGAAAACCAGAAAGAACTGGACAGCCTGCTGGCGTTTGCCCTTGATCAGAAATTTTACAGCGGGCAGATCATAAACTCCGAAAACGGCGCAATAATGATCCTGGCAGGAATTGACATCGAATATGCAAACAGCAAAAAAAGGATTCATTTGATTGATGATATCCATATGCTGGGAAAACTGTTTACCGAATCTACCGGAATAGACATACATTATGTAGGGCTACCTTTTGTGCGGGCGGTGATAGTAGTAAAAGTAAAAAAGGAGATGCAGATGTTTGTGCTGTTTTCAGTGTTGATCACCGGGTTGATCATGCTTTTGTTCTTCCGTTCAAAAATTGCTGTAATTTTTCCGTTACTTATTATTGGCATAATTGTTATCTGGGTTTTAGGCACCATTGTATTGATGCAGTATAAGATTACACTGCTTACAGGTGTAATTCCTTCGATAATTGTGATTATCGGGATACCCAACAGCATTTATTTGTTCAACAAATACCACCAGGAATATAGTCTGCATAAAGATAAAGAAAGGGCAATCAGAAAGGTGATACAAAAGATTGGAGTAGTTACTCTGATAACAAATGCCACCACAGCGGTAGGGTTCGGGGTATTAGGATTTACGGATGTGTCCATTCTGAAGGAATTTGGTATCGTGGCATCCATAAATATCATGGCCACGTTCGTAGTAAGCATCATACTTCTGCCAAGCGTATTCTCATACTTGCCTCCACCCTCATGGAAGCATTTGAAACACCTGCGTTTTAAACCGCTGGATAAACTCCTGACCGGACTTGATCAACTCGTGCCCAGATATAAATATCCCATATTTTTTGTGACAGGTGTTGTGATAGTTCTTGCGCTGGTCGGGCTCTACCGTGTAAAAGCAATTGCGTTTATGGTTGACGATATTCCGGAAGAGAGCCAGATAAAGAAAGATTTGCATTTTTTTGAATATAATTTTTCAGGAATAATGCCCCTTGAAATCTTTATTGATACCGGGAGGCCTAAAGGAGTTCAAAACCTGAATAACCTGCAAGTGATAGATGAATTTGAACAGTTTCTTCAGGATCAAAAATATATTTCGAAGCCCATTTCTGTAGTAAGCTTCATCAAGGCGATGAGGCAGGCCTTTTATAATAATAATCCGGACAGGTATTCGCTACCCAATAAGCGTGACAAAGATTTTATCTTCAGATACTTTAACAAAGAAGGAGATGAATCCTCATTTCTTAGTGCATTCGTTGATTCCACCAGCCAAATCATGCGTATTAGTCTTAAAGTAGCTGACATCGGATCAGACCGGATGGATTCTTTGATCAAAAATGTGATTGTGCCTAAAAAGGAGGAGTTATTTAAGGACACGAGAATGAAAGCCACAATTACAGGCACGACACTGTTGTTTATCAAAGGAAATAATTTTCTTATTTCGAATCTCAAGTTCAGTTTTGTGCTGGCATTTTTTATCATAGCCATCATTATGGGGATGCTGTTTGCAAATCTTCGAATGATTATTATATCTCTCATACCCAATATTATTCCGTTAGTTATTACCGCGGGAATAATGGGATTTGCAGGGATACCTCTTAAACCAAGTACGGCAATTGTTTTCAGTATTGCATTTGGTATCTCGGTAGATTATGCCATTCACTTTCTGGCCAAATACCGACAGGAATTGTTCAGTAATAATTTTATTGTACCTGTTGCGGTAAGCAAAGCACTTAGAGAAATCGGGCCAAGCATGATATACACTTCGGTAGTTCTGTTTGCGGGTTTTATAATTTTCACATTTTCTGAATTCGGCGGAACCGTGGCACTGGGCTTTCTCACATCCACGACGTTGCTTATAAGCTTGCTGACAAACCTTATTCTTTTACCTGCCTTGCTCCTTGCATTTGATGATGGAAAACGAAAGAAAAATATGCATCCTTTTATCGAGCAAATGGATGATTTTTACAAAGAAGAAGATGACGAGGAAATAGATGTAGAACAAATTAAGGCTAACAATAAAGCATCTATGCTTGATTAATTTTAAAACCAACAGGGGAATCTGAAAAGAGGTGTTTCCATGGGAAAATTCAGGGAATATAAAAACATTAACTATGCTGATATTAGTAATGAGATTTTATCTTATTGGAAAGATAATGGAATTTATGAAAAATCAGTAACGGAAAGAGAAGGAGCTGTTACATTTACTTTTTACGAAGGGCCTCCGTCGGCAAATGGCACACCGGGCATTCATCACGTAATTTCACGTACCGTTAAAGATATATTCTGCCGTTATAAGACACAAAAAGGTTTTCAGGTTAAGCGAAAAGGTGGCTGGGACGCTCATGGCCTGCCTGTTGAACTTCAGGTAGAAAAGGAACTTGGAATCACCAAAGTGGATATTGGTAAAAAAATATCGGTCGAAGCATACAACCGCAAGTGCCGCGAAGCTGTGATGAAATACAAGGAGCTGTGGGAAGATCTGACCCTGAAAATGGGATATTGGATTGATCTGGATGATCCTTATATTACCTTTGACCGCAATTACATTGAAACCCTTTGGTTTCTGTTAAAAAAACTTTTCGATAGAGGATTGCTCTACAAGGGGTACTCTATTCAGCCCTATTCTCCTGCAGCAGGTACAGGTTTAAGCACCCACGAACTGAATCAGCCAGGGAGTTACCGCGACGTTAAGGACACTTCCATTGCGGCACAGTTTAAAATCAGCAACACAGAAAATGATTATTTTCTCGCCTGGACCACTACCCCATGGACATTGCCTGCCAACAGTATTCTGGCAGTAAACAAAAGCATTGATTATGTGAAGGTAATGACCTTTAATGCCTATACCTTCAAGCCCGTAAACGTGATTCTCGCCAGGGACCTTTTGCATACTTATTTCAATCCAAAAGCTGACGGTCTTCAGATTGATGCGTATAAGGAAGGAGACAAACTGATTCCTTACGAAGTAGTTGAAGAGATGAAGGGTGTTGATCTCCTTGGAATAGATTATGAACAACTTATGCCGTATGTACCCTTACCAAAACCGGCTTTTACAGTTGTTCATGCCGATTTTGTATCTACCGCCGATGGTACCGGGATTGTACATATTGCCAAAACATTTGGCTCTGACGACTTCAGAGTGAGTAATCAGTACAATATTCCGGGTATAATGGTAAAAGATGAAGAAGGAAATGAAGTTCCGATTGTGGATAAGCAAGGGCGTTTTGTGAAGGAAATAACAGACTTCGCAGGAATGTATGTAAAAAATTACGAGGGTAAAGATGAATCAGACTCCAGCTATAAATCAACGGACACCCTCATTGCCATTAAGCTTAAGGAAGAGAATAAAGCATTCAAAGTTGAAAAATACATCCACTCTTATCCGCATTGCTGGCGCACGGATAAACCTATTCTCTATTATCCCCTGGATTCCTGGTTTATCAAAACTACTGCTGTAAAGGATAAATTAGTGGCGTTGAATAAAACCATTAACTGGCAGCCCACCTCAACCGGAACCGGCAGATTCGGAAACTGGTTGGAGAACCTGGAGGACTGGAACCTGAGCAGGTCGCGATTCTGGGGCACGCCACTTCCGATATGGGTGTCTGCTGATAAGATAGAGTTGAAATGTATTGGCTCGTTTGCAGAGCTTCATGAAGAAGTCTCTGCAGCAATTGATGCAGGCTTCATGGAAAAGCCGCTGGATGAAAATTTCGATCCGCACCGGCCATTTGTGGATGATATCTTTCTTGTAAGTGACTCAGGTAAGAAAATGTTTCGTGAGCCTGACCTGGTAGATGTTTGGTTCGATTCAGGCTCGATGCCTTATGCACAATGGCATTATCCGTTTGAGAATAAAGATATTTTTGACCAGACCTATCCGGCAGATTTTATAGCGGAAGGAGTTGATCAGACCCGTGGTTGGTTTTTTACATTGCATACCATTGCCGGAATGCTGTTTGACAGTATTTCCTTTAAAAATGTAATTGCTAATGGCCTCGTGTTGGATAAAAACGGAAATAAAATGTCTAAAAGGCTGGGTAATGCGGCTGACCCTTTTGTAATCCTGGAAAAATATGGAGCCGATGCCACCAGGTGGTATATGATCTCCAATACCAATCCCTGGGAAAACATGAAGTTTGATGAGCAGGGCATTGTGGATGTGCAAAGAAGGTTCTTCGGTACGCTTCATAATACCTATTCATTTTTTGCACTATATGCCAACCTTGATAACTACGCCGGTGAGGAAGTTGAGCTGCGCGCTTTTACAGAAAGCGACCGCTGGATCACCTCCCGGTTAAACAGCCTGATAAAGAAAGTGGATCAGGCATTCGATACATACGACCCCACAAAAGCAGCAAGGCAAATTTCACGGTTTGTAAATGATGATTTGAGCAACTGGTACGTAAGATTAAACAGGAAGCGTTTCTGGAAAGGGACTTATAATTTAGATAAAAAAGCAGCGTACTATACCCTGTACCATTGTCTAATTACAGTTGCCAAACTGGGTGCCCCGATTGCGCCGTTTTATATGGACCGGATGTATCTAGACCTGAATGAAGTTACTGGGACAGAACCCCATAAATCCGTACATCTTTCGAACTTTCCTGTTGTGACTGAAAACCTGATTGATATTGATCTTGAAGAAAGAATGAAACTAGCCCAAAAAACTTCGTCGCTTGTTCATTCTATCCGGAAAAAGCATAAGATCAAAGTAAGGCAGCCGTTAACCAAAATACTTATGCCTGTTTTGGATAAAGAACAGGAAGAACTTGTTGGGAAGGTTTCAGACCTGATAAAAGCTGAAACTAATACGAAAGAAATTCAATTTGTTGATGACACTTCGGGTATTCTGGTAAAGCGGATCAAACCTAATTTCCGGAAGCTTGGCAGAAAATACGGTTCAAGAATGAAAGATATTTCAGCAGCAATTGCAAAATTTGGTTCAGACGATATAAACAAAATTGAAAAAGAAGGAAATTATACATTAGAACTGAATGATTCGCCGGTTACGATTACCCTCGAAGATGTAGAGATCTCTTTTAAGGATATTCCCGGCTGGTCTATGGCTTCAGATGGAAACGTAACCGTGGCACTGGACATAACTATTACCGATGAACTTAGGGAAGAAGGATTGGCCAGGGATGTAGTAAACCGGTTGCAAAATATGAGGAAAGAATCCGGCCTAGATGTTCAGGATAAAATCACGATTACGCTTGAAAACAGCAAGGAACTGATCATCTCGGCGATCAGGAATTATAAGGATTATATCTGTCTCGAAACGCAGGCAACAGAAATAAACATCACCGATCAGTTAACTGGTGGACAGGATGTTGATATTGATAAATTTAGTCTGAAAATAAAAATTGAAGTTAGGTGAAGTACGTTAAATATTATTTGCTAACGCTCGCTGTAATCTTATTGGATCATACCGTTAAGTTACTGGTGCATTTCAACATGGATTTCGGTGTGAACGGTGAAATTAAAGTGATAGGTGATTGGTTCAGAATTCATTACATGCTCAACGAAGGAATGGCTTTCGGCATGAGACTCGACTGGGCGTATGGTAAAGTTTTACTGACATCTTTCAGGCTTATTGCTGCGTTTGCGGGCATATATTTTCTGTATTATTATGCCAAAAAGGGCGTTCACTCCGGGTTACTCTGGTCCGGTTCGCTTATACTTGCCGGTGCCATCGGAAATGTGATCGACAGTGTTTTCTATGGTGTACTCCTCGATAATGTACCTTATAATGCTCCTTCACCCTGGTTTTACGGACAGGTAGTCGATATGCTGTATTTCCCTCTGTTTGAGTTTACATGGCCAGGCTGGATACCCATTGTTGGAGGTACTAATTTCCTGTTTTTCAGTGCAATCTTTAATGTTGCAGATGCTTCCATTTTTATAGGAGTATGTATAATTCTGATATTCCAGAAGCGTTTTTTTCCGGAAAAAGATAAAAAAGATGAATCAGTCGCAACATTTGAAAGTGTCTTAGAGAATCCGGACTCGGCTTTCGCTGAAGACAATAAAGGGGATGCAAAAGATTAGCTAAGAAGCCTCAAATTATTAGTCACTTCCAGTAGATGGCGAAAGATTAACTTTGTCAATAGTGTTATTCATGCGAAATACGATTCACATATTTACACTTGAATAATCATACATTCGGTTTTGCATTTGCTTATTGACTTCTACACTATATCAAAATATTTCGATGTTAAATTTCCGTCGTTCCATTTTAAATTATGTACGCAAAATTTAAATCACAAAAACCGGATATCCTCCAGAATACCGGCGCCAAATTCCTTTTCAAATATATCCAGGACCTTATTTTTTGATAGCGTCAACTCGTTTTTCAGTGGTGCTGATGAAAGGTGCACAAACAAGATATTGTCTTTGATATAAATATTGGAAGTACGGTTAGCAATGGGTTTACCCATAAGGCGTTCCCAGGAGTGAACCAGACGTTTTTCCCGGAATTTGCCAGTCAGCCTGTACTGATCAAACACGTTGTTGAGTGCCTGCCTTATCGGAGTGGCTTCGGACTTCCGTCCAGCCCAATTCTTGTAAATTTCTTTGTCCCAGGGCATTTGGTGTTTAAATTTAGTGGATCACGATTATAAATATATAAAATTCATCAAAATTATTCGGTTCAAATTTAAATCCCTTTTTATTGTTCTACTGGCTTACCATTTATTTGTAATTTTCCCGTCTTTAATAGCTACAATATTACTCTCCAAACTTAATGATGATAATATGGAATTTGTTCTTTCCGGCCGGGCATCGGTAAGAAATATTTGCGAAAAATAATCAGCCGCCACCATTTCCATCAATTTATGTATGCGGCTGTCATCCAGTTTGTCGAAAATATCATCCAGAAGAAGCACAGGTGCAAACCCTTTTTCATCTTTAATGATATCATACTGGGCTAGTTTCAGTGCAATTACAAATGTTTTTCGCTGCCCTTGCGAGCCAAATTTCTTCAATCTTCTACCATCGATCATAAACTCCCACTTATCCTTATGAATGCCAAATGTCGTACGTTGATTTTCAATTTCATAGCTCAATGCAGATTTCAGTGTATGTTCATAATCCATTTCATCAAATTGTGAAACATAGGAGATGCTGGTTTTCTCTTTTTCCTCAGCGATGAATGCATATTTTTTTATAAAAACAGGGAAATATCTGTCCGCAAAGTTTTTTCGCTTTTGATGAATCTTTTGTCCAAGATCAAGCAGGATATGATTATATGGCTCGATGAGATCAGGATCAGCAGACAGATTATCGCGGAAAAACTTCAGCAGACTATTCCGCTGTCGTAGATTATGATTGTAGCCTATCAGATTCAGCAGATACTGGTGATCAATCTGGGCAAGTATTGTATCAAAATATTTTCTCCTGATATCATTCCCTTCCCGTATGATTTCATTATCACCCGGGGATATAAGCACTGTAGGAAACTGCCCAATATGTTCACTCATTTTTTCGTATTCGGTATTATCCTGCCTGAATACCTTTTTTTTACCTTTTTCAAGGCTGCAAAAAACCTCATGATCCCTTCCCAATTTATTAAACGTGCCTTTTATTGTAAAAAAGTTGCTTTCATGCCGGATATTCAGCATATCTATACTATTAATCGCACTTTTTGTGAGTGACAGATAGTGTATTGCATCGAGCATATTGGTTTTCCCGCTTCCGTTATCACCCACAATACAGTTTATTTTTGAAGTAAATTCGATGTAAGCATCTTCATAGTTTTTAAAATTCAGAAGTCTCAGATTTTTAAGATGCATCTGCTGGTGAATTATTTTAGGTTCTACTGTTATATTAGCGTAAATGATTAATTGCGAAAATACATAAATGAATAAATGTTATTTATTGTTAATTAGGATGTTTCGTTCTCGGTCATCCCTCTCTATAAATATTTATTTAAGCATTTAAGCATTCTATCATAAATCCAATCCTTATTAATTTCGATGTAAAACCATATTTTGAAACGGGTGTTGGTAAATAGCTTTATAAGTTAGCTGATTTTGGCTAATTTCGCAGTTCTCTTTGAATTCAAAACTATAGCTGTTATGGCAAGTGTGAAAGAAAAAACTTCTGTAAAAAAAAGCAGTAAAGGCAAATATTCTAAAGAAATGTATATGACCTGGTATGAACGTATGCATCTTATGCGGAAGTTTGAGGAGAAGGCCGGGCAGCTATATGGGCAGCAGAAAATCAGGGGATTTTGTCATCTGTATATCGGTCAGGAGGCATGCGTTGCCGGAGCCGTTTCGGCTCTTACCAAAGAAGATAGCTGGATAACCGCATACAGAGACCACGCACATCCGCTGGCTTTGGGTACTGATCCTAAAAAAATTATGGCGGAATTGTTTGGTAAAAAAACCGGTGTTTCAAAAGGTAAAGGAGGATCCATGCACATGTTTGATAAAGAAGTGAATTTCTTTGGCGGACATGGCATTGTCGGCGGCCAGATACCACTTGGAACAGGCATTGGTTTTGCTGAAAAATATAGAGGAACAAAAAACCTTTGCATTTGCTACATGGGTGATGGCGCAGTTCGCCAGGGAGCATTTCATGAAGCGCTGAATATGGCAATGCATTTCAAATTACCTGTAATTTATGTAATCGAAAACAATGGTTATGCAATGGGTACTTCTGTATCGAGGACGTCGAATGTTACCGAATTATACAGACTTGGAGAAGGATATGATATACCTGCCGCCCCTGTTGATGCCATGAATATAGAGAATGTGCATGAAGCGGTTACAAAAGCTGCAAAACATGTGCGTAGTGGCAAAGGCCCATATTTACTCGAGTTCAGAACCTACCGGTATAAAGGCCATTCGATGTCAGACCCGGCAAAATACCGGACAAAAAAAGAAGTGGAAATGTACAAAGCCAAAGATCCTGTTGAACAGGTTAGAAACACAATCATGAAACTAGGTATTGCTACAAAGAAAGAGATTGATGCAATAGATTTAAAAGTCAGGGAAATTGTGGCTGAATCAGTGAAATTTGCTGAAGATTCGAAATTTCCCGATCCCTCCGAAGCATTTACGAATGTCTATAAACAGGAGAATTACCCTTTTGTTACCGGTTAGAGCTTTGTTTAGTCACAGGCAATTTGTAACATTGCGCCCTCAAAAATTGGTAGCATAAAGCCATGGCACGAAAAAGTAAAAAGAAAGCAGTTGAGAAGGGTAAGGAATTTTATGAAAATCCAGATGTTTTAGCTGAACAAATCGGTAAAACTGAAGAGTTTATTTTAGCTAACAAGATTTGGGTTTTGTGGGTTGGCGGATTAATTACGGTAGCCATTACCGCATTTTTTGTTTATCAGTATTACATAAATAATCAAAATAAACTGGCGCAGGCAGATATGTTTCAGGCTGTGTTCTATTTCGAACATGACAGCCTCGATCTTGCACTGAATGGAGACGGAAACAATTATGGTTTTAAGGATATCATGAATGAATATCCAGGTACCAATGCAGCCAACTTAGCAAATTATTATACAGGAGTTATCCATATCAAAAAAGGAAACTACAAGTTAGCCATACTCTATTTTGAAGATTTTAAATCCTCCGATTTGTTGATACAAGCAAGTGCATATAGCCTTACTGGTGATGCGTATATGGAACAAGGTGAGTATGAGAAGGCTGTAAACTATTATGAAAAAGCTGCCGATTATCATCCAAATAAATATTTTTCTCCCGTATATTTAATGAAAGCCGCAATCGCATGGGAAAATCTCGAAGAACTGGAGAAGGCAAAAGGATGCTACGAGGAAATTGTTACAGATTACAAGGAATCAACGGAGTACCAGGCTGCCCTGAAAGAAAAGGCGCGTTTAGAAGCTATAATGGCCTCGTAGAAAGAACCAGCAATTGATCAGATGGGATAAGACGGGTTGGTTTTATCCCTTTTTTATTTACGAATATTATTAAGCATATATTATGGCATCTAAGCAAAAAAATCTCAGTGAATACACAAACAAAAATGTCATTGATATATCAGGCAAAAAGTTTGCTATTATTGTTTCGGAGTGGAATGAACAGATTACCGGTTCGCTGTTTTCAGGTGCATTTCAAACCCTTCTTGACTACGGCGCCCAGAAATCATATATTTTTCGTACGGATGTCTCAGGCAGTTTTGAACTTCCCCTTGGCGCTCAATGGGCAGCTCAGAAAAAAGAAATTGATGCCGTGATATGCCTGGGATGTGTAATACAGGGCGAAACGCGTCATTTTGAGTTTATTTGTCAGGCCGTAGCCCAGGGTATCATGCACACAGGGCTCACATATAATAAGCCGGTTATATTCGGTGTGCTAACTACCGAAACCTTACAACAGGCCCTCGACCGTGCCGGCGGAAAGCACGGAAATAAAGGCGATGAAGCTGCTATCACTGCAATTAAAATGTTGGGCATTTTACATCCGTAAATACAACCATAATGAAGATTTATAAATTTGGGGGCACTTCTCTGGGTAGCCCGAAACGGATGCATAATGTTGTGGAAATCATTGCAAGCGATGCCTTGTCAAAAGTGGTCGTTTTATCTGCTATAAAAGGCACAACCGATTTGCTCTATAAAGTAGCAGCACATCATAAAACTGGTAATACACATATATGCCACAACTTACTTGACGACCTTGAAACATTTTATGCTGATTATATCAAAAACCTGTATTCATCTGCCGGCAGAAAGGAGAATGCAGTCGCTTATCTCACTAGTTGTAAGAACGATATTCGGAAGCTGATAAAATCTTCCTATTCGATTGCTTCTGAAAATGAGATGGTTTCAAAAGGCGAAATCATTTCAACCTATCTGTTTCATTTGCTTCTTAATGAAAAAGAATTAAACGGATCACTACTACCTGCACTTGAATTTATGAATCTTGATGAAAATAGGGAACCTGATATGCGGTATATCTATAAAGGGGTAATGAAAGAAATTCAGTTGGATACATTAAAGGGAAAAAACATTCATGTTACACAGGGATTTATTTGCGTGAACCACAAGGGAAAGATCGACAATCTTGGACGTGGAGGAAGCGATTATACGGCTTCATTGATAGGAGCCAGTATCGGTGCCGAGGAGATCCAGATATGGAGCGATATTGATGGGATTCACAATAATGACCCACGTGATGTTTTTAACACCCGTCCCATTTCTCTGTTAACATTTGATGAAGCTGCGGAGCTGGCTTATTTTGGAGCCAAAATACTTCATCCGTCAACCATCCTCCCTGCGAAGAAATATGATATTCCTGTAAAACTTAAAAGTACGCTCAATCCTGAAGCAGAAGGAACATTGATCAACAGAGTGAAGAGCGATACACCCTGCGTCGTAAAGGCCGTAGCAGCAAAAGATGGAATAACTGCAATTAAAATTCGTTCCTCCCGTATGCTGATGGCCTATGGGTTTTTACGAAAAGTGTTTGAAATTTTCGAAAAATACAAAACACCTATTGACATGATTACCACCTCGGAGGTGGCCGTCAGCCTGACTATTGATAATCCGGAACATTTGGATGAAATAGTATCAGAGCTTGCATATTTTGGCGAAACGGAAGTGGACAAAGAGCAATCCATTATATGTATGGTCGGAAACAGGATTATGGAGGAAACGGGTGTCGTTTACAGAATTTTCAATGCTTTGGAGGACATACCGGTAAGAATGATTTCCTACGGTGGAAGTAAAAATAACATATCGGTATTAGTCAAATCAGCAGATAGGAAACAAGCATTGAATGCGTTGCATAATCGGTTGTTTTTGGGGGGAAATTGATATGAAATGAGTAAGAATTGATCATACAAAAAAATGTATTGGCAAAACAGGAGATTTAAAGCCAACTGATATTGTATTACTAATTGCCAGTTGATTAAGAGCAACTGGAATGTTGGGCACCTCATTGCGGAAAACAAATGAGGTGCAACCCTTTACTCTTTAGATTTTTCCCATTTCAGTTCATTCACTAATTCAACCACCATTTTTTCCAGAGCTTTAAGTGATTTAGGAGCTCCATAATAGTCCATGACTTTTTTTGATTTACCTTCATAAGAAAAGAACAGGTAGGTGGTTGGCAGGTCTGATACCGCTGCCCGGTATTCTTTTTCAAATTCAAAGAAACTGGCATTTTTAAACTGTTGTAAAATTGTATTGTATCTTTCTTCAGGTAAAGTAGCTATAAATTCTCCCACATTATCTACATTTTTTTCACCTATGTATTTTGCGGTGTGGTCGTTATATATTTCAATCTCATAAACCGGACATTGGCCGTAGCACATGGTTTTTTTCATCGATATTACGATCGTTTTGTCAGCCACTGTCGGGGCTGCATCATCAGTTATACCCATTTTTTTTGTTGTATTGCATGAAATAAATGCGATAGCGAGAGTTACATATATAATGCTCTTCATATAAATATATTGGTTATTGAATTATCTGGTTATCAATAATTGTTATTAAGTTAAACTTTTTAAGTATAGAATCCGTAATAAAGGCTGAAATTGGTATTTTTGAAATTCGCCTGAAAATTAACGTGTATGATCAGACTATTTACAAAAACATTGCCATTTTTTTTAATTGTCCTGGCCGGAAACGTATTTGCGCAGAAGCAGGCTTCTGATCAGAATATTTTCCCAAAACCGGAATATTACAAACCTGAAATACCTATTGTATGTTATGCAGGCCAGCCATTGGATGTGTCTGTTCTACGAAGAGCCTCTGTGATTGATAAGTTAAATGCCCGTACCAAAGGTAACAACGCTAAATTCGATGTTACCTATATCGGGTTTGACAATTTCCCTCAAGCAAAAGAAGCTTTCCAATTTGCCGTTGATACATGGTCAGCGCTTATTGAATCACCCGTAGTAATACGTATCGAAGCAACCTATGAATCTCTGGATGCCAACATACTCGGCGCAAGTATCCCGGGGGAAATATGGCGAAATTTTGATAATACACCACAATGGAATGTTTGGTATCCGGTTGCGCTGGCCGAAAAAATAACCGGCATTGAATTAAATACGTCTGATGAATATGAAATGTTAGCCACATTTAACAATACTCAAAACTGGTATTTCGATATTGCAAATCCTGATAGCATCAAGGGTACCGGACAATTTGATTTTGTTACGGTGGTAATGCATGAACTAGCGCATGGGCTTGGATTTTCTGCGTTTCCGGATTTGGATGAAAATGGAATTGGCACCATTGGTTTAAATGGCTTTCCAATGGCATATACAACTTTTATTGAAGATGAAGATGGAAATAACATTGTCAGCGACATTGAAAACGAATCGCAAGAGCTGGGCGATGCCATGACTTCAACAAGGTTATTTTACCAGGGATATACAAATATCTCCCAGGATGTTCGGCTGCATGCCCCACAGGATTTAAATATCGGCTCCAGTATATCTCATTTGAATGGAAGTTTTGTCAATACGCCAAATGAACTGATGACTCCATTTATCGGTAGCGATGTACTCATCCATGACCCCGGCCTGGCGCTGGATATGATGCAGGATTATGGTTGGGAGTTTACGTATATTATTCATAATCCCCTTGCCAGTACCGAGGACACCCTTAATACCTTTGAAGTTAACGCCAATGTAACATCTGATCTCGGTTTCGATACTACCTCTCTTAAATTACATTATTCAACTGATGCATTTGCAGTGATGGATTCAATTGTTCAAATGGTCCCTACTGCAAATAAAAATGAATACACCGCCACATTACCAAACCCCGGAAAAGGAACCGATTTATCGTATTTCATCGAAGTTTTTGATGATAAATTAAGAAGGTTTACCGATCCGGGGCAGGCGCCTGATTTTGTATCTTTTGGGTTCAGAATAGATGTGGACGACAGTATTCCCGAAATAGAACATACTCCTGTAAGTTTCATTCTTGAAAATGAAACGGATGTGGCCATATCTGCCTCGATAACAGATTTTTTTATTGGGGTGGACACGGCGTATATTGAATATTCTATCAATGATGTAAATCAGGCATCCATTGCCATGCTGCCCGATTTGGAAACTTTTTCGATTTATAACGGAACAATTGACTTGTCGGGAGGTATAAATGCTGACGATATTATCAAATACCGAATCGTGGCCATCGACAAGTCTCTTGCCCAAAATTCATCCGTTCATCCCGTATCCGGCTTTCATGAAATATTTGTAGAAGGTATTGAACAACCGGTAACTGAATATTTCAATGATTTTAACAATCCTACTACCGATTTTCTCGGTGATCAGTTTACCGTATTTACAGCATCAGGATTTACCGATGGCGCTCTGCACTCCATTCATCCATATGGAGAAGCGGGTCTGGATAATTCTATAAACTATATTACCCAACTAAAAATTCCCATCATCATTGATGCAGACCAGCACGAAATGCGGTTTGATGAAATTGTGCTCGTTGAGCCTGGCGAACCAGGCACTGTTTTCGGGAACTCTCAGTTCTGGGATTATGTAATTGTGGAAGGTTCAATAAATGATGGAACTACCTGGAGACGGCTTACTCTCGGATACGATAGCCGTGAGTATGACGTATGGGATAACCTTTATACCAGTAGAGTTAATTCTGAAAACATCTCAACAGCGGTTGGAAATCCCACCCTGTTCAGAGAAAGAATCCTTGATCTGACTGATAATGGATTATTTGATCCGGGAGATACTTTACTGATCCGTTTCCGGATGTTTGCAGATGAAGCTGCTGCCGGCTGGGGATGGGCCATTGATAATCTTCAGATCCAGGGCGAGATTGTAACTTCCGTTGAAGATTTTCTGGTTTCAACCGACGAATTTAAGATATTCCCTAATCCTTCGTACAATGGTATTTATACCATCTCGGCTACCTTCAAAAAGCAGCCTACCGAAATTCGTTTAACCGTATTAGATATGCTTGGCAAAGTGATCATGTCATCCAAAATATCCGGGACTTCGTTGGTGTTTAATTACCGACTCGACCTGAGTAATCAGCCTCTGGGTATTTACTTCGTGATCGCCACTTTGGGTGATGACAATATTACCCGCAAACTAATAAAATCACAATAACATTCATGCCGAGTTTTTGAATTTCGTTATTGACTTTACTGATGCAATTCCTATTTTCGGGTAATGGCAGGGAAATGGGAAATCTTTATTGACACCGGTGGCACTTTTACTGACTGCATCGCACATGATCCAAATGGCCGTGTGCTGAAGTTGAAAATATTAAGTAACAGCCGGCTAAGATGCCGTATCCTGAAAGTAATTGATCCGCTGCATATTATTATCGGCCACCACTGGTACGTTTCCAAAAACATCTTTTCCGGTTATTCGATCAGAATCCTGAACTCGGGTAAAGAAAATGAAATAGTAGATTTCGATCCGAATAATTCGCAACTGACACTTCAAAATCCGATTTCCGGTTCTTATGGCGAACTGGAAATTTGTTCGCCGGAAGAGGTGCCATTGCTTGCTGCACGCATGCTTACTCAGACACCGCTGAAAAATCCACTACCCTCCCTGAGCATACGTCTTGGTAGCACCAAGGGTACAAACGCGCTTCTCGAAAGAAAAGGAGCCCGCGTAGCATTTTTAGTAACCAGAGGATTCAAAGACCTTCTCAAAATCGGGAATCAGCAGAGGGAAAATCTTTTTTCGATCTCCATTAATAAACCTGCACCATATTACACGATCGAATGTGAAGTAGATGAAAGATTAAATCAAAAGGGAGAAATTGTCCGGCAATTACGCGAATCAGATCTAAATAACATTGTAAATAATCTGAAAAAACATAAAATAGAATCGGTGGCCGTTGCATTTCTTCACAGTTACCTGAATCCTGAACACGAACAACAAACAGCAAATGTATTAACAAAGGCTGGTTTTAATTTTGTTTCCACCTCTGCATCCCTTTCAAATTCTATTAAGATACTCCCCAGAGCCGAAACGGTGGTGGCCAACGCTTACCTGGATCCGATTATCAAATCCTACATCGGGAACATAAAAGGGGTATTGAAATCTGCAAACATGAAGGTAATGACCAGTGCAGGTGGGTTGATTGACGCAGAAAAATTCCATCCAAAAGACAGCCTGCTTAGCGGACCTGCCGGTGGACTGGTAGGTGCAGCTAATATGGCCGAAAAATCGGATATATATAAAATACTAACGTTGGATATGGGGGGCACCAGCACCGATGTAGCAAGGTATGACAAGGGATTCGACTACAGGTATGAAACAAAAGTTGGAAATGCAAAGATTCTGAGTCCAGCCCTTTTTATTGAAACCATAGCTGCAGGTGGCGGATCGGTTTGCCGGTTTGATGGGTACAGATTTACGGTTGGTCCTGAAAGCGCCGGGGCAGAACCAGGCCCTGCCTGTTATGGAACAGGTGGGCCGTTAACTATTACGGATGTTAATCTTCTGCTCGGTAAGATTGATCCTGAAATTTTTGGAATACCAGTAAATACCACCGCAGCCGAAAAAGCGCTTGATGGTATCCGCAATCTGATATTCGGGAAATACAAACAGAAATATAGCAGAGAGGTCATTCTTGAAGGATTCGAGCAGATCGCTAATGAAAAAATGGCAGAAGCCATAAAGAAAATTTCAACGACTAAAGGATATGATCCGGCTGATTATACATTGTTTGCCTTTGGCGGAGCCGGGGGGCAACATGCCTGTCAGATAGCAGATCTGCTGCAGATGCAAGCCGTGCTGATACCGGAAGATGCGGGATTGTTGAGCGCATATGGAATCGGGCAGGCTGTTGTGGAGAGATTTGCCAGTAGTCAGGTATTGAAACCATGGAACCAAGTTATAAGGGATGTCCCGGCTATCGTGTCAAACCTGGAGAAAAAAGTGACGACAAGGCTTGAGAACGAGGGCTTTAGAAAAGATGAAATTCGGATACGTAATCGTTTTTTCTATCTTCGCTTTTTTGGACAAGACTATAACATTGAAGTCAATGGTCAGGAAAATATTATTGCTGATTTTAAAAAAGCATACGTAAAGCTGTATGGCCACTGGTTAGAAAACCGTGAAATTGAACTTGAATCTATAAAAATTGCCGCCTGCAACATTATAGAAAATGAGAAAATTGAAGTAAAAGGCCTTTCTTTATATTCACCGAAAAGTAATAAACAAATCAAGTCGCTTGTCGATGGAAGATGGAAAAATATTGCTGTTTTCTACCAATCGGATTTAAAACCAGGAGCGCAGATCATCGGCCCGGCAATCATAGGCAGCCGTACAGCCACAACTTATATTGTTAAAGGCTGGGCAGCTGAAATTGATGTTGTCGGAAATACGATACTGACAAAGAAGGGTGGAATTACACAGGTTGAATCGGGACATATAACTAAACCTGAAGCAGCGCAACTGGAGTTATTTTCAAACCGGTTTACCTCCATCGCACATGAGATGGGTGCTTTGCTACAGCGTACTTCATTCTCCGTAAATATCAAAGAGCGATTGGATTTCTCGTGTGCCATCCTTGATGCAGATGGTTACCTTGTGGTGAACGCACCTCACATTCCCGTACATCTCGGCAGTTTGGGATTATGTATCAGGGAAATACGGGAGGAACTATCCATGAAGAAAGGTGATGTAGTTATTACCAACCATCCACGGTTTGGAGGCAGCCATTTGCCCGACATTACACTTGTAAGCCCTGTATATTATGGCAATTCCCTGATCGGATATGTTGCAAACCGGGGCCATCATGCGGAAGTTGGAGGAACAAGGCCGGGATCGATGCCCCCTGATGCCAGGTCACTGGAAGAAGAAGGAGTGGTAATCAGTCCAATGTATCTTGTTAAAAATGGTAAAACAAAATGGAACGAAGTGCAAGCGGTATTCAAAAAAGCCAGATATCCCACCAGGGCGTTGCAGGAAAACCTTGCTGACCTAAACGGAGCCCTGGCATCTATCCGGCTGGGGGTGGCTGAATTAAAAATGCTTGCTGAGAAATATACGGTGCAGCAGCTAAAAAGATACATGGATAAAATCAGAGAGCATGCACACAAATCATTAACGGATGCATTGTCTGTGTATGATAGAAAAATTCTTTCCGCTACAGAAATCCTGGATAACGGTGCAAAGATTGTGGTAAAAATAAATATAAGAAAGGAAGAAGTGATCATTGATTTTGAGGGCACTTCGCTTCAGCAAGCCAATAATCTGAATGCAACTCCGGCTATAACGATGAGTGCGATACTTTATGTATTACGGTTGCTTTCACACAAAGAGATACCCCTGAATGAAGGATTACTGGAAAATGTAAAGATAATTCTGCCTCCATGTATGCTTAATCCTGATTTCAGCGGACAACCCTCCAAATGTCCACCTGTGGTTGGAGGAAATACCGAAACCAGCCAGCGGCTTGTCGATACCTTGCTCAAAGCATTTGGTATTGCTGCCTGCAGCCAGGGAACGATGAATAACCTCCTGTTTGGAAACGATTCATTCGGATATTACGAAACAATTTGTGGAGGTGTGGGTGCTTCCATAAATTCACATGGTGCAGATGCAGTGCATCAGCATATGACCAATACGCGAATCACCGATCCTGAAATACTTGAATACCGCTACCCGGTCACGCTCGATTATTTCAGGATAAGGGAACATTCTGGCGGTAGAGGAAAATGGAATGGGGGAAACGGGGTGATCCGGAAGATGACTTTCAGTTCTCCCGTAAAACTCACCGTACTGAGTCAGCACCGCACAAATTCCCCGTATGGAATGGCAGGCGGGGAAGACGGAAAATCCGGCGAACAATGGATTGTAACTTCGTCGGGTAAAAAGGTTGACTTGAAATGGAAAGATCAATACAACGTAAAGAAAGGGGATAGTATTGTAATTTGCACACCGGGAGGAGGGGGTTACGGACACCCGTAAATAGTTGAATAGGCATATGCGTTTAGGTGGACTTTTGAATAAGTATGAGTGACTAACCACGCCATTCCACGCCTATCGGGTGGTCACCCGTAAGGGTGATATGGCGTGGACATTAAACCCAAAATTGTCAATAGACTAATGGTTTTAATTTACACTGGCGCGCATTTGTCCCGAAGGGACGCCTATGGCGTAATGCGTGCCGATTTAAATAGCAACAGTAAAATAAAATTCCAATATTAATTCAAATTCCATGTCAGAAAAATATAAAGTCGGCGAAAGCGCTATTCCTCATTTCATGACTATCACTGTCATTGACTGGGTTGACCTGTTTACAAGGCAGGAATTTCGGGATATTCTCATTGAATCTCTGAAGTATTGTATTGAAAACCGTGGTCTTTCATTACATGCTTATTGCATAATGAGCAATCATATCCACTTGATTGCCAGTTCTCAAAATAATGATCTGAATTTTATAATCCGAGATTTCAAGAAATATACCTCAAAGCAATTAATAACTGCAATTAACAAGACAAGCGAGAGTCGTAAAGTCTGGTTATTGAAGAAGTTTAAATTTGCTTCAGACAGGGTCAAACGAGGAAGAAATTATAAGATTTGGAAAGACGGTTTTCATCCAGTTGAATTAAACACAAATATGATGTTGGAAGAAAGACTGGATTATGTCCATAATAATCCCGTTGAAGCTGGAATTGTATGGTTACCTGAGGATTATGTTTATAGTAGCGCTTCGAACTACCAGGACAAAGAGACAATATTGAAAGTTGAATTTTTATGATAGTGATAGTAAATCCGCACGCATTGCAAATGCGCGCGAAGGTTTCCTTATGAATTTCAAACAAGAAACATAATCAATATCTTAGACGTGATACTTATTCACTTTTATGATACTAAAATTGAATTACATTAAAATTGGTAAGAAATTATATGAGAAAAACAGATATCGTCAATGCCTAAAACAGTTACTTTTAAGAAAGGAGCAGCAAGTGTCCTTTTCTGGTCGGTAATTGCAGCTGCTTTTATCGGACCAGGTACGGTTACCACAGCAACCACAGCCGGGGCACTCTTTCAACTTGACCTGGTGTGGGCTTTGGTGTTTGCCACTGTTTCCTGCATTGTGCTTCAGGAAGCTGCGGCAAGAATAACCATTGGATCCGGATTTACATTTGGTGAGGCCATTTCTTTGCGTTATGGAAAAAATAAAATTAAAGTCTGGCTGGCACTTTCCGTGATCTTCGGATGTGCAGCATACGAAGCGGGTAACATGCTGGGCGCCGTATCGGGACTAAAGCTGATTTTCAATCTCCCCGCAGGTTATTCAACTACAGCTATATTCTTATTTTGTGGTATTCTCCTGTGGTATGGCACAGGCCGGATGCTTGTTCATTTCCTTGGAATAATCGTTGCCTTAATGGGGATCCTGTTTATCAGCGCTGCTTCAGGTATTGGCTATTCCTTCATGGATGTTCTAATGGCTTCATTTCAGCCTTCTTTCCCACAAGGATCAGGGCTTATTACCATTGGTCTTATCGGTACTACCATCGTACCATATAACCTTTTTCTCGGATCAGGCATTAGTAAAAGCCAGTCTGTCAGGGAAATGCGCATCGGGATAACCATTGCCGTACTGATTGGCGGATTTATTTCGCTGGCTATTCTGGTAGCTGGCACCGCTATAACGGGAATGATGAGCTTTGATGCGTTGACCGAGGCGCTAATTTCAATGAAAGGCAAGTATGCCGGAACGCTTTTCGGACTGGGATTATTTGCCGCAGGAATTACCTCCGCATTAACCGCTCCACTGGCTTCGGCTATAACAGGAAAGACACTGCTATCAAATCCGAACCGGAACTGGTCGGAAAACTCGGTGGCATACCGGTTAACGTGGGGAATTGTACTG
>JACZXH010000001.1 GCA_022571715.1 Bacteroidota bacterium | reverse complement strand
TTAAGTTTTAATGGCTTTCGATTTAATGACATTCCAAATCCTCAAACAATACTTGCATTATATGCAGTCCTCAGAATTGGCTATAGAATATATCTTCCAAAAAAACTTAAAGCATTTTACTTACAACCTTCACTTACAGTGCCTTTCAAGGTTTGGGATAACGAGGAAAAGTTCTTATATCGAGAAATAGATATAAAGAGCATCTTTCTAATATCTCAACTAACGTTAGCAATGAAAATATAATCTTTGTATCAGAAGCGATTTATTCAATGAAAATCAATTCTGTTTTTTCGATTGAGCAATAGTTATATCTAAATGCGTACTATATAATTCAAAATCAGGAATCTCCCATCGGCAGGCTTGAAGACCAAAATAAACCCGGAGAACTAAGTTAAGTGTCCAATTCCCGGAGGAAGAGAACAATAGCTTCTAAGGTACTCCCCTATCTTTCTATAACTTATACCTCCCACACCGAGATCCTACCTTAGACCTTATGAAAATAGGTGGATTCTAGGGATAAGAGTGTGTTTTTAATCCCTCAAACTCCTAACAGTCAGCAACATACATTTATGTTCTATCTTCCGGGTCGTTAAAAGGAGATACTACATTAGAGTTTTTCAACCAAACAGAAGTACAATTTCATACCCATGAGATAATTATAGTCAATTCTTTATTAATCAAATCCATCACTTCCAAACCTTGGATTCACAAAATTGTTCAACTTAGATCCGAATCGATAGTTAAATCCAAAATTGGCAAAGATGTTGAAATTGGATTGTAATTGTCTTCTCCTGGTTAATACATCTTGTTCCGAGACACTTCCTTTTGGTAAGTAGATTTGATCATTTACAATTCCAGCGAAAACAAATGCACGAAATGACAGCCCACCGGTAATTCTTACATTAGTGAAAGTCTCTAACCCGATGTTATAAAAGAAGTCAGCCGTTGGGTCTTCGTCCTTATAATCATGGAAATAGTTAGTGAACCTTAAGCCGGAATATACAGTCCCCCACTTTTGAGTTAGTTGAAGTCCGGCACTCAGATACTGGCTGTAAAGCACCTCATCAATTCGGTTATAGATAGTGGAATCATTATAGATGTTCTTTTGAATTGCCAATCCGTACCTTATGGTAAATAGCTTGTTATTGACGTCTGAATATGGGAAGACATTATACTCTATAGTTGGACTTATGTATATCTTTTGCTTGAAATTTGAAAAAGTACTGCTACTAATACCAAGTTCATAACCATATGCCATATGCTTCCCCCAACTCCATACCAAGGTATGTTCAAAGTTATAGCTATTGCGTTTTACAACTTCTACTGTGGTAGTGCTATCTGTATCATCAAAAGTGAATTCTTGTCGATTATCACTTACGTTAAACCTGAATAGGATTTTTCTGGCATCCGTTATCTGGTTAGTATTTATATTTCCGCCTAGTCTTCGACTAAAATAATTCTGATCACTATTTATGTTGCCGTTTCCTCCAAAATTAATTACCCAATAATTCCAGGGGTCATGAGTCAGATTTGTTGAATCATCAGACTTTTGTGTTTTTTTAAAGCTCAAATCGATTAAATCTGTCTGATCATTTCTAACAAGATAGGGAATGATTCCTATTCTGATATGTTTGACAAGCCGTTCTCTGATTTCAAAATTGGTAGCGATATTCGAATTGCTAAACTGGATCGTATCGTTGAGATCTTCGTATTGGTTATTACCATAGAATAACAATTGATACTCTCTCCCACCACTTCCGGTTCTCTGGGATGTAATCAAAATATGTACATCTGCCGCCAGCCTGTCTCTTAAAAAATCAAATTGGCTGAGTTCAGTTCTCATGTAGGTCTGGTCACAAAATGTATTGCAATCCAAAAATAAGGACACCCTGCCTGACCCGTTTTGACCGAATGTGTAAGTAGCTAACAGCAGGGCTAATATTGTTATTAATCGTTTCATTAGGCTAGAATTATAAGATCGAGCTAATTTGAATATTCTTTTTTAATCTAATTGTCCATAGTTGACATTGACAAAAGAATTAATAGTAATACTAGAACTAAAGCTTTCTTTAATTTATTGCAATAGTAGTGAAATGAACACATTCTAATAATGAGAAATAGCAAAAAAGGAACAGAAACACGGAGAAGTTATTAATGAAGATATTAAATAGCCAAAACACCGGAGAAATTACCACCCGATTAGGTGCACACCGTATCCCAATTTCTCGGGTTCAGTAAATAACCGGCTGTAAGGCACTCCACTTCCTTCTTGTACTTTTCCTCAAAGCGAGATAATAGCTTAGACCTTATGAAAATAGGTGGATTCTAGGGATAAGTTGTGTGTGTTTAATCCATCAAGCTCCTAACAGTCAGCAACATACATTTATGTTCTATCTTCCAGGTCGTTAAAGGTAGATAAGCTTGATTTTTTAAAATAAATAAAACCTTAATCCAGGTAGGGTTTTAAGGCTTTACTTCTGGATGTATGTCGAAGTCTTCTTATTGCTTTTGCTTTTATTTGCCTAATTCGTTCCCTTGTCAGGTTGAACTTTTCACCTAATTCCTCCAACGTGTTAGAATGCTCGCCATTTAATCCAAAATACAGGCTAATAACATCTGCTTCTCTTTGAGTTAAATTCGAAAGTACTCTTTGGACTTCTTCTCGCAGGGAATTCCTCATTAAGCTGGAATCGGGGCTTTCTTCATTTTCGCTTTCCAGTACGTCCAAAAGATTGTTTTCTTCACCTTGAATAAATGGGGCATCCATGGATATATGCCGCCCTGAAATCTTCATGTTGCCATCTACTTCAGCTGTAGAAACATCCAATACTTCTGCCAATTCATCAAGTGACGGCTCTCTTTCATACTTCTGCTCCAACTCAGAAAATGTTTTGGATATTTTGTTTAAAGATGCCACTCTGTTCAAAGGCAATCTTACAATCCTTGATTGTTCAGCTAATGCCTGCATGATTGATTGTCTTATCCACCAAACAGCATAAGATATAAATTTAAAACCCCTGGTTTCATCAAATCTCTGACCAGCTTTGATTAATCCTAGATTACCATCACTGATTAAATCACCCAGCGAAAGACCCCTATTTTGGTATTGTTTTGCTACTGAGACAACAAATCTGAGGTTAGCTTTGGTTAGTTTCTCAAGTGCAAGCTGATCACCTCCTCTTATTCTTTTGGCTAAATCTACTTCTTCGTCAGGGGTTATAAGATCAACCTTTCCTATTTCCTGCAGATACTTATCTAAGGATTGGCTTGTGCGGTTGGTGATCTGCTTGCTGATCTGGAGTTGTCTCATTAATCCTTAATTGTTTGATAAAAGTAAATCAAAAACCTGAGATCTCAGCTAACTAAACAGCAAAGGTTTATACGATTGGAAGATCACCAAATAATACCTGAACCTCCTATACACGAAGACCACTTAATCTACAAGGATTAGCCAAAATCCCTAAACATTACTATTTTTAGTGTTGGTAAACTAAAACCACTAACGCCATCCATAATCCAAAGCCAAGCATATGCATGGAGTCGTACACGGATGGGTGGTTGGGCAGTTGCACAAAGTCCAATTTTAGGAACTACCATCACGCTTAACAGATTGATAAAACGGGGTTACATTTCTCTACTGGATATTTACAAAAAGATTTCCCCACAACTTAACGAACCGCTGTATCCCGCTCATGGCGGGACGTACAGTGGTGTGAGAGGCGCACCGTGAGCTTAATTGCTCACGGCCGTCTACTCGATTGTGTTTAGTTTTACTATTATGCAAGTTGATAAATTCCAATCGATTGCTCAATTCCGCTTAATTCTACATCACCAATCTTGGTTATTGGATAACCACTATTTCTAATTTCTTTATATACTTTTTCAGAAACTAAAAACTGACTTTTATAAACTTTATTTAATTGTTCAATTCTTGATGCAATAATTACCGTAGTCCCTGTTAACGAATAATGTTTTCTAAAATTGTTGCCTATGTTGCCGGCAATTACCTTTCCACAATGCAAACCAATTCCAATACGGATTTGTGGTATTTTATTTTTTTCGTACAATTCATTAATCTTCCCTATAATGGCATAGCCCGCGGCAACCGCATCAACAATATGTGAGTTGCTTTCCACGGGTGCTCCAAATACAGCCATAATACCATCTCCTAGAATTTGGTTTGTGATTCCTCTATTCTTTCGTATGATTTCAATAAATTCACCGAAAACAATATTCTGAAAAGAAGCGACTTCTTCAGGGGCTCTTGAATCAGCAAAACGAGTAAAATCTCTGATGTCAAGAAAGAAAATAGTTACGTTGTAGGCTTTACCTTTAAAATCCTTTTTCTGTGTAACTAATTCTTGAACAACCTCTTTCGATACCTGTTGCCCAAACAAGGTTTCAATTTTGTGCAACATATTTTGTGTTTTATCCTGTTCTTCCTGGAGTGCTATATGATTTGCAGACAACTGAGTGTGTTGTTCTTCAATTTTCAGTTTATCTTTTTTGGAAATTTCAAGTAGTTCTAGATTCAGTGTTTTTTGTTTGATTTGTTCATTTATGAAATACATTATGGTGGAGAAAGTAATGGCCGAAACCACAGTTATATTCATAATAAAAAACAATAATCGACTTCCCTCACTTATACTCTTATCCTGTTCAGCAAATGTTTGATCAAAATATGCCAAGAGGATTACCAGTACCATATATGCTATGAACCAGCCAATAGATTTCCTAATTCCCTGGAACATTACAGAACCCATGGGAGCTAGAAATGCCCAAATCACTACAGCTCCTGAGGAAGAAAAACCTCCAAGGCTCAATTGTAAAAAAAACGGAGTAAACAAGATTAAAAAGAGTTGAGCAAACAAAAAGTGGGAATATCTCTTTCTAAAGTGAAATAGTATAATTGAAACTCCAATTAAAAGAGAATAAGCGAAAGGGAATATTGCAGAACGTGTCAGTCCAAGAATTAAATACATAATCCCCCAAACTATCCCAGCAATGCCAATTAAAATTGAGATCATTACGAGCATTTGCTTGTACAATTCATCATCTTTTGAACGAATTTGACTTGCTCCAATTTTTTGAGATAGGACAGTAAATAGTTTTATTAGGTTTTGCATTGTTAAAATTGATAATTACACACAACGATTGTGTAATGGGCACTCTATGCTCCTTATTTACATTATGGGTACCCGAATTAAGGTTAAATATACCACAAAATTGAATTTTTAAAATGGGGCATTGTGTTTTTTTATTCTCTTTATACATCTGTCAACTGGTCTAAAGGACTTTGTACATAAGGTGATGTTGATACAGGGGAGAAGAAGATTCCCTTTATCCGGATACTTTGTTGATAATTCCTTTTTTGATGTTTTCTCCTTTGATTTAATAAGCGGTAATCCTGCTAAAGCATTGGAAAAACCGTTTTCATTGGTGCTTACTAATAGTGCCTCCGCCAAGCTGTTTGGTACCCGGGATCCGGTCGGGAAAATTGTCAAAGTGAGTGATCTGGGTGATTTTATTGTAACTGCTCTGATGAAGGACCCGCCCAAGTTCTCACACCTCCGGTTTGAAATGCTGGGCTCATTTTCTACTGTTCCAATTCTCGAAAAAGATAGTAAACTATATTTAACAATTGATAACTGGGAATCCCTGAACACATCGTATGTGTATACGTTACTCAAACCAAACGTCAAACCCGGGGAATTGAAAGTAGAACTTGACCGGATCAGCCAGGAAGCCTACCGTAATATTGATAATGTTGATGCCACTTTTGATTTTCAGGGTATAAACAACATAGTTCCGGGTCCGGACCTCAGCATTCAGATCGGACCTAAGATGCATTACCTGCCCATCATAATTCTTTCGGTTCTTTCCCTCGCAATTCTGGCATCTGCATGTTTTAACTATACTAATTTATCCGTTGCCAGGGCAATAAAAAGAGCCAAGGAGTTCGGCTTAAGGAAAGTTTCCGGTGCTACCCGCAAGCAGATATTCTTTCAATTGATCTCAGAAACCTTGATCATATCTTTATTGGCGCTGATATTTTCCATTATCGTGTTTCTTCTGATACGTCCAGGTTTCCTTTCTATTATTCCCAAGGCCAGTGAAACGCTTAACATGGACCTGTCAGTACCGCTCGTAATTGGATTTATAACCTATTCCGTTTTTGCTGGAGTAATGGCAGGTATGTTACCCGCAATATATTTTTCAAGGATCAGCCCATTGAAGGCCCTAAGAGAATCAACATTCCTAAAAGTCCTGACGAAAATGGATCTTCGAAAAGTACTGATCACAGCCCAGTTTGCCCTTTCACTCTTTTTTATCACAGGAATGGTCATCATTTCTAAACAATACCGATTTTCACTGAATTATGATTTTGGATTTACCAGTGAAAACATTTTGAACGTTCCGCTTTCAGGAGTGGATCCTGAGATACTGAGAACGGAGTTCTCGAAAATCCCGGAAGTCACTAAAATATCTATGTCCTCACTGATCCTGGGTATGGGTCTCACGTCCGGCACCTGGATCCGACCAGTGGATTCCATGGATTCGATCTTGGCATTCTTCATTTCGGTAGATCACACATATATTGATAATCTGGGATTGAATCTGATGAGCGGTAGAAACTTCAATGAAGAGTTCGCAGGATACGGGGAATCGGTGGCAATAGTTAACCAGGAGTTTTTAAAGGCATTTTCTATTACCTCTACCACAGACGTTATCGACAAAGTTTATACCACTTATGGTGAGGACCTCAAGATCATTGGAGTGATTAAAGATTTTCATTATAATCATCTTGAAGAGCCCATTGAACCATTTTTCCTGCACTATGATCCAGACCGTTTCAGGTACGCCCATTTATCAATAGTTTCAACTGATATGCCCAAAACGATGGAAAAGATAGAACAGGCCTGGGAAGCGACGGGAAGTAAATCCGAATTTAAAGCGACATTTTTTGAAGATGATATTCAGGAAGCTTATGGATTCCTGGTAAATATAATGAAGCTTTTCGGATTTATAGGGATCGTCGCTATTACAATTGCCATACTTGGATTGCTTGGTATGGCGGTTTACAATACGGAAACTCGGCTCAAGGAAATAGGCATAAGAAAGATTCTCGGTGCCTCAAATCTTAATCTTGTGGTATTACTTTCAAAGGGATTTTTAAAGATGTTGATCATTGCAGCGCTCATTGCCTTGCCAGCTACTTTTCTTTTGTTCGACAAAGTCATCCTGGCTTTACACTTTTACAGGCCAGAAATTAGTTTGTGGGATTTATTGTTGAGTTCTGTATTGTTGACAATAATTGGCCTTTTTACGGTTGGTTTTCAAACCTTGAGAGGGGCTCGGACAAATCCAGCGGAGTCATTGAGGAATGAATGATATGGGTACTAGTGTCCTGTCAACTCTGTATAGTCGGATAAAGTCTACTAAGTTTAATGCGAGCATGGCAGGAACTTACATGAAACAAATCACCTCTGATGACAGAGATTAAATACATGGAATTCACTATATTTGGTTAGTTAGCCTCAATAAAACAGAACGATAATGAGTAAAACTATCTTAATCGGAATGAACAACAAGTTTTCTGTTAAAGCAAATAGATGGCTTTTCAGTTTAACCGGATTACTTTTCCTTACGAATGGAACATATCTTATCTACAATTACAATAATAGTTCAGAGCCAGTCGGATTAATTCTCGGGATTTTGATACTTTTCGGAGGATTATACTTTGGCATGATCGGATTAACTACTTTTTCTCAAAATTCTAAATTTGCTTTAAGAGTAAAAATTGATACGAATAGTATAGAATTTAAGAATAATTTATTTAAACCGGTGACAAAATTAAATTGGGCAGATTGTCAATCTATAGAATTTGGTTTATACGAAATCAGTTTTCAACTAACAGATACAACCAAAGTATTTTCGTACAACTCTAATTCTGATGTTTCAATAGACATAAAAAAAACAATTAGAGAATTTGCCGAACGTAAAAATGTCAAGGTTATCGGAGGATAATGTGGCTAACATACGCTAAACATTTCTTCCCAAATACTCTTTTTGAAGTTTTTATCAGCATCAGGCAAATGTATTGATGATGGATCTGATTGTGACTCATGGATACTCTAAAATATTCATCATATAATTTATAATGCCTTTAAATCCGTTAGATAAAATTTTACTGTACTGATTAAATTTCCCCGATCTTTTTTTAAGGCTCTTTTTAGCAAAGTTAAATTTAGGGTTGTATATAAATGATTCTTAAGTATTGCTTCAGTAATCACCAGGTCATGCCAATCTCCGATTAATTCTTCCAATAATTTCACTTTTTTTAATCGTTGATCAAATTTGTTCCAATCTTTTAAACTAAACTTTAAAGCCTCGATTAAAAACCGTAACTTTTTCAACAAGATTCTCCTTTTGTGCCATACTTTGTAATTTCTTTCATTTTCAAATATAATTTCCCTCTTTAATTTATTTACCAGTGTATTCCCTTTTGATTTAAGGAATTCATCCTCTATCTCATAGGGGACTTTAACGAGTTTATCCTGCCTGATAAGAAAGGATTTTATATCATGCGTTTTAATCCAGTTTCTAAAATTGCGTTTATTCTTAACGATATCTGATCGGAATAACGTTAAACAATCACTAAAATCTTGATCCAGATTGTTTTCGTATTTCTTTAGGACAATCTGTGCAACATGATAATCTCTTATTTTACCGATTTTTTTAAAGAACTTTTTCAGTTCTTTGGAATCCTTCTTGAGGTTAAACT
Organism: Bacteroidota bacterium; assembly: GCA_022571715.1. GTDB lineage: Bacteria > Bacteroidota > Bacteroidia > Cytophagales > Cyclobacteriaceae > SZUA-230. Next base: position 96,547 of record JACZXH010000001.1, on the reverse strand, counting down.
GAGATGGATTTAACGATTCTAACAGAAAAAACAGCGCATTGATCTTTTTATTGTTGACCCTGAGATCGTGGATTGAGGATACGTCCATTCTTGCCACCATGTTGGCATAGTTGCTCTTAAATTCTGTAAGAAGGGAAATGTGATATTTTCGCAATAAATTTTTTCTCATACAATAAATTAAATACTGTATTAGTAACGATTAAAATAATTTAGTCAACGCTACAAAAATACCATTGGATTGTTGTTCATAATTCATATATACAATTTATGCCCGTTTATTTTAAATCTGAAATTAGTGCCTTTGCTTAAGGTTACCGGAAATTCATTGGGTTGGGAGCGACAACAATAATGTTGAGTGCATGGAATTTAATTTCAAACCGAAAGCCAAAGGACAAACAGACGACTTGGAATATATATAGATTCCCAATGCAGAGCAACAAAACAGGATTGGCATTCTCTCTAACCCGAAGATTTTAATGGCAGTCAACAAAAAATAAACGGTATTTGCCGTAGGCATCCCTTCAGGAAAAACTGGCGTTTATTCAATCCGTTCACAACAGTAAAAGTTATACAACTAGCCAGAATGAACCTGGCAAACACTGCCAGCCCAATTGATTCGATGGAAATTCTTTCTAAAGACGTAGGTTAAAATCCTATACGTTATACCCATTTACTTTTATTGAAAGCAGAAAAAAAATAGATTTATAGAAGTAACGACAAAGTTCAGATACATTAGAGAATTACCAAGAAACTCCCGACAAACCAAAAACCACCGTTTGCAAAAAGACTTTCAAAACGAAAGATCCCCGCCGTCAACTGCAATGGCTTGATAGGCATTCTGTTCGAAGGTTTTCATTAAAACCCAATCTACGAGCTCTGTTCTTGCTTTCTGGGTAGTTTCTTAACCCCACGGTAGTATAGGTACACCCCGAGGAAAAAGAGCAGAGGAATCCGCAAAGCATTCTCTCGGATCTCTTTATTACCGTCTTGATCAACCTTGCAGGTGTAGAAGGGTGAGGAAAACGAGTATTTGGATTTGACAGAACCTGGTTGCGAACTCTTTGTCTCTGTTGCTGAGTAAATCTGCTGACTGGCAGACAAGCCGAGTATGAAAGATAGAATCAAAATCCATGTCCATATAGCCTTCACAACCCTCTGGCTGATCTCTTTGCCGCCATAGACGAGTGTGGGGAAGTCTGCTTCGCTACGCCGTATACAATCCACCAAGATATACACAAACAACAAAATAGTGAAGATGGCAAGTCCAATACCAATCGCCATTGTGACTCCCATACTGCAATATTGCAGTCTATCACTCATTAGACTTTTATTGAATTATAGTAATTAACAAAATATTGCTTAGCACAAATACTGCAATGAAATTTATATCTTTAATCTAAAAATAAAAAATAAATGTCAAAACCCAAATTATTAGAATAGGTTAGGCGCTCTTTACTTTTAAATTTTTACCAACAATCGAATCAACAATGAATGCCAGGAAAAGAACTTTATTGATTTTGGGAATGGCTTCCTTGGTAATGTACTATCCTCTTACAAAGTATCTTTATCGATATTTCTATTTGGGAATTGATACAGGATTTTTGAAAAAATTGGGATTTTTTAGTGGCAATTCAGGAACTCCTTTAGCTTGGATATTAGCTCTCATTTTTGGACTTGGCTATGTTATGATATCGATGAATGCAGTCCCGATCATTAAAGAAAAGTGGCTTGAAATTTCCTGGTTTAACCTATTTGGGTTTTTGGCTATTATTTCTGCAGCTGTAGTTGAAGAGGCTTTTTTCAGACGATTCATTATGGATCGTTTAGCAACCAATGGATATGACAATTTAAGTCAAATTATCTTGTCCGGTCTGGCTTTTGGCATTTCACATGGTGTATGGGGATTTCTTAAAGGATCACTTCAGGTTGCAATCAAAGCCATCCTATACACCACATTATTAGGACTTGCCTTAGCTATAATCTATTTGATAGGCGATAGAAGCTTAGCCCCTTGCATTACTTCTCATTACATTTCTGCGGGTCTGATAGAACCTTGGTTGATCTATGGATTGATTTTGGGTAAGCCTCCTAAATCTTAACAATCAATAGCAAGTAAATGAGTTTGAGTAAGGAGTTCAGAAAGCAGTGATGTACATACGCTACGACACGCATTTGACACCCACTTGTTTGAGAAATCTCAGGCCATAATTCGTCCGGAACTAAGGAAATATACACCCATCCACAACAAACCAGACAAGCATAGCCAGCCCTATGGATACGATGCATATTACCCCTAATGACATACATTAAATACATGGAATTCACTGTATTTGGTTGGTTAGCCTTAATAAAACAGAACAATACAAGCGTTTAGGAAAGTCCGCTAACCAGCAACATTCAAATTAATGCTTATATTGGCTAGACCAACGTAAAGAAGGTTGGTAGCCACCGTTGCATATGGCGCATTTCCTTCAAAAAAAATAGAAAATTAGATGTCACAAGTCCTCGGAAATAATGAATTGAATTCAGCAAATGAAACGTTGTTCCAAATTATTGGGGGACAGTTAAGAAAATACTGGAATGAGGCTGAAAGTTATCAGAAACTGCTCTACTTTACAGGTTTTCTTTTATTGGCCAGCGCGATCTTTCACACGGTTGTCTTGATTGTCACGGGCGGCACACTAAAGGGTGATGTCTCTTTTCGGAAGGCAATCTCTTTTGGTGAAGCATTTGGCCTCACGGCAATTTCTCTTGCATGGTTCTTGACTTTTGTACCCAAAAAACGAGTCATTTGGTGGATTCTATCAAGTATTTATGCTGTCGCCACTTTTGTGGAAGTTTTTCTGGTGACCATGCAAGTTTGGCGTGGTGTACCATCACATTTCAATTTTACTACTCCCTTTGATGCTGCGGTTTTTAGCCTTATGGGTGCGTCCATAAGTTTACATGCTCCCTTAATCCTTGGGGTACTTTTGTGTTCGGTGTTTTTTTTAAAAGCCCCGTCTATTTTTAAGTGGGCCATTACTTCGGGCTTGCTGTTATTAGTGATCGCACTAGTTTTCGGCATCGTTATGATCATTAACAGCAGCAATACGATTGGCCTATTTGGGCAGATGAAAGTTCCACATGCACTTGCTTTACATGCTGCACAAGTGCTGCCACTATTGGCCTTGTTGGTCAGTTTTACAAATTTCAGTGAAACCAAACGTACCCGCATCGTCATTGTGGGAATTTTAAGTTATTCCACATTTGTTGGTATTACTGCTTTTCAGGCATTCAATGGTCACCCAATGATAGATTTGAGTCAGCCGATCTTGCTTATCTTTCTCACGTCTGCAGCCTTGCTGGGAATTACTTTTTTATGGGTGTTGAACGGCCTCCGTCTAAAGTGATTCCATTTAAATTCCGGTCAGTAATGTAATACTCCATAAATCATTTAGAATACATATCGAACCATAATTGAATCCCAAAAAGTTTCTTCTAATAAAATTTATCCTATATTTGTATTATTCGAAAATCGTACTATTTGAATATCTCGCTAATATGGCAGTCAAGGAAGAAAAAATAAACAGATTCATTTATGCGATGTCTAATCTGATCCATGAGATGAAAAAAGGTATGGATGACTGTTGCATGATGCATGGCAACCCTAGTGAAAAGGAATTTATGTTGATAAATTATGTAGGCCAAAAACAAAACATGAAAATGAGTGACCTTGCCGATAGCCTGTCAGCACCGCTTAGTACTGTAACCAGCATTGTGGATAAACTGGTTAAGAAAAAATACCTTGACAGGTATCATTCAAGCGATGACCGAAGGGTCGTGTATGTCACCCTGGCTTCATATGGTAAGCAAATATTCCAGACCTTCATTGCACATCACCGTGAAACGGCAGAGAAGGTATTGTCACACTTCAAATCGCTCGATCAGGAAAACCTGATCCGTTATCTCGAAACCATTCCCATAATACTGAGCGAAAAAAAATATAAGTAAAATATATTTTGAAATTTAATACGTAGTTCGTAATATTGGATTTTCAAAATATAAATTATCAGTTAATATCCGTTTTTTTTAATCAATTATAGAATTAACCATTTAGATATTAATAATAAAACGAGTATAGCATTTGAAATTGCCCTTTAAAAAGATGATTTGAATAACTTAATCAATAATTCGGTTCTACCAATAATTGAGATTGGTAAAGTATCATGGATAAATGCAAAATTTAATTATTGGATGTTGAAGGGACCACCCTGACAAATTTCAGCACCTATGTCCCCCTCTTCGAGGGGGCGTAGGGGGAGCAAAAATCAGGGTCGCTGTACTACTAAGATACATAAAGTAAATTATTACAAATGAATAGAAAATTTTAACTCGATAACTTAATTGTTCAATAAAACTTAGATGGTTAATTCTAATCAATTTAAATAAGAAATATTCTAATATAAAAATGAACGACATACAAAATAATACAGGGAACAATGGTCGAATAGCAAATTTTGCAAAGTGGATTATTAAAAGACGATGGTTGGTTGTTTTTGGCACCCTGCTAATTGTAATGCTGGCAGGAAGTGGTGGTCAATTCCTTACCTTCAATAATGACTATCACATTTTTTTTGATGAAGACAACCCTCAAGTCCTGGCATTTGATGGCCTGCAAGAGAAATACACCAAAGACGACAATGTTTTTATTGTAATTCAGCCTGAAAGTGGCCAGGTTTTTACCAGGAACACCCTCTCTGCCATTGAAGACCTAGAACAACTAGCGTGGCAAACTCCTTATTCAACACGAGTGGATGCGCTCTCCAACTACCAACACACACATTCTGAAGGAGACGATATGTACATAGAGAGTCTGGCTAGTAATGCTGCGAATATGTCAGATGCCGAACTGCGGCGGATAAAAAAGATAGCTTTAAATGAGCCCCTTCTTGTTGATCGTCTCATCAACAGGGATGCCTCTATTACTGCTGTTAATATAACTGTCAATCTTCCGGCAGATAGCATGAATGCACCCATAGTGGTTATGAACTATGCTCGTAAAATGGCAAAAGAGTGGGAGAAGGCGCATCCAGGTCACAAAACCTATCTCTCAGGTATTGTGATGCTCAATGGAGCATTCGCTGAAGGCTCCATTAATGACATGACTACACTGGTGCCACTAATGTTTCTCATCATCATTTTGGTAGTTTATATCACCACCAGGCAATTGAGTGCAATGGTTACGGCATTTTTTGTTTTACTCTTTTCTATTACGTCTGCTTTGGGGCTGGCAGGTTGGATTGGAATAGAGTTGACTGGTCCTTCTGCCTCTGCGCCTACCATGATTATGACGCTGGCAATTGCAGATAGTATTCACCTATTGCTCACGATGCTGCAGTTAATGCGCTCTGGCATGCAAAAAAGGGAGGCGATTGTTGAAAGTCTTCGCATCAACTTCATGCCCGTATTTACAACCAGTGTAACCACAATAGTAGGTTTCTTAACATTGAATTTTACGGAGGGCGCCCCTTTCCACGATCTCGGTAATATTACTGCAGTAGGGGTAGCAGCTGCGTTCATTCTCTCCGTATCATTCCTTCCGGCCCTCATGGCGATTCTGCCTGTTAAGGTTAAAATAAGAAAAGAAGAAAATGAGCGTACAAAATTTGTTGACCGTTTGGCCGATTTTGTCATTATGCACAACCGGAAAGTACTAGTCTTCTCGGTCGTTGCTGCCATTGGTCTCAGTGCTTTTTCTTTTAAAAATGAATTGAATAATGAGTTCATAAAATTCTTTGGTAAAAGTGTTCAGTTCAGAATTGATACAGAATTCATCAGCGAGAACCTCACTGGAATATACAATTTGGAATACTCACTTGGTGCTGGCGAGCCAGACGGAATTAGCAATCCGGAATATCTTAAAAAATTGGATGAATTTGACCAATGGTTCCGTCAGCAGAAAGAAGTTATGCATGTCAGTACCTTCTCTGAAATCATGAAACGGGTCAACAAAGCAATGCACGGAGATGACCCCAGCTATTACAAGCTTCCGGATGCCAGAAATGAAGCTGCTCAATATCTCCTTCTATATGAAATGTCATTGCCCTATGGCTTGGATTTAAATAATCAGATTAATGTGGATAAGTCCGAAACTCGTTTTACTGTAACGCTCAATAACATTACGAGTAAAGAGATTATCGGACTGACCGAACGTGCTGAAAACTGGTTACGAAATAATGCACCTGAACACATGTTCTCCTATGGTATTAGTACAATGCTTATGTTCTCTCACATTATGAAAACGAACATGAATAGTATGTTGTCTAGCGGATTTGGGGCATTAATCATTATCTCCTTCATTCTCATTTTTGCACTTCGCAGCTTCAAATATGGATTTCTTAGTATTGTTCCCAATATAATGCCAATAGCTGTCGCTTATGGAATTTGGGGCATCTTTAATGGGCAAATAAATATGGCATTGACAATAGTTCTGGGAATGACGCTAGGTATAGTTGTGGATGACACTATCCATTTACTTGCCAAATATATTCGTGCGAGAAGAGAACTAAATAAATCACCTCAAGATGCTATTCGCTACGCTTTTGCAACAGTTGGAAGAGCTATTATAGTTAATACCATCATACTTTCAGCAGGTTTCACTGTGCTGATGTTCTCCTCTTTTGGATTGAATTCCGACATGGGTAAACTAACTGCAATTACGATAGTGGTTGCCTTACTACTCGATCTGCTCTTGCTTCCAGCACTGCTCCTGCTAATAGATAGAGATCAAACTCCAACAATAGCTGAAAAAATGGAACCCTTGAAAACGGAAGTGATTTCATAATCCTTATATTTAATTTTTAAAAGATCAAAAAAAATGAAAACTGCATTAAAAATTTCAACAGTAATTAGCATAATAATCATTACGGCATTTGCACGAGTCATTACCGGTTTGGAAATCGCCCAGGAAGCAGAAAAATCTGACAATGGTTGGATTAGTTCTTCCAATATTCTTACAATGACGCTTACAAATCGAAAAGGGCAAAAGACCACGCGACATATGCATGGGTATTTTATGGAAGTCGAAGGGGATGGAGATATGTCAATGACTATTTTTGATACTCCCGTGGATGTAAAAGGAACAGCCAGCATGATTTACACCCATAAAATTGGTGATGATGACCAGTGGCTCTACCTTCCTGCAATTGGCAGGGTTAAACGAATTTCGTCCTCCAACAAATCAGGGCCCTTTATGGGAAGCGAATTTGCCTTTGAAGATCTTTCTTCGCAGGAACTTGAGAAGTACACGTATAAGTACATTTCAGAAGAATTAATGAATGGGGAAGAGTGTTACAAAGTAGAGCGTTATCCGGTATCTAAAACTTCCGGGTACAAGCGGAATATAGTTTGGTATAATAAATCCAATTACAGGTTTGAAAAAATTGAGTTTTATGACCGCAAAGATGACCTGCTAAAAAGCCTCATGTATTCCAATTTTAAACTATATCTCTCAAAATACTGGCGGGCAAGCACCATGAAAATGGTGAACCATCAAAACGGAAAAGAGACGTTATTGGAATTTTCTGAGATCAAATTCGGGATAAACCTCACGAAAGATGACTTTTCGCAAAATGCCCTGAAAAGAGCCAAGTAGTGTGTATTAAAATCGTAGTTTGGATTGTTTTCGTTCCCATACTATTCCAAATAAATGAATGCCTGGCCCAGAACAAAAGCATTCAAGAACCTAAAATTTATTCTGAAATTTCCGGATATTTCAGAATAGATTACCGCTACTTCCCAGACAGCGCCCTCTATCCGCGCCAGCATAAGTCGTATTTTTCTATGGTGTTTCAGCCAGAAGTTTATCTCGAATGGAATAAAGGCAAACAATTACTGCAGTTTGTTGGTTTTGCGCGGATTGACCAATATGATACCGAACGCACACATGCTGACATTCGCGAACTTTATTGGCAGGCTATTTTTAAGAATTGGGAGCTATCGGTGGGTTTAAGGAAAATATTTTGGGGAGTGACAGAATCTAACCACGTGGTGGACATTATCAATCAGGCCGATGCACTGGAAGGTTTCGACCTGGAGAAAAAGCTAGGACAACCCATGATTCATTTTTCCTGGTCACCAAGCTGGGGAACCATTGACCTGTTTGCCATGACTTACCACCGGCAATTGAAATTCCCTGGTCAGCAAGGTCGTTTACGACCACCTTTTGATCTGGACTATAACAATACCTCCTATGAAAGTGAACTGGATGAGTACAATCCCGATTTGGCCATTCGCTGGTCACATTCCTTCAGCGTATTTGATATAGGTATTTCCCATTTTCATGGCACCAGTCGGTCTCCGTTATTTGAATCTTCCGATGGTATAACATTTAGCGCTTTTTACGAATTAATAAATCAAACGGGTTTAGATATTCAGGCCTCAACGGGCCCAATGTTCTGGAAAGCAGAAATAATTTACAGGGTAAGCAAGCGCAAAAACATCAATGCTTTTACGGTAGGTGGCGAATACACTTTTAGCAATATATTTAGTTCCGGTATCGACATTGGCCTGATAGCAGAATACAATTTTGATAACCGGGGCCAGGAATTAATCACCGGACTTGATGATGATTTCTTTTTTGGATCCCGTTTGGCTATTAATGACAGGCAGAGTACGGATTTGATAGGTGGTATTATTATTGACCGCAATAACCAAACCCTTCGTTACTTTATAGAAGCAAACCGTAGGCTTGGCGATTCATGGAAAATAAGCCTTGAAGTTTCAGGGTTTGATAATGTAGCAGATACAGAGTTCCTCTATTTGATCAGAAATGATAGTTTCGCGCAATTTTCGCTGACCAAATTTTTCTAAATACGGAGGAAACAACCATATCAAGGTATCTTGAACTTTTTGATAGGTCCCAATTCAACAACTTCCAGATTCAATTCAACAACGTAAAGCTGTTATTCAGTCCTACTCAGACATAACTCAACTTTATCAGTACAATTTAACATTTGAACGTGAAAATGCATTTACATGCTTTGGTATTTGTAATCGCTTTTCATGTATGTTAAACCACAGCAAGAGCTGCCTGATAATCGGGTTCCTGTGTTATTTCAGGAACTTGTTCGGTATATTTTACGTACCCGTTCTCATCAATGACTACTACACAGCGTGACTGGAGTCCTTCAAGCGGGCCATCTGTAATACGAGTCTGCCATGCATCGCTGAAATTTTGGTTTTTATAATCCGACAGCATAACTACATTTTTGATACCTTCAGCTTCGCAAAAACGTTTATGTGCAAACGGGAGATCTTTGGAGATGCACAGGACCACCGTATTTTCCAGTGAGGCTGCTTCTTTGTTGAATGCTCTCACGGATGCAGCGCAGGTACCGGTATCGAGACTCGGAAAAATATTCAGGATCACTTTTTTTCCTTTAAAATCACTTAATGCAGTAGAATCAAGATCCTGAGTTGTTAATGTAAACCCGGGTGCAAGGCTGCCCTGCTCGGGTAAATTTCCAAGCGTATGAATTTCGTTTCCTTTAAGTGTGATAGTTGCCATAGATTATTAGGTTAGAATTAAATTAAATATTTATCAGTTCGTAAATTATTACATATTTCTTCTGTACTGACCGCCGACTTCAAAAAGTGCTGCGGTAATCTGCCCGATAGAACATACTTTGGTTGCTTCCATAAGCTGCTTAAATATATTTTTATTATTAATTGCGGTTACTTTTATTTCATGGAGTTGCTCCTGAATGGCCTCTTTATTCCTTTCATGAACGGATTGCAGCATGCTGATCTGGTTTTCTTTTTCTTCTTCGGTGGCCCTAATCACCTCTTCAGGAATGATGGTTGGTGATCCGTCCGAACTCAGGAAGGTATTTACGCCTATGATCGGGAGTTCACCAGAATGCTTCAGGTTTTCATAATAGAGGCTCTCTTCCTGAATTTTGCTACGCTGATACATTGTTTCCATTGCACCCAGTACACCTCCTCTTTCTGTTATCAGGTCAAATTCAGCCATTATAGCTTCCTCAACCAGATCAGTAAGCTCTTCGATTATGAATGACCCCTGGTTGGGATTTTCATTTTTTGCAAGTCCCAGCTCTTTATTGATAATGAGTTGAATAGCCATCGCCCTGCGTACAGATTCTTCAGTAGGCGTAGTAATGGCTTCGTCGTAGGCGTTGGTATGCAAGGAGTTGCAGTTGTCGTAAATGGCATACAATGCCTGTAATGTAGTGCGAATGTCATTAAAATCAATTTCCTGGGCGTGTAGTGACCTGCCCGAAGTCTGAATATGATATTTAAGCATTTGGGCCCGCTCACCTGCGCCGTATTTCAATTTCATTGCTTTTGCCCAGATGCGGCGGGCTACCCTGCCGATTACTGCATATTCTGCATCAACTCCGTTCGAGAAAAAGAAAGATAAATTTGGCCCGAACTTATCGATTTCCATGCCTCTGCTCATGTAATACTCCACATAGGTAAATCCGTTAGCGATTGTAAGGGCAAGCTGGGTAATGGGATTGGCGCCGGCTTCGGCAATATGATATCCACTAATAGATACACTGTAGAAATTACGGACGTTATGATCGATAAAATACTCCTGTACATCACCCATCAGTTTCAGGGCAAATTCAGTGGAGAAGATACAGGTATTTTGTGCCTGATCTTCTTTCAGAATATCTGCCTGTACGGTTCCACGTACCTTGGCCAGGGTGTCCTGCTTGATTTTTTCATACACATCGGAAGGCAATATTAGATCGCCGGTAATACCAAGCAGCATAAGGCCCAGGCCATCGTTTCCTTCAGGCAATTCGCCATGATATACCGGCCTGGTCAGCCCGCGGTCTTCGTATTTTGCTTTTAGTTTATTTTCCAACTTTTTTTCCAGTCCGTTTTCACGTATATAAGTCTCGCACTGCTGGTCAATAGCTGCATTGAGATAAAAGCCAAGCAGCATGGGGGCAGGGCCGTTGATGGTCATGCTTACGGATGTTTTCGGATCTGTAAGATGAAATCCCGAGTACAATTTTTTGGCATCGTCGAGGCAACATATAGAAACACCTGCATTGCCAATTTTACCGTAAATATCGGGCCGGTAATCGGGATCGTTGCCGTAAAGGGTTACAGAATCAAACGCGGTTGACAACCTTTTTGCAGGCATTCCAAGGCTCACATAATGAAAACGCCGGTTGGTTCTTTCGGGTCCACCCTCACCGGCAAACATGCGCGTGGGATCTTCACCCTGCCGTTTGAAAGGAAACAAGCCGGATGTATAAGGAAATTCTCCGGGTACATTTTCCTGCAGGTTCCATCTTAAGATGTCGCCCCACGCTTCGTAGCGCGGGAGTGCAATTTTGGGTATTTTCAGGTGTGAAAGTGTTTCGGCATGGGTTTCAATTGAAATTTTCTTCCCCCTGACCCCAAATGAAAAGACGGGACCGGCATATTTTATTTTCTTTTCATCCCAGTTTTCGATTATCTTTTTATTCTTGGGATCAAAATCAATGGAAACGGAGTGATATAGCTTTTCCAATTCTTTGATTAACCGGTCTTTATCTTTCAGTCGGGACGCTTTAAGTGATTCAATGGTTTTGTTAATTCCAAACAGCTTTTGGGCTATGGTACACTGTGCTTCAACCCACTGATCGTAATTCCGGATGGTTTCGGAAATTTCGGAAAGGTAACGTACGCGTGAAGGCGGGATAACGTATATTTTTTTTGACATTTCATCCGATACCTCAAATTCGGAATGAAGATCAGCCCTGGTTTTTTCAACAATCTTATCAATTAGCATCTTATAAAGTTTGTTCATGCCCGGGTCATTGAATTGCGAGGCGATTGTACCATAAACAGGAAGTTCCTCCATATTTGTATCCCACAACTGATGATTTCGCTGGTATTGTTTTTTTACATCGCGCATGGCATCTTGTGCACCCCGTTTGTCAAATTTGTTAACGGCAATGATATCTGCAAAATCCAGCATATCTATTTTTTCAAGCTGTATGGCAGCGCCAAACTCAGGTGTCATTACATAAAGGCTGACGTCCGAATGATCAATAATTTCTGTGTCAGACTGGCCGATGCCAGAAGTTTCGATAATAATGAGGTCAAACGCTGCCGCTTTTAGGATTTGAATCGCTTCGTTTACATTTGCCGACAAGGCCAGGTTTGATTGCCTGGTAGCAAGTGACCGCATATAAACCCTGGGATTTCCTATGGCGTTCATCCGTATCCTGTCTCCAAGCAAGGCGCCGCCTGTTTTTCTTTTTGAAGGGTCAACCGAAATGATGGCAATTGTTTTATCAGGGAAATCAGTCAGAAAACGACGGACGAGTTCATCCACAAGGGACGATTTCCCTGCCCCCCCTGTGCCTGTAACCCCAAGTATAGGTGTGTGCATTTTCTCAGCCATTTTGTGCACCTTATTCAGTTGCTTTTTAAAAAGACCGGGAAAATTTTCGGCGGCACTAATGAGACGTGCAAGTTTGGCGTGGTCTGCAGGGTTTAATTTTGTTATTTCACCATTGAGTCTGTCGCCTATAGGGAAGTCGCACTTTTGTACAAGGTCGTTGATCATGCCCTGCAACCCTAATTCCCTGCCGTCGTCTGGCGTATAAATGCGCGTGATGCCGTATTTATGAAGGGCTTTGATTTCATCCGGAAGTATCACTCCGCCACCACCTCCGAATATCTTAATATTTTCAGCTCCTTTTTCATTCAGAAGATCACGCATGTATCTGTAATACTCATTATGGCCACCCTGATAGGAGGTTAGAGCAATGGCGTTGGCATCTTCCTGTATGGCACAGTTCACTACATCTTCCACACTCCGATCGTGCCCGAGGTGAATCACTTCCACACCCGTAGATTGAATGATCCTGCGCATGATATTGATGGCTACATCGTGGCCGTCGAACAGGCTGGCAGCAGTTACAATGCGTATTTTATGCTTTGGTTTATAGGGTGTAACTGTATCTGGCATATACGGTTTTATAAATGTATGGTCCGGCGCTCAAAATTACGAAACCTTTGTTATAAACATAGCAGTAATTCCGGATCAGGGGTTTGCTTTCCCGGTTCCATTTAATTCAATAGGTCATTCAACCGTTTTAACTCTTTCTGGTTTACATTTAAATAAATGCTGCTGCGTATATCCTTTTTTTCACGTGTTGTCAGCCGCCAGCTCAGCGAGGCACGATCGATATCCTTCGGGTCACTGGTGAGGCTTTGGGGTATGTACTGAAGATCGATCCGTGTGATTTCACCATTATACCAGTTATGAGCAAAGATGATTTTATCATTATTGTTTATTTCCTGCAGGTTTTCAAAATTTATGTATATGCTGCTGATGGGATTAGAGAATTTTTCAATAAGCGATTTCGAACTGCGAAGGGCAATAGGTTTGTTTTTATTGGAATCACGGATTGAGAGGATAATAATGCCGGAGGTGTTTTGCTCCAGCCAGTCTTTAAAAGCAAAAATGAACCGAAGTGCATCTGATATGCCAAAATTATCCGAAATTCCGGCATCCATAATTTCCATAGGCGGATTGCTTGGCAGTGTAATATTGGGTGTTATGTATGGAAATGTGGCATTCATACGCAGTGCACTCAGATATCGCAACTGTTCACTGCCCTGCTTTTTATAAAATCTAAGAAAATCGATGCCTTCCGGGGTAACCGAAATCGCTCCATTTCCCATGATATTCATGTATGATACATTTTGGGGTGAGATAAACAGTTTCCGACCGTCGTTGATGATGGTAGGCCCCATGATCAGTAATGGTATGACCGCGTTTTTTTCCGGGACACGGTAGTCGGAAAGCGGTTTGTCCAATATGGATTCTGTATTTTTATTGATTTGCTCTTCAAATGAATAACCGCGGTCTTTGGAGTATTTATATCCGTTGTATTCAAAGTGCTGAAACTTTACGAACAGATCGTTGACAAGAAAGCTGAATATGACAGGATTCAGATTATCCTTTGAAATGTTTTCGAGATATACAGGATTGCCGGGATCAATATCCTCTCCCGCAAATTTCCTGAGTTTCAGTTCGCGGTAATACGATGCCCCTACAATCCCACCTGACGCACCGGTAATGAGAATGGAATGTTTAAATAAATTATCGTCGGTAGCACTATCTGCTTTTTGCAATACCATGAGGGTCCAAAGTGAAGCCCGCTGGCCTCCTCCGCTTACGCAAAGAAATACTGCCCGAGGTTTTTCATTGCCGTTAAATTTGGATTTCCAGTTTTCAAGGATAACCGTGGTGTTTTTAAGGTCATTTTCGCGTAATTCTTTCCGGTTTTGCTCCCGGATAGTCTGGTGGTTGTAAACGGCCGGCGTTTCATTATAATCGAGCCCGAATGCTTCAAATCTTCCTGAAAACAATTCCTGTTTCATAAGAAAATTTACGGTTATTAAAATGATAAGCGCTATACTAACAGCCCAGTTCCGAAACCAGTAGGCAAAAGCGCCTATAAACATCACAATGATGGTGAAAAATAATACGGTGGTTGCTGCTGCCGGAAGCTGGAAATATTTAATGTCCCTGAAAATACCCAAAAACAGCAGTAGCAGAAACACAACAAATTCAAATATGACAAGATTCAGATGGTTTTGATCAAAAACCTTTGTAATGAAATCTGTTCGGTATATCGTTTCGGATGGAACGGAATTAAATTTCAGATTCAGGTCGAGGTAATTATCTACTCTGATTTCGCGCTTTTTGGCAACCTGCATTTTTTCCATTACCGTGGCCCTGGTTACCCGTAACTTCTGTTTCAGTTTTTCATTAAAGCTATCAGCAACAAATTTGAATATATCCTTGTTGGTAAGCCGGAAATACATAAACATCGCCAATGTCATTGCCACATATCCAGAAAGCAGGCCTGCCAGGTATTTTATGATCTGAACAGATGATGCGAACTCGTTAAATTTCTGAAATTTTATAATTTGTATGATATATACTACAAAAAAGACGAACGGAATTAACGAGTTATTAAGGCTGAATCGCGAAAATGGTTTAGGTAAAGCCCCTAGGAATGTAAACCTGTGGCCGTCAATGATATAAGCCGTGATATGAAAGGCAATGCTAAAGCCTGCGATTACGAAGCCCATGATAAAAAAGCTGGTGAATGATACGTTATCAAGGTATTCCGGATCAAGATACAAAAAAGGGATACCCAAGTAGCGGCCAATATTTTCAGTCACAACCAGAAATAATATAAACCAGCAAAATAAAAGCAAGTGGTTACGTTTGAGATGATTGATTAATAACTGGACAGGGAAGGAGTAGTAAAAAGATGCAAAAACATTTTTATTTTCTTTTTTTTGTGCCATTGTAAAACGTTTTTACGCTTCCCTTAAACTTCCTTTATATAAATCAAACTCCAGTAACCGGCAATCAATTTTTCCGTTGTAAAATTCTGTACGCCTTGAAGTTTTCAATCCGATCGATTTAGCCAGATCCGGATTACCTGAAAAAACATATCCTTTATATCCAGAACAACTTTTTTTAAAGAAATCTCCGATGGCAGCGTAAATAATTTTCAGGTTTTCTTCTTCACCAAGCCTCTTGCCGTACTCCGGATTGAGAAAAACTACTCCTTTATGGCCTGGTATTTCTGTGCGGCTGAAATCACACACTTTAAATGTGATGTGCCTGGCCACACCGGCTGCTTTTGCATTTTCTTTAGCTGCTTTTATTGCTAATGGATTGATGTCAGATGCTATGATTTTTGCTTTTGGCTTTGAATACGTGTTTACGATGGCCTGGTTTCTCAGCATCCGATAGATTCTTGAGTTGAATTGGCGGTGATGCATGAAGCTAAAATTTTCACGTTGCAAACCCGGAGGTTTATTCATGCTGATCATGGCCGCTTCAATAGCTGCCGTTCCGCTGCCACACATAGGGTTTACAAATGGTTCGGTTCCATCCCAGCCTGTGCGAATCAATATGGCAGCCGCAAGCGATTCATTCATTGGAGCTTTGAATGGATTTTTCCGATACCCTCTACGTGAAATTGTTTCACCTGAAGTATCATAATAAATGATAACATCATCATCGTGCCAATATAGAAAAATCACGCTCGCGTCATACAATGGACCTGAGTTGGGCCGTGCACCTGTTTTTTCTTTCATCCGGTCAACGATTGCGTCTTTGAGTCGCAGATTGGCAAAACGATTGTCTTTTATGGTTGTATTCCTTACGCTTGACTGCACCGAAAAATATCCTTGTGGTGACAGAACGTTTTCCCATTCAAAATTTTTTGAATTTTTGTATAAATCTTCTGGATTATCGGCATTGAATTGAATGAGCCTGAAGAGCACCCGGTTGGCGCTGCGCAGATAGAGATTCATTCGTATGGCATCCGTAAATGAGCCAGTGGCATACACGCCCATATTTTCTATTTTCTCCACCTTATATCCAAGCGCAGACATTTCTGAGGCAAGTACCGGTCCAATACGCGGGTGGGAAGTAACAAATATGTTGCTCTTATCCATATTCCGGTTTTTTTATAAGGATGTGACTTTTTTAAAGATAGATGAATTGTAACTGGCAACAAAAAAGGAGGGTATTTCTTTGCGAAGGAAACAGTATAATTAACTATCGTATAGGTTGGCTGCGTTTATGGCTGATGATTATAAGTTGTCATGTAAATATACGGCTTCACCGGCCAATCTTGAATATCAAGATCTATAAGTATCTGGATGAACGTATTTCCATTATCTACAAGTACGATGGTTGCAGTTTTCTGTTTATATCCTGATACCCTTCGTGTACTTATTATCTTAAAGAAATGTTTTCGGAACTTTGCTTGGCGAAAAAGTATTCCCTGTTCATTCTGGCTATATGCACTAAACCAATTTCTTTTGGGCATTCCGCTACACACGCTTCCGTATTTGTGCAGGTTCCGAATCCTTCACTATCCATTTGTACCACCATATTTTCAGCCCTTGACGCTGCTTCAATCTTACCCTGTGGCAGAAGGGCGAGCTGTGAAATTTTTGCAGCTACAAACAACATGGCTGATGCATTTTTGCAGGCAGCCACACACGCGCCACAACCTATACACGATGCGGCGTCCATTGCTTCATTGGCAATGTTTGTGGATATGGGTATTTCGTTGGCATCCGGCACGCCTCCTGTACTTACTGACACGAACCCTCCAGCCTGGATGATCCTGTCAAAGGCGCTTCTGTCAACTACAAGGTCTTTAATAACAGGAAAAGACCTGGCACGCCAGGGTTCGATCGTGATCGTGTCTCCGTCATTAAAGCTACGCATATGCAACTGGCATGTAGTCACGCCCCGTTGTGGTCCGTGCGGCCGTCCATTGATAAACATACTGCAGGTTCCGCAGATTCCTTCCCTGCAATCGTGGTCAAAATGTACCGGCTCAACGCCCTTTATTTCGAGTGATTCGTTTAATACATCTATCATCTCAAGAAAGGACATATCAGGAGAAACATCGTCGAGTTCGTAGAATTGAAACCCGCCTTTATCTTCCGGACTTTTCTGACGCCATATTTTTAATTTAAAATACATACTGCTAGGTGTTATTCATTAATCAATTTAAAAATCTGATAATTACCCATATGAAATGTTATTTGTATGATCGCTGGGTTAATTTCACGTTCTCAAAAATCAGCTCTTCCTTTATAAGTTCTTCCGGCTGATCTTTGCCGGTAAATTTCCATGCCGCCACAAACGAAAACTCATCGTCAATACGCAGCGCTTCACCCTCTTCGGTTTGCGATTCTTCCCTGAAGTGGCCGCCGCATGACTCGCTTCTCTGCAGGGCGTCATCGATCATCAGTTCGCCCAGTTCGAAGAAGTCTGCCACCCGGTTAGCCTTCTCCAGGCTCATATTCAGTTCCTCATGGGTGCCTATTACTTTCAGGTCCTTCCAGAATTCATCTCTCAGCTTAATGACTTCCTGTTTGGCGTGCTTAAGACCTTCCTCATTTCGGGACATACCGCAGTAATCCCACATGATCTTACCTAGTTCCTTGTGAAAATCATCCACAGTTCTGTTACCATTAATATTCAACAGGTTTTCTATCCGGTCTTTCACATGCTTTTCTGCTAATTGAAAAGCTTCATGATCAACCGAAATTTTACGATAAGGCATGTTTGCAAGATAATCGCCAATGGTATATGGAATCACGAAATAACCATCGGCAAGACCCTGCATAAGTGCGCTGGCACCCAGCCTGTTTGCTCCATGATCGGAAAAATTGCATTCTCCGAGTGCATATAACCCGTGGATGTTGGTCATAAGGTTGTAGTCCACCCAAAGTCCACCCATTGTGTAATGCACCGCCGGATAAATCATCATCGGAACATTATAAGGGTCATCTGCAGTGATCTGTTTGTACATATCAAACAGGTTACCATATTTCTGTTCAATCACGTCACGGCCATCACGTTGAATGGTATCCGCAAAATCGAGGAATACGGCAAGCCCGGTTGCTCCTACGCCACGGCCTTCGTCACACACCATTTTGGCATTTCTCGAAGCCACATCTCGCGGCACAAGATTTCCGAATGCCGGATACCGTCTTTCCAGAAAATAGTCTCTTTCTTCTTCCGGAATGCGTAATGCATCTTTTGCAGTCAAACCCCTAATTCCTTTTTTCGGTACCCATATTCGTCCATCATTGCGGAGTGATTCGGACATCAAGGTAAGTTTTGACTGGTGTTCGCCAGAAACCGGGATACAGGTTGGGTGAATTTGTGTAAAACAGGGATTTGCAAATAACGCACCTCGCTTATGTGCCCTCCAGGCGGCTGTGGCATTTGAAGCCATCGCATTGGTAGAAAGGTAAAACACATTTCCATAACCACCTGTTGACAGTATTACGGCATGGGAGCTGTGAGATTCAATTTTGCCTGTAACCAGATCACGTACAACAACTCCCCTGGCCTGGCCATCAACCAGAACCAGATCCAGCATTTCGGTGCGGGGAAATATCTGCACCTTGCTGTTAGCAATCTGGCGGCTTATAGCACTATAGGCTCCCAGTAGAAGCTGCTGACCAGTTTGTCCGCGGGCATAAAATGTTCTTGATACCTGTGCGCCTCCAAACGACCTGTTATCAAGAAGACCGCCATATTCCCTTGCAAAAGGTACCCCCTGGGCGACGCATTGGTCAATAATACTGCTGCTGACTTCTGCCAGCCGGTACACATTGGCTTCTCGCGAACGATAGTCACCACCCTTGATAGTGTCGTAGAACAATCTGTAATCGCTGTCACCGTCATTCTGGTAATTTTTTGACGCATTGATTCCTCCTTGGGCAGCAATGCTATGAGCCCTTCTCGGGCTGTCCTGAAAGCAGAATGATTTGATATTATACCCCAGTTCGGCCAGTGATGCCGCTGCAGATGCTCCGGCAAGACCGGTACCGATTACGATGATATCATATTTTCTTTTATTTGCCGGATTTACCAGCTTGATATTGAACTTATGCCTCGTCCATTTTTCGACCAATGGGCCTTCAGGTATTTTAGCATCAAGATTCATAGTTTTATCATTATAAATTTTTTAAATAAAGATAAACGGGTTGCAGGGCAAATAACGCAGGTACAAGAATGGCAAACAGTAATCCTGCGATTTTGATAAGTGGTGTATATTTTAGATGCCTGAGTCCCAATGTTTGAAAAGCACTTTGGAAACCATGTGTAAGGTGAAATGCAAGCGCCACCATTGATACCACATATAGTATGACATACCACAAATGTGAAAATGCCTCTACTACTATCAGATATAGGTTTTTGATCTGACCGCCACCTTCATACGCAATGGTAGGTATGGATCCAAAATGCATCTCATACCAGAAACTTCTCAGATGAATAACCAGAAATATAAGAATTAATGTACCGAGTATGCCCATGTTGCGTGATGTCCAAACGCTGTTTTCAGATTGGCGGTTGACCGCATATTTGATGGGACGTGATTTAAGATTGTTAATGGTAAGTATCAGGGAATAAATTACATGCAGAATAATGCTGATATACGTTAGATATGATAATATTTTGACGATAGGCGTTGTGGTCATAAACTTTGCATACTCATTAAAAGCCTGTCCGCCGTCATCTTTGAGTAGTTGCAAATTACCAATCAAGTGTCCGGTTAAAAATAATATTAGAAATAAACCAGTCAGTGCCATTATCAATTTTTTTCCAAGGCTACTGGCTAAAGTTTGGCTCAACCAATTCATATGAATAATTTTTTGCTGAGGAGATCAAATATACATCTGTAGTAGTAAACTGGCAATTTCAATTGAATGTTATTACATTATTTTCTGTATAGCACAAACATGAATTTAACTTGTGAGATGCAATCGGTCTGTGGATTTCGACAGCAACTCAGCCGTATTTTTTGCTTGTATAATATGCCGCTCGTTGTGTGCGGTTATAATCCGGTAAATGTCGCCAAGTTTAAAACGAATAATCCTTCCGATGGCACTGGCCGCTTTTGTCTTGCCAAGATTCTGTCCAGGTATCAGGCGAATAAGTTCTGTAAAAATCCGGTGATGAGACAGAAAAGCATCGATTGCCTTTTCATTCATTACCGGCACAAATTTTTTAAGGGTTTTCATACTTTTCTTTTTTTTGCCCGCTTTGGCTGGCAGCATTGTCAGATAAAATTTATTACCAAAATATCCGGGTATATAAAATCCGGAAGACGGTACATGCTTTGCTTTCGACTTTTCAAGACTATATTGTATGTTTCGCAGGTATATTTCATAAACAATATTCATGTGACCGAAACATTGCAGAATCGACCATTTACCTTTTGCCGGCAAAATGCGAAGGGTAGTTATATCAAGCTTTTTTAACTTTTCGGCTTCAATCGCAATTTTTTGATTTCGCTCTATGAGATCTGTGGCAAGATCTTTATTATATATTTTTCTCATATCGGGGATTTAAAAGATTTATTGTGTCCGATTTGTTTTATTCACTGTAAATTTGATCCTGTTTTGATTCAATAATATACCTCTTTTTAATAATAATTAAATAGAAATGAGATTGCGCAGCCTATTGCTAACTGTTGTTTTTGTCCAGATACTGTTATCTATATTGTCCCCGGAATTATCAGGCAACGACAAGAGGAATCCTGACGGGGCCTGGATTATAGAAAATTATCATATAAGAAACGTAAATATTTCTGAAGATGCAAAAGGTATAATGCTGATTGCCGGAGATTATTACTATTGGTCTTTATTTGATGTTAAATCCAACGCTTTTTACGCTGCCGGGGGAGGCACGTTTAAAAAGGGCGGTAACACAGTGGAGTTTACGGTGGAATTTCATACACTGAAACCCAAGCTGGTTGGCCAGCGGATTGTTTTAATAAAAAAGGGTGGAGCGAATAAATGGCAACTCACCAGTTCGCAGGGGATATATTTTGATATGAAAAGAATGAAAGAAAAGCTGGACTCGCCACTGCAAGGTTCATGGATTATCACCGAAAGCGAAAGTAACGGCACCACGACCGTTGTGCCTGAAGGATCCCGTAAAACCATAAAAGTGCTATCGGATAACCGGTTTCAATGGGCATCATTTAATTCAATGACTGGTGAATTTTTTGGTACGGGTGGAGGCACGTATTCTATCGAAGATGGCAAATACACAGAAAACATTGAATTTTTCTCCCAGGATAGTTCACGTGTAGGATTAAATCTCGAATTTGATTATGAAACTGATGATGTTACGTGGAAACACATCGGCCTGAATTCCAGGGGAGAAAAGATCAATGAGGTGTGGACAAAGATCATCGAAACAAACTGAAATGTAAGATCAGGGAAGTTGAGAGTTGCAATTATCCAGGTCAGGTAAACAACCGGACGGCCTTTTCAATATCTTCCGGTGTATCGATGGACATTGAGTCTATATTCGTAATGGCAACTTTAATAGCATATCCGTTTTCGATCCAGCGGAGTTGTTCGAGTGATTCAGCTTTTTCAAGCGCCGAAACAGTGAGTTTGGTAATGGAATCAAGCACATCTGAACGATACGCATAAATTCCGATATGTTTATAGCATACATGTTTATGTATCCATTCACTCTTGGGTGTATCTTTTTGATAGGGGATAGGGCTCCGGCTAAAATATATGCCTTCCATATTTTTGTTGATTACCACTTTTGCTTCGTTTGGATCGTTCAGTTCTTCTTCCCTGTCAATTTTTTTTACCAATGTAGCCAGTTCTACGGCCGGGTTGAGAACAGATAACAGCAATTCTATTTGTGCCGGTGATATAAAAGGTTCATCTCCCTGGATATTAATTACGAATTCGTAATACTTATCTTCTTTGTGCAGTGCCTCATAGCAGCGATCTGTTCCTGTCGGATGTGCGGGGCTGGTAATTACAACGTTTCCTCCAAATGCCAGTACATGTTCATAAATCTTTTTATGATCTGTGGCAACCAGCACTTTTGTAAATGCCTGTACTTTTGAAGATTGTTCATATACCCTTTGAATCATGGATTTACCAGCAATGTCAGCCAGGGGTTTGCCAGGAAACCGTGAAGATTCATAACGTGCAGGTATAATTCCAAGGATTTTCAAAAATTCAGGATTTAAGTTTCTAATTTATCCTCTTCGCTATAAAGATGCACTTTTAAGCTTGTGCCTTCATCTGCAATCACAATAATTTTTTCGTCTTTCTTTATGTAGTTGCCACGTGTAAAAGCATCATAAAACTCGCCTTCAATCATTATTTTTCCACTTGGACGCAGTACAGTATAGGAGGTTCCTGTTTTGCCTATCAGATCTTTTTTTAAGAATGAAGAAGTATAGCCTTCTTTACTTTCCATTACACTTTGCAATGCAATCTTTTTAAACAATTTTGTTTGTGTGAGCCGCACGCCGGTAACAAATAACAATATTATTCCGCCAGCCAATCCGGTTATCGTGGTTGTGATTGCAAGAAACAGATCTTTATCGTCCACAAAAGAGAAGTCGAAAATATCGTTATTCAGCATCACAAGAATCAATGACCCGACTGTTAATATCAATCCGGAAACGCCAAATATGCCAAAGCCAGGAATTACGAAGATTTCGAGTGCAAGCAATACTATACCAACCATAAAGGCAATGATTTCCCAGTTTTCAGCAAGTCCATTCAAATAGTAGGGTACAAAATATAAGATAACAGCAATGAGTGATGCCAGGATCGGAAAACCAACGCCGGGAGTCTGAAGCTCAAAATAAATACCTCCGATAATGATCATGATTAGCAGGCCGCTGATAAAGGGATTCAGAAAAACCGCAATGATTTTTTCAGTGGCATCAAGTGTAAACCGGTCAATTTCATACGATTCTATGCCCGATCGCTTCAGGATTTCTTCGATGGTACTAACTTTTGCTTCGCAAAAACCATGCTTTATTGCCTCGGATACCGTAAAGGTAAGTACGTTTCCCGCTTTGGTGATTCCTTCAATTTCAATATCCTCGTCAACCATTGCTTCAGCAATTTTCGGGTCCCTGCCGGTTTCTTCTGCTGTTGTACGCATGGTAGATTTCATGTACGACTGGTATTTATCCGGTGCAGCGGTACCGTCAGGCACTACTACCGTGGCAGCCCCGATACTGGAGCCGGGAGCCATATAAATGCTGTCGCAGGCTATGGAAATCAGTGCACCTGCCGATGCAGCGTCCTTATCGATAAACACATAAACCGGGATTTCAAGGTCGAGGAGGAGTTCTACAATGTCTTTGGCATCATTTACAGTGCCACCATATGTATCCATCTCCAGGATTATTAGTTCTGCTTTTGTTTTGTCAGCATACTCCAAAGCAAGGTTTATATATCGCGTGGTCCGTGGATCAATGTTTGATTTGATCTCGATGACCAACACTTTTTTTTGTTCTTGTCCGTACAAAGCGCCTGAAATAAGTAAGACAAAATATAATAGGAGATACTTCAGCATATGAGATGTTTAGTGCTACTTTTAGCAAATCTATTTCTTTTCCGTTAAATAACGTGTAGTGAAATTTGTAATGTCGATTAATAGTTGGCATTATTCATGCAGTTTCGGAAGATAATGTCGTTTTTTTGAAATCGAATAAATAATGATATCGAACATAATGTTGAAGGTAAGTATTTGCTATTTGATCTTGCTGTCGCTGACATTTGTTTCCGGATCTGTGTATGGAAAGGATATTACTGTTGCATCGGATTCAATTCGGATACAGAAAAAAAAATCGCACTGGGTGATTGTACATGAGGTGGACCCGGGTGAAACCGTGTATGCCCTTTCACTGCGGTACGGAGTAACTTTTGAACAAATAATAAAATTTAACCCGGTTATTGTAAACGGCCTTAAGGCAGGACATATACTGTACATCCCATTTTCAAGAGGCCCGTATTTCATGCATAGGGTAAGAAACGGTGAAACCCTTTACTCGATTTCAAAAATATATAATATATCAGTAGATGACCTCAAAACGTGGAATGCGTTTCGGGTAAATGAAATAAATACCGGACAGAAATTAAAGATAGAAGAAATCCATGTTGCTATTCTTCCTGAAAAGTCCAGAAATTGGATTTATCATCACACCTTGCCTGGCGAAAATCTCTACAGCATATCAATAAAGTACCAGGTAACTGTAGCTGATCTTAAGATGTGGAATTCATTGGTGGGTGATGAGATTGTGGCGGGGCAGCAGTTAAAGATACATGTTGATAGCAATTATGAAGTGGAGCAAACCCAACTGGAAACGGACCGCTATCCTTTCAGCAAAGAAAATGAAATTCATGTTAATGAAGACAGCATTGTTGCAATAAGCGCATTAGAAAAAATCGAATTTCCGGCAATGGATTTCACTATGATGGAGGAAAGGGGACTGGCTGCGTTGATCGAAGGTACCGGGAACAGCACTAAATTTCTTGCTCTGCACCGAACGGCACTTCCAGGCACTATCCTGATTGTAAGAAATGAGATGAATAATCAGGTTGTATTTGTACGTGTAATCGGCAAATTGCCCGATACGGGAGCCAACGATAAAGTTATTGTGAAAATATCAAAACCTGCCTGGAATAATATCAATGCAGTAAACCGGAAACTAAGGGTGAAGGTTTCCTATTTCAGATAATGCTATTAACTGATGATACGAATATAAATCTGGTAATTTGTTTTTTAGATATTCGGGTTTCGGATTTTATCCTTTTACTTATAGTCTTTTACTTCCTTGAAATCTTGCTCAGTAATTTTTCATTATCAATTTTAAGTACTTCAAATTTTCCGGACAGCTCGTTGTAACGATCAAAGGCATCTTTTCCCGGAATCTGGTCGGCCCGGTCGAGCATGGAATATAAATATCTCACCTGATCAATAAGCATCGGGGTCATATATCGACCTTTCTTTGTTACCAGCTCCGATTCTATAGCAGCCAATGTCTTGTCATCGTTTTGCATGTGTTTAGATGCTTTACCAACTTCTGTCTTTTTGGCAATTGTGGCTCGCTTCACCTTGATTTTTTCAGCAATTTGACGTGTTTCAGTTAACAAATTCCTGATTTGCAATGCGAGTTGCTCCTGGCTTTTTAAATCATTTTCCGTTACGCCTGCTGCTTTTAACCGTGGATCAATCAGAATACGAACAATTTGTGTAACTGTGGTATCATTAGCAGTCAATTCAATTTTGTATTCACCGGGAGCAACCATAGGTCCTCTACTTCTTCTGCCTTTACCATTATCCCATGGTTTTGTGTGACGTAAATCCCAGGTTATTCGTTGAGGCCCGGCTTTCATTTCGACCGTAGGATCAGATCTTGTATTGAATGTGGGTGTGGCCATGTCAGTGTCGTTGGCTTTTATATCCTTCTTTTTTTCTTTTTTCGTGATCGTCCTGACGATGGCCCCCTCATTGTTATAAATCGTAAGTTTTAGATTATCAGCGAGCAGGTCCTTCAAATAAAAGTCTATGATTACACCAGTTGGAGGATAATGTGGCACGGAATTTTTTTCCGTGCTCTTGTATCTCATCCTGTATGTATCTTCCGGTTTGTACAACAGAACAGGAGCCGCTATTTCAGGCGCTTTAAACTGGCGAAGGGGAGTAATGTTATCAAGTATCCAGAAACCCCTGCCCATCGTTGAAAGCACTAGGTCATTATGATGTATTTTTATGTCGGTTACAGGGGTAATCGGGAGGTTTTGTTGAAAAGGTTGCCAGTTTACGCCATCGTTAAAAGAAACATAGACACCTGATTCAGTACCTGCAAAGAGAAGTCCTTCCTTTAGAGGGTCTTCCCGGATCACCCGCACGGGGTTATCTTCGGGAATGCCATTTTCTCCTGTGGTTAACAAACTCCAGGTTTTTCCATAATTGTCTGTCCTGTAAATGTACGGATGCCAGTCGTTAAGTAAGTATCGATAAACAGCTATATATGCCTTGTTTTCTTTATGAGAAGATGGCTCCACGCACTGTACACGTCCGCCGGGGGCAAGATCAGGAGGAGTCACTTTTTCCCATGTAAGGCCGCCGTCTTTTGTTACTGATACCGGGCCGTCATTTGCCCCAACCCAGATAAGTCCTTTTTTTAATACAGACTCGCGTACACTGTAAATAGTACTGTAAAATTCTTCACCGGTAATATCTCTAGTAATCGGCGAACCGGAAATAACCTGAGTTTCACTTGTAAATGAGGTCAGATCAGGTGAAATAATTTCCCAGGTTTTGCCATCGTCGGTTGTTTTGTGCAGGTATTGCGAAGCGTGATATACTACATCGGGGTTATGTGGTGAAACATGGATCGGGGACACCCGCTGGAAACGAAATTTCAGGTCCTTTGGATTATGTCCATACATGTTAGAAGCTCCAACATAATATTGCATTTCCTGCCCTGTTTTCTTATTAAATACCCCAAAACGTCCCTTGCAATTTGAGTAGACAATATCCGGGTTACCCGGTTTAGGTACCGCAGGACCTGTTTCGCAACCACCTACAGCCATCCAGAAAGCACTTGCGCCTGCCACGGCGTTGTAGGGTGGCAGACTGGGGATGGCAATGGTGCTGTTATCCTGCTGGCCGGCATACAGCCAATAGGGAAACTGGTCGTCCACTTCTACCTGATACAATTCTGCGGTAGGCTGATTGCGTTGCGTTGACCATGTTTCTCCTCCATCACGTGTTATATTGGCACCACCATCATTGGCCTGAATAAAGAGAAGCGAATCTGTAGGATTCATCCAGATACCATGATTGTCGCCATGTGGAACGCTCTTTTTTTTCCAGGATTTACCCCCGTCTGTTGATTTCCAGAATTGTGTGGCGCTAACAAACAAGACACTGTCATTCTGGGGGTTTATATCAATGTTGCAATAATAAAAGGGCCGGTCCAGGAGTTCTTTTTTTGTGCTTACCAGATGCCATGTTTCTCCTCGGTCATCCGACCGATAGACGCCCCCTTTACCTTCGGGAGCCTCGATTAGCGCCCAAATTTGTTGTGGATTGGCCGGTGATATAGCAAGATCACTTTTGCCAAATAAACCAGACGGCAGACCTTCTTTCAGTTTTATCCATGTGTTACCACCATCCGTTGATTTGTATATCCCGCCTTCCTTGTCAGAGCCACTGATAATGGTCCAGGGTTTGCGCTCAGCCCGCCACATACAAGCATACACCGTGTTTGGATCATCCGGGGCAAGTTCAAGGTCCGAAGCGCCCGTACTGTCCGAAATGAAAAGAATTTTTTCCCAGGTTTCTCCACCATTATAGGAGCGGAATACGCCGCGTTCGGGATTTGGTCCGAATGCATTGCCGATTGCTGCAACATATACCGTATCAGGATGCAGTGGATGTACTTCCACCGCACCGATCTGACCAGCGCTTTTAAGTCCTGCAAATTTCCATGTTTTACCTGCATCTGTACTCTTATATACCCCTTTGCCTGTTATCACATTGCTTCGGATTCCGTCAGAACCAGTGCCTACATATATAATTTCTGCATCGGAAGGAGCCACCCTGATGGCGCCGATTGAAGGGGTTGAAAAATAACCGTCAGAAATATTTTTCCAGCTTTGGCCGTAATCTGTTGTTTTCCATACGCCACCTCCTGTAGTACCCATATAAAAAACAGCCGGATCGGAAGCAACACCCGCCACGGTTGTCACTCTTCCGCCCCGTGTTGGCCCTACCGGGCGGTAGGTAAATGCGCTTAGCATAGAATATGTTGTATCTTTTTTCTGGCCGAATACTGGGGAAATGATCAGAATTGGTAATATAGTTATCAGTAATCTTAGTTTTATTCTTGACATCGGTTCTGTTTAGTTAGATTAAAAGTTACTTTAACCCAAAAACTCATTAAGTCTTTTTACACGAATTGTAAACGGTTGAAAATGAAATCGTTATAATAGATTTTTAATCATATACTATTTTCTTGCATTTTTAAGGTCTGAATTAGCCTGGACCAAGTCATTGCATTTCAATAGCTTTCGTCTGTCCTAAGGGCAAAATCGTCAATTCTATTGACATTTTTAGAATTAAGATATATATTTTTCATTGATAGATATGAATTGAAATTTTTTAAAACACTGATATATTAGTTAAGTGGATTTATGTCGTTTTATATGAACATGAAAATGGTAATAAATATATGAAATCATCGGATGATTACACAGCGCCTGATCTTAATAATGTGGTAACTTTGGTTACAGGCGCCAGCCGGGGTATAGGAAAAGGTATTGCAATAGTACTTGGACAAGCCGGTGCAATTGTATATGTGACCGGAAGATCGAAAAATGGAACTGAGCAGAAAGAAGGATTGCCGGGTACCATTGAAGATACAGCCAGATTAGTGAATAAAGCAGGTGGAAAGGGAATTGCTGTGTATTGCGACCATACGAATGACGGTGATGTTGAGAAACTATTTAGACGTATCGATTCCAGCTCACGAAAGCTTGATTTGCTGGTCAACAATGTATGGGGTGGTTATGAAGGTCATGATGAAACGTTTAGCTCACCCTTCTGGGAACAGCCCCTGCGAAGATGGAGAGCGATGTTTAACGCTGGAGTCAGGGCACATTTCACAGCCGGAAGGCTGGCGGCACGTCTAATGATCAGAAGGAAAACTGGATTGATCATCAACATATCTGCAGGTGATCAAGGGAAATTTCTCCACTCCACTATGTATGATACGGCAAAAAATGCAATGGACAGGATGGCGCTGGGAATGGCACTTGAATTACGAAAGTATAATGTTGCCGCACTGGCAATACACCCTGGTTTTACACGAACTGAACGCGTTATGAAATCAAGTACATATTTAGATTTCAATACAACGCATTCGGTGGAATATGTCGGTAGGGCGGTAGCTGCTCTGGCTGCTGATTCCACCGTAATGCATAAAAGTGGCGGCGTGTATGCTGTCAGTGACCTTGCACATGAGTACGGTTTTACAGATGTTGACGGGAGACACATAGAAGCCTTTCATATCGCTGACTTTGAAGGGTAGATGAAAGAGCAAGAATACGATTCTCTGAAGGCATTTCTGGATGAGAAAGTAGAAGCGTATAACCGGCCGGATTTTATCACCAACGACCCTGTTTCCATACCTCACAGGTTTACCAGCAAGCAGGACATTGAAATTACAGCTTTTTGGACTGCTATACTGTCTTGGGGTCGGCGGGCTACTATTATTAACAAGAGTACGGAGCTATTCAAGCGGATGGACAATGCACCGTATGACTTTATCTTAAACCACAATGAGGCGGATCTGAAGGGTTTTCTTGATTTCAAACACCGAACTTTCAATGCCACTGATACTCTTTATTTTATTGAATTTTTTAAATGTTATTATTATAGTCATAATACGCTGGAAGATGCTTTTACTGGAGGCAGCCAGGACGTTCATATGGAAACTATCCTGATTAATTTCCACCGTCTGTTTTTCAGTATGCCTGTTTATCCGGAGCGTACCAGAAAACACATCGCCACACCGGAGCGAAATTCGGCGTGCAAACGGATCAATATGTTTCTTCGATGGATGGTTCGAAATGATGATGCAGGCGTTGACTTTGGCTTATGGAAAAAACTGAAACCCAGTCAATTAATATGTCCCTGCGACTTGCATGTTGGCCGGGTGGCACGTAAACTCGGATTGATTACGCGAAGGCAAACTGACTGGCGTACGGCTGTGGAACTTACCAGCCACCTGAAAAAACTTGATCCTGATGACCCAGTGAAATATGATTTTGCATTGTTTGGATTGGGGATCGAGGAGCAATTTTAATAAATTCCACAAACTGTTTATTCTTATATATACCTGCTATGAAAAAACGATTTTAACTTTATACTGTTTTGGATTAATGGGTGCTATCAGTGCCCAGTGTAAGCTATTTGCCAACAAAAATATGCGGTGAAGCTCGGATTTAAAAAATTGACAAAGTATTAATTATCCACGTGGATGATCTTGGTATGTGTTACAGTTCGAATTCAGGAGGACTGCAGGCAATGACAGATGGGCTGGCTAATTCAGGTAGTACGAAGTAGGAAAATCCAAAAGCATTATCTTTCCGTTTCTATTTTGCAAATGGAAAATCTGGTAACTTTTATAGATAGGTATATTAAGGAAGTCATAAATAAAACCGCCACTGAATTATTACCTTCTCCAGTTTTCCGGATCCACTCTCCAGCTTTTCAACAGAATCAGATCTTTATCGCCCACGATCCCTTTTTCCCTTGCAACTTTCAGCATATCGGCATAGCTGCTCAGGGTATAGAGCGGCAGCCCTGCTGCAGCAAAGTTCTGGTCTGCAATATCAAAACCGTAACTAAATATCGCCAGCATACCTAACACATTAAAACGGGCGTTTTTAAGCGCTTCAGCTGCTTTCAGCGAACTGTTTCCGGTTGAGACAAGGTCTTCAACAACAATTACTTTTTGTTTTTTTGTGATTTTGCCTTCAATCATATTTCCAAGACCGTGTCCCTTTGACTTTGAACGTACATAAAGAAAAGGCAAATGCAGTTCATCAGCAACCAGTGCCCCTTGTGGAATTCCAGCAGTAGCCACGCCGGCAATAGCTTCGGCGTCAGGAAATTTTTCACTGGCAAGCCCTGCAAGTTTTTCTTTGATATAATCTCTTATATCAGGATAGGATAAAGAAAGCCGGTTATCGCAATAAATAGGTGATTTCCAACCTGAACTCCAGGTGTAGGGTCTTTTTACATTCAGTTTAATGGCTCCGATATCAAGGAGCATTTCTACAACAGTTCGGGATATGGCAGTGTCGGTCATGATTGCGAATTTAGAGAAATTATCACCTGAATCTATATTATATTTGTTAGCATGTCGTTCAGACCTTGATAATTGGATATAATATTTTATAGAGTGTAAATTTAGAAATATAAGCATGATTGTTTTTTTTAATGATATTCCTTTATACATAATAAAAAATACAGACAATCCTGATCCAGAACATTATCAAGTGCATATAAACATTGGAAAAGAAGTACTGATACCTGAAAAACTTATACATAATGTGTTGGTCACCGGAGCAGGCATAAAAGATATTGACAAGATTATTGAACTACTCGAGGTAAATGTTTTCAACCAGGTAATATCTATCACCATAGCTGTTAAAAATTATATAACTGCTAAAGATTATCTGAAATCACATTTCCGCATTGTAAAGGCTGCGGGAGGTGTAGTACGAAAAGGTGACAAAATCCTGATGATCTACCGGCTGAAAAAATGGGATTTGCCAAAAGGAAAGCTGGATGCAGGAGAAAAACCCAGGAGAGCGGCAGTAAGAGAAGTGGAAGAAGAATGTAATATAAAGGTAGAAGCAGGTAAAAAGATTTGTAATACCTGGCATACCTACTCACTCAATGGTAAAAAAATACTAAAAAAAACAAACTGGTATGCGATGGAATGTTTGGATGACAGCAACATGAAACCTCAAAAGGAAGAAAATATTGAGGAAGTGAAGTGGCTGAAAACCAAAGACCTGTTTCATAGTCTGAAAGATTCATATCAGTCTATCCGCTATGTTTTTCAGAAATTCAAAAAGAAAACCAAAGCGGCAAATATCTTATAAATGAGTCTGAAATATAATCAAATCCGGAATAGAGTCATTTATATCACAAGTTAATAGTCTGTAGCAAGATTACAAATAGTAATAATCTTATGAAGAGTTGTGAAACCTGGCACCTTTTCGGGTAGTCTCAGAGTGCGTAGGGCAGGTAGTCAGATATATCACCACCATACAAATGTACTTCCCTGACGATTGAAGAACGGATAAAAGCATATTCAGGTGATGTAATAAGAAAAACCGACTCCAGATCAGGGTTGAGGTGCTTGTTTATTTCGGCAATACTGTTTTCATATTCAAAATCTGTGGTATTTCGAAGCCCCCGCAAAAGAAATTTGGCATCGTACTTTTTGGCCAGCGATGCAGTCAGTTCGTTATACGTGATCACATTTATGCCAGGGTTATTGTCAAATGCCATTCTGATGTAGTCAATCATGGCATTGAGTTTGAAATACCTCGTTTTTTTTGTGTTATGGCCGATTGCAATTATTATTTCATCGAACAGATTCAATCCCCGTAGAACAATATCCTGATGACCATTGGTAAATGGGTCAAAAGAACCCGGGAAAATGGCGGTTTTTTTCATGCTCCTCCTTATATCTAATCACACTGATTGAGGCTATAAAGATCAAAAAAGTGATGATCCTGGACCTCATCAAAGAAGTACCCGAATTTAAGAAAATCCGGACGCTCTCCAAAAGTCAGGTTTTTGATGTACTTCGAAAATTCCTTAAAATGCGGCGATTGTTTTCCGATATATCCCCATAAAATCACGGGTGTTGTTTTCTGGTGGTGACCGAGTCCTTTCATGACAGTCATGATATATTTTATGTAATCGGAAAATTGTTTGATCGAGAACTGATTGTAATATTCCAGCTTTTTGCCTCGTGTGGTGATAATATGCAGCTTAAACCGGTCGATATATAAAAAAATGTTATTGTCCTGATAATGTTTTAGCTGGCTCATAATACCCTCAATAAGCCCACTGGCCTGATGCAAATAACCAATGCTTGTTTGCTTATACATTGATTCGAGCCAGTTATAAAGCAACTTATTTACTGAAAATACATTAACTGCATCGCACTGGATGTGCTTATAGAATTGCAGCTCATCTGTTTGTGGGTTGATCCGGGCATTTACCCGCAGATAGTCATAGAGTGAATCCTCTGAAAACAGCGGTGCCGGTACGAGTGAGAATTTATTGTTTTTAAACGATATTTTTACCGTTTTCCAGAATCCTGCTTTTAGCAGATGATGGTTATTAAACAGATCATCAAGCGTGTTTGTCAGCTCTTTATATGTTTTGGAACTTGAAAGTATATAATCTTCAAGCAACAGGATTTTATTTTTTCTGGAGTCAACGATTATTAACTGAAAATCGCGCGTGCCTATTTGCATGGACAATTTGTAGTGATGCAGTTCGTCAACATCAAACTTATCATCCTTTATCTTTTTTATTAACTTATAACTGGCGGTGGTTGATGTATTCAAGTCTCTATTATTCCCAGTTTCCTGTAGTCGTTACATCAGTTCTGGAACCAAACCTCAGTGGTTTTTTATTTCTGGCTTCATTTTTTTCGTTCCGATTAGGATTGACGGGAGCCGTATCGCGAACCTCAATCACATTTACTTTAACGCCTCCTTTTATTATCTCATCCGTAAAAAGATCAAATAAGGCATTTCCTGTATCAGGTATAATATTTATCTTGCTAAAATCAAACCCTGGATATTTTGATTCGCTGAAAAGTGAATCATAAACCGGTATGGTACCTAGTGTGTCGATATGCACAATGACACTGTCTGCTCCATAAGGAAGGGTGATGATCTCTTCAGACCGCTGGGTAATGAGAAACGTACCATTTTGCATAAAACTTGTCAGTGAATCCCAATTGTTAGTGTAATGGCCATTTACAGACAGGTATGCAATTTCAGCTTTGCGAATGAGCGAAAGCTTGGCAATTACCAACTGTTCATGACCGGCTATTCT
This sequence comes from Bacteroidota bacterium, assembly GCA_022571715.1. Lineage (GTDB taxonomy): Bacteria > Bacteroidota > Bacteroidia > Cytophagales > Cyclobacteriaceae > SZUA-230. The sequence continues at coordinate 62,508 of JACZXH010000001.1, read as the reverse complement.
TTTTTCTTCATCAATAGCAAATTTTATTCGGGAACCAAGGTAGTAAGCCAGCCCAACAGCTACTAACAACAAACCAATGGTAAGTATTTTTGTCCAATTCATATTGTTCAATTTTGTGCAATAATAATTATTTGATATTTAATTTAATAATCAAAATGTATTTCTATTTTAAATCTTATCCCGAAATATAGGAATAACCTTGTTTATGTACAATATCCGAAAAGGAATTGACATGGTGAAGTAGGCTATGAAGCTGGCTATACGGAATTTTATTTAGACGCTTATAACTCATAAACTCAACTTTTTCAATGATCTGATCCTTATCACCCATTTCAGGATCCTTTCCCTTCTTAAGAACACCTCCCTTCCTGGAAACTGTAAAAAATAATTCTAATGCATGCAGGGGTGTTTCTAAATATTCCGTAACGCAAATAAATTGTCCAACAGATATCATAATTCCTGATTCTTCGGCAAATTCTCTTTTCAGACAATCCATGGCAGATTCACCAAATCGCATACCTCCTCCGGGAGGCATATAGAAAATTCCGTCACTGCCCAGTCCTCGGTGTTTTACCATAAGTATCTTACCGTTTACCTCACAGATACCAATCACGCGTACGCGAAGTTGATTGCCATAGACCTGGCCGACAATGTCCGTATTTTTTCTCATCAGATAGAAATACGCTGTTGTGTAGGTATATTTACGCAATTAATAAATTTATGTATAAAGTTCAAAATCCACATTATCATTCCAGGGTTTTAAAATACGCAGAACGCAATCATTTTATGAAATATATCGGCTTTAATCTGGATGTGATTGAACCCGGAAGAGCCGAGGGGTGGCTTTCTGTCATGGATTATCACAAGCAGCAGAAGGGTTTGCTTCACGGGGGTGTTATATCTACGCTGGCTGATATTGTAGCCGGATTTGCGGCCTATACACTTGTGCCAGAAGATTGCAATGTTGTAACGGGTGAAATCAAGATATCCTATTTACGTTCCGGAACAGGCGATAAAGTGCATGCCATTGGGATAGTTTTGAAAACAGGCAGGAAATTAAATTTTTGTGAAGCAGAGATATGGAATGTAATTGGAGAAAACCGGAAACTTATAGCCAAAGCCTCTGCTACAATGATTACCTTGTTTCCGAGTGATTTTGGATCGGAACCAATCTGAATCATATCGGATTATGCCGTTATTTTCTGAAATTGTTATTAATAAATTTCCACACGAACCCACACGCGGGCAACACGCATTTTTTAATAAAGTAGATAATTTTCTTGCCCATAAAGGGAATACCGTCTTCCTTCTCAAAGGATATGCCGGAACTGGTAAAACATCAATTGTATCTGCGCTGGTAAATACATTGCCTTTGTTTAATTACAAATTTCTTTTGATGGCGCCAACCGGAAGAGCAGCCAAGGTGATGTCGTCATATACGCAGCGGATGGCTTTTACTATTCATAAAATAATTTACAAACAGAAATCAGACCCCGCTACCGGCGAGCTAAAATTCAAACTTCAGAGCAGCTATCATAAAAAAACAATTTTTATCGTGGATGAGGCTTCCATGCTCTCCGACAGCGCTGACTTCGGTTACTCTGGCTTACTGCAGGATTTGCTGAAATTTGTATTTACCCATGCCGATAATAAACTGATTCTGATTGGAGATTCTGCTCAGCTTCCACCCGTTGGCCAAACCAGGAGTACTGCACTGACAAAAGTATTTTTTACGGAAAGAGGGGATACGGTCTTTGAAATTGAACTTGATGAAGTGATGCGGCAGGAACTTGATTCGGGAATTTTACATAACGCCACTGAATTGAGAAGGTGCCTGAAACAAGATTCCAGTGAAATAAAGTTCTCAATTCGCTCGTTTAATGACATATTCCGCATGACATCTGAGAAAATGGAGGAAGGGCTTCGCTATTCTTATAATAAATATGGAACGGCCAATACCATTGTGATATGCAGATCGAATAAATCGGCTGTAAACTACAACTTGTTTATAAGGAGACAGATCCACTTTTTTGACGACGAACTTGATGTTGGCGATGTGCTGATGGTTGTCCGTAATAATTACTCCTATGCTCCGCCCAATTCTCCTTCGGGTTTTCTGGCAAATGGAGATTTTATGGAAATAGTAAAAATATACGGCTTTGAGGAGCAATATGGTTTTCGATTTGCCGACCTGGAGCTGATAATGGAGTCTTCGGAATCATTTAAGGTAAAAGTATTGCTGGACACCATATATTCTGCGACTACTTCGCTTAGCGCTGAAGAAAACAAGGAGCTTTACAAGCGTGTGTCGGTCGATTATGCGGATATAAAGCCACAACGCAAAAGGCGTGAAGAACTGGCTTCTGACAAGTATTTAAATGCTGTGCAGGTTAAATTCGCCTATGCCGTAACTTGCCATAAGTCACTGGGGGGGCAGTGGGATGCGGTCTTTATTGACCAAGGTTACATTGCAAACGATAAAATGGATACTGATAGATTGAAATGGCTTTATACGGCTTTTACAAGGGCTACACGGGAGTTATTTCTGGTTAATTTCAATATCAACCAATTTGAAACCTAATTCCGTTTATATTTCGCAGGTTTTTGATATTTTTGTATCGAATAAAACTTAGAAGATAATGAAACAGGGAATTTTGGTTACACTCATTTTATTGACTGCCGGATTGATATTTGCACAAGAGCAATCTGACAAAGCACAAGTAACAGGGCCTTCATTTACGTTTGAAGAAGAAACGTACGATTTTGGGGATATCTACCAGGGGGATGTGGTTGAACATGTTTTTGAATTTGAAAATACAGGTACTGAACCTCTGATCATTACCAATGTGAAGGTTACGTGCGGATGCACCGCTACAAACTGGACCCGCGACCCAATACTTCCGGGTGAACAAAGCAGCATTAAAGTGAAGTTCGACAGTGCAGGGAAAATAGGGAGGCAAAACAAGGTGATCTCGATCGTTTCCAATGCGACCAACCCGCTTCCTCAGGTGAAGATTGTAACCAATGTACTTCCGAAAAAGAAGGATTCATAGTGATCGTAAGTGCGGTAACAAAAACTATATAACGATTGAATAAGCAATTAAGAATTGTAAAAAAAGGGCAGGATGAAGCAAATCTGCAGTATTGGATGTCCTTAACAGCAAAAGAACGGATGACAGAATTGGAGAGAATGCGCCAGCAATTCAATAAAATAAAATATGGAACTCGACAAGGATTTCAGAGAGTTTATCGAATTGCTAAACAAGTTTAAGGTCAGATACCTGATAATCGGGGGATACGCTGTTAATTTTCATGGATATCCAAGATACACCAAAGATATTGATTTTTGGATTTGGATGACAAAATCTAATATCGAAAAGTTGATTAAAGCCATTGAAGGATTTGGATTTGGAGCTCTTAATTTAAAGATGGAAGATTTTATGACCCCTGAAAATATTATACAGCTTGGTTACGATCCTTACCGAATAGATTTACTGGTTGATGTGCAAGGAGTTGACTTCAGGGAGTGTTTTGAAAGAAGAACCAAAGCGGAATTGGACGGAGTTGAAGTAAATTTTTTATCGCTCAAAGATTTGATAACAGCAAAGAAAAAAGTAGGAAGATTGCAAGATTTAGCTGACGCTGAACAACTCGAAAAAATCAAGAAACAGAAAGGTAATAACGAAAACTAATTTATATAGATAACCGTATTAAAACTTTCTGGCAATCCCGCAAACCGCTAACTTGCCAACTGCCCAACTGGTTAACTCCCGGTAATCAGCTACCACCTTTATACACACCCGCGAAAAGCAACACCCATCCGATAATGAATGCCAGTCCTCCGAATGGCGCTACGACGCCCCATTTGGTCACCCCGCTTAAGGCTAATATATATAAGGAACCGGAAAATAATACGATGCCTGCCAGCATTGATATCGCTGAATATTCAAGCAGTTTTGAAGCATACTTATCCATTAACAGGGCTACCAGAATCATTGCAAGTGTATGGAAAAAATGGTATTTGACTGCAGTATTAAATGTTTCAAGCGTGCCGTTTGCTTCCAGAATGGATTTGAATGAATGCGCGCCAAATGCGCCTAACATTACCGCCACTGCTCCCAACGCAGAAGCGATGAGTAAAATTGTTTTTTGCATGTAATATGTATGTTTAGTATTTATTTTAGGTTTTTGCCCCGAATATAGCGCTTCCCACACGTACCATTGTGCTACCTTCCTCCAGTGCGATTTCATAATCGCTTGTCATGCCCATTGATAACTCCTGCATGGCCACATTTTCAGGAAATTCCATTGTTTTAATCTTTTCAAATAATTGTTTCAGAACAGCAAATTCAGTTTTAATCTTTTTTTTATCTTGTGTATTGGTGGCCATTCCCATCAATCCTCTGATCTGAATGTGCCGCATTTTACCAATATCATCAGTTTGTATCAGTTCAATTACTTCATTCGCTGCAAGGCCGAATTTTGTTTCCTCACTGGCAATGTGGACCTGTAGAAGACAAGGGATAACACGGCCGAATTTTTGACCTTGTTTGTTTATTTCACGCAAAAGTTTCATGCTGTCAACCGAATGTACCAAGTAAACAAATGGCGCAATATATTTTACTTTATTTCTTTGAAGGTGACCGATCATATGCCACTGGATATCGTTGGGCAATTCAGCCGCTTTTTTTTGAAGTTCCTGTGCCTTATTTTCGCCAAAATCCAATTGTCCGGCATCATAAGCCTCCTGTATGGTTTCAGAAGGTTTTGTTTTGCTTACCGCAACTAAAGTGCAATGCTTTTTGTTTAGTATATCTTTGACGGCTTGAATATTATCTTTTATTTTCATTTAATGGATTGTCCAAACACAAAATTCAGTTGAATGGTGCAAAAATAACATAGCATATATTTTATGAAAGAAGAATCATATTAAATGGCATTACTAGGTACACTCTTAAGAAAGGGAATTAAAATCAGGGAAATCCTTAGCCAGGAATACGCTTCACCTTTTGATCTGCAGAAGATCGAACTTAAAACATTACTATTAACTGCAACATCTACTGATTTCGGCCGATATTATCAATTTCCGGAAATATTGGAAGTCTTTAAAAGCAATTACAGGCATCATTTTTATAACATTTTTAAGAATCTTATTCCTGTTTCAGATTATAATTCCATGTACTCCCGCTGGTGGTACAGAAACCTGAAAGGCGACCACCACGTGTGCTGGCCAGGCAAGGTAAATTATTTTGCTCTCAGTTCGGGTACCTCTGAAGCTGGATCAAAATATATTCCTGTGACCAAAGAAATGAGCAAAGCCATCAGGAAGACCAGTATGCTTCAGATTCTGACGCTTTCGAAGTATAAGTTACCTGATAACATGTTTGAAACAGGTATTCTTATGCTCGGAGGATCTACCCATTTGAATTATAACGGAAGGTATTTTTCTGGCGATCTGAGTGGTATTACGGCTTCCCAGCTCCCTTTCTGGTTTCAGCATTTTTATAAACCCGGAAGAAAGATTGCAAAAACAAGGAACTGGGAAGAAAAACTTAAGGAAATAACGGCAAGAGCCTCATCCTGGGATATCGGAGTGATTGTAGGTGTTCCGGCATGGATTCAGATATTGCTTGAACGGATTATCAGTCATTATCACATCCGGAATATTCATGAGATATGGCCAAATCTGTCGATCTATGTGCACGGAGGCGTTTCATTTGAGCCTTATAAAAAGGGGTTTGAAAAGCTACTTGGCAAACCCATTTACTACATTGAAACTTACCTGGCATCCGAAGGATTTGTGGCTTTCCAGGCGGAGCCACACCGAAATTCAATGCGGATGGTACTCAACAATGGGACATTTTATGAGTTTATTCCATTTAATGAAAAAAATTTTGATTTCCGGGGTGAACTAAGAGAAAATCATGAATCCCTGATGATAGATCAGATTTCTGAAAATGTTGAGTATGCCCTGGTTATGTCCACGTGCGCCGGTGCCTGGAGGTACCTGATTGGTGATGTAATCAAATTTGTATCAAAAAAAGAATCAGAGATCATCATTACAGGCCGTACCATGCATTATCTGAGCCTTTGTGGCGAACATCTTTCAATTGATAACATGAATAAGGCCATTTCGGTGGTTTCAGAAGAGTTGAATCTGAATGTCAGGGAGTTTACTGTTGCGGGAATTCCACACGATAACCTGTTTGCACACCATTGGTATATCGGTACGGATGACCAAGTGGATTCGGAAGAATTAAAACAACATATTGACAACGTATTAATGCAGATTAATGATGATTATAAAGTGGAACGGTCAGCTGCCCTGAAAGAAATATTTCTCGATGTTATTCCTACCAGGTATTTTTATCAATGGATGAAATTGCAAGGAAAAGAAGGCGGTCAGAATAAATTCCCAAGGGTTATCAAATCGTTACAATTACTGGACTGGCGATCTTTTCTTGATAAAGTTTCACGACAAACTATTAATCTTGAAGTACATTAGAAATGAAGGTTAACTTAAGTCCAAACCAAATCAGAAAACATACAATTGCCCATCTTAGGTAGATCTGGTAGAAGTCGATGGTATCCTGAAATCTTGTTTCTTTTATTTCAGCCTTTTCATACTGATCGATCATGGCAAACACCTGTTCAAGAGCTTGGTTGTCTGAAACCCGGTAGAATTGCCCTTCTCCGATTTTAGCAATCTCCCGGAGGGTGGATTCGTCAAGCGTATTTTCCACATACCTGGGTCTGCCGAAAAAATCTTTTCCGAAGGGCACCCTGCCCTCACGTCCAACACCAATTGTGTACATCTTGATGTTATAGGCTGCAGCAAGTTTTGCCGCTGTTATCGGATCGATGTTACCAGCAGTATTATCTCCGTCGCTGAGAAGTATCAATACCTTTGATTCTGAATTGGATTCACGCATCCGGTTTGTGGCTACGGCAAGAGCGCTGCCAATAGCAGTACCCCTGTTTTCAATCATATCAAAAGAAATATCCTTAATGTAGGCTTTAAGCAGATCGTAATCTGTAGTCAGTGGCGAAAGTGAATAGGCGTCGCCCGAAAATATTACCATGCCAATGCGGTCCTGAGACCGGCCATCCACAAAATTAAGGGCTACATTTTTAGCTGCCTCAAGCCGGTTGGGTTTAAAATCCTCAATTTGCATCGATTCAGAAATGTCAATAACCAGCATGATATCTATACCTTCAGTCCATTGTTCCACCATTTCATTGGTCTTTTGCGGACGGGCGAGTGCAATAATTACCAATAAAAGCAAGATAGCAAACAACGCCGGTGGCATAAAACGGAGCAATACGGATGGATGCCATTTAATTTTCTCTCCGGGAAGTGCAATGTCAAGCTTTTGGCTGTATTTAGTCAGAATAATGGCATTAAAAAGAAAAATAAGTGGAATAATGATAATAAGATATAAAAATCCCGGATGGGCCCAGTCATAACCACTCAGGGTGGAAGCCCGGAACCAGTTAAGTGATACCCATGGTATATCCTTCAGCGCCTCATCAACCATTTTTTATTTCTTCTTTTTTGGTATGAAAACTATCTTCGGAAACACGCCGAAGGTAATCAAAACTATGTGCAATCTCACTATCTATGATACCGCCATAAATTGCCCCGTCAATGTGCTGCAATGCTTTCGTGAGGCTTTTATCCGGATACAGGAGCTTTATTTCCCTTGAGGTGAGTTTGGAATAAGGCATTTTATTCAGTTGTTCCATATATTTTTTCCATAGTAGTAGTAGCTTTTCCAATTTAGGATAATCCTGTCTGGGATTCAGATTTTGAATGGCTTTTACAAACGATTCCATAAACTTCCGGTGAAACTTGTGGAGGCGGTATAGTGCGATGCGTTTGCGGATTCTTTTGCCAAAAACAAAAAAGATAATAAATGAAATCAGGATAAATGCAGTGACCCCAACTACCAGGTATGGATAATTAAAGGATAATCTCACATTTGAAAAAGCCGTGTTTTCGAGCATAAAGATAGAATCGGGGATTGTTTTAACCACCTGAATGAGCCTGATCGAATCCGGCCCCGGCTTTATGATTACACTGTCGCCTTTGGTGACCAGGAATACCGGTAGCTCAAGTCTTTGAATTTTATCTATCTCGAACGTCGTAAGATAATAAACCGCACTGTCGAAACTAAAAAGTGAATCAGAAATTGTGGCAAAAGCAATTTTGGCATTCAATTCAAACGGGAAAAAATCATATAGGGTGTCAGGAAAAACGACATCGATTTGCGTTGGATAGCTTAGTGAAAGCGAATACACAACTTCCTCACCAATCCGGATGCTGTCTTTATTAAAAGCGCCGGATGGCGTAAAAATCTGTCCGAACAACTTCAACGTCGGAAATAAGATAAATACCGCTACAACACCTATTTTAAGCACGTTTCAGCGTTTTATTCCTGACTTTAAACAATCTGATCAGTTTTGGCACATAATCTTCCTGCGTGTAAATAGAAAGAAAGTTGATTTGGTATTTACGGCATATTTCAATCAGACTTTGCTTGTTTTGCGTATAAGTGTGGTCAATCTGTGATCTGAAATACAATGAAGAGGTATTGACCCATTTGGTTTTTTTGCTTTCTTTATCATAGACTGGAATTATACCAAGGTTGGGTATATTATGTTCCCGCTGATCATTGATCTGAATGACCACAAGGTCATGTTTTTTTGCAAGTGCTTTCAGGTTTTTGTGATATCCCTCATCTATAAAATCAGATATTAAAAATATCACACTTCTTTTTTTTATTGCATTGAGGGTATATACAATTGCTTTATTAATATTTGTTTTGGTTGATTTGGGTTTAAGATCAAACAGGCCAGAGAGGATGTGGTACAAATGCAGCTTCCCCTTTGCCGGATTTATAAATTGTTCTTTCTGATCTGAAAAACAGATCAAGCCCACTTTGCTTGATTCTTTCAGGGCTACAAGCGACAGTACACCGCAAATTTCGCATGAAATGTCGAGTTTTCGCTGGCCCGGATTGCCTATTTCCTGCGAACCGCTTACATCAATCAGAAAAAAAACAGTTTGCTCTTTGGTTTCAATAAACGTTTTTACGAAAGTACCGTGTCCTTTGGCAGTCACATTCCAGTCAATAGTGCGAACGTCGTCGCCATACTGATACGCTCTTACATCATCAAATTCAAGGCCTGAACCTTTAAACACTGAATGAAAATCTCCCTGCATCTGGGAATTGATGGCTTTTCTGATTCTTATTTCATATTTCCTGACCTTCTTAAATAAATCTTTCATCCCCTCATTGATCGGTAAATAAAAAACCTGGGGTTTAAAATTAGAACAAAAAGGAATATTTTTGTGAAGTGAAACCCAATTTTTGGCTCTTAATTATAATAATGGTATTTTCCTGTTCTAGGAGGGATAAACTGCCTGACAGAATAATGAAACAACAGGATATGATATCCTTTCTGGTCGAACTTCATACTATTCAGGCCCAGGTTCAAAATCTAAGGTTACCTACCGATTCATCTGAAATACTCTTTATTATCATGGAGAAAGACCTTCTGTCGAAAATGAAGGTACGTGATTCCACTTTTTATGAGAGCTATAGCTGGTACCTCGATCATGCGGACATGATGTACGAAATTTATTCTGCTGTCGTCGATTCGTTAAGCCTGCGCAACAGTCTTGCTAGAAAGGTGCAGGAATAATGTTATACCGACGACCATTTGAAAAAAAAGTTAAATTCCGATACATTTATTTCATTACAGATACTTCGATAACATGCTTCACCCATCAGGTATTGAACAAAAGCTTGGATTTGATGTTGTAAAGAGCTGGTTGAGTAACCATTGTCAATTCGATTGCAGCCGACAAATGGTTGAAAATATCCGGTTTTCAGCACAATATGATACCGTAACTACGCTTCTTACACAGACTCATGAAATGAAGTTTCTGATTTCTACCGGTAATGTGCCTGGCCCGAAATGTGCTGATGCGGCAGTATTTCTTAAAAATATCAGAATTAAGGAAACCTACCTGGAATTGCAAGAGATGCTGGATATAGCTAATGCCATGCAATCTGCATTTAAAATCCATGCACATATTTCTGCAGAAAACGATATTTCTACTTTGCATGAATCAGGCCTACTGGTTTTTTTTGATAAAAGTATAGTAAAGAAAATCCTTTCAAAGTTTGACGATAATGGCGGGATGCGTGATGATGCGAGCCCAGAGCTGAAGAAAATAAAGCGTAATCTTCGAAAAGCCCAAGGTAACATACGCAAATCGTTGGATCATATATTTAAAGAAGCAAAAAAAGCTGGATACATACCCGACAATACCGGGCCTACTATACGTGACGGCAGACTTGTAATTCCGGTTCATGCTTCCAGTAAGCGTAAAATAAGTGGATTTATACACGATGAATCATCTTCCGGGCACACGGTTTACCTCGAGCCTACGGAGGTTTTGGAAGCCAATAATGCTATCGTTGATCTTGGTTATGCCGAAAAACGGGAGATAATTAAAATACTCAGGAGTTTGACGGATGCTGTCCGGGCCGACATTGATGCCATCGAAAGTGCATTTCAATATTTGTGCCTCATTGATTTTATAATCGCAAAAGCCAGGTTGTCAATAGAAATGGAGGGTGAACTTCCTGAAATCAGTGGTGACCCTATAATTACAATGGAAAATGCCCGTCATCCGGTTTTGCTTCACAACTACAAAGGAACAGGCCGGCTCGTCGTTCCGTTAAAAGTTAACCTCAATAAGAAAGAACGGATCATCCTGATTTCTGGCCCCAATGCAGGAGGCAAGTCTGTCTGTCTGAAAACAGTTGGTTTACTGCAATATATGCTACAATGCGGTTTACTGATTCCGGTGGATAAGGATTCGAAAATCGGTTTATTTAAGGATATTTTTGTTGATCTGGGTGATGAACAATCGATCGAAAATGACCTGAGCACATATAGCTCACACCTTGAAAATATGCGGATATTTATTACTGCATGCAGAAAGGAATCGCTCATTCTGATCGATGAATTTGGAACAGGAACGGATCCGAAATTTGGCGGTGCCATTGCCGAGGCTATTCTTGAGAAGCTACTACAATCGGGTTGTTTAGGTGTGATCACAACGCATTACAGCAATCTGAAAGAATTTGCACAGAAATCAGCCGGAATTCTGAACGGAGCCATGCAGTTTGATCTCGAAAACCTCGAACCACTTTACACCCTCGAGGCCGGTCGGCCTGGTAGCTCATTTGCACTTGAAGTAGCCCGAAAGATCGGGATTCCAAAAAACGTTCTGAAAAAAGCAAGGCAGATAGCAGGATCTGACAGCGTTCAGGTAGAAAGCCTGATCAACAAACTGACAGAAGAAAAAAGAGCCCTCTCTGTGAAACTCGGGCATGCAAAGAATATGGAGCGCGATCTGGGCGAGAAAATAGAGCTGTACCAAAACCTTTTCGATGAATTGGATTCCAGAAAAAAGGAGATTATTAACAACGCGAAATCGGAAGCACAGAACCTTTTAAATCAAGCCAACAAGAACATCGAAAAGACGATACGGCATATCAAAGAGAACAAAGCACAGAAAAAAGAGACCAAAAGACTCAGGGAAAAACTTTCGAAGTATAAGGAAAGGATAAGACCGGAAAATATCAGGAGACTTCCTGATGAGGTACATGTTTACCTAGAAGGGGCCATACAAGCGGGAGATTTCGTGTTTATAAACAGCACCGGAATGACCGGTAAAGTGCTGACAATAAAAGGGAAATCGGCAAAACTTATTTCAGGAGATCTGAAAATGCATGCCAAACTGGCCGATATGAAAAGAATAAAGCCTCCACAGCATGCTTTTGTAATTAAAACCAGGTCTGTACAGGGTCTGGATATAGTGCAAAAGCAAAAGTCATTTTCAACACAACTTGATGTTAGAGGAAGGCGTGCTGAAGAAATTGCTAGGATACTGGATTCGTATATTGACGATGCCCTTCTTCTGGGTCATCATGAAATAAAGATACTTCATGGTAAAGGAGACGGTGTACTCCGGAAAGTCATAAAGGAACATCTGAATTCTTTTACTGAAGTAGTATCGGCAGAAGACGATCATATAGAAAGAGGAGGGGCCGGTATAACGGTAGTGAAGCTGAAATAATAAAAAAGAGGAACCAAGCCCTCTTTAATTTATAGCATGTTAAAAATGTGATATCTTACTTTTTAACGAATTTGAATACCCAATTGCCCTCAATGGAAGCTACCCTTTCATTTTGATGAGCACTTGCAAGTACTTTATCAAAACTCAGTGTAAGATTACTTGTTGAAATGTTGTCGATGTTGATTTGCTGCTGGTCGCTTCTTATCAGTACACCCAGACCCGCTCCATCTATACCTACAAAATCCCATGTACCAGCCGATGGCCAGACACTTTCTTCAGACGAATTTGTAGTGTTGTAGCTTTTGCTTATAGTAAACGTAAGCTCGAAATTCTGCCACTCGTCTGTTCTGTCATCACTATCCAATGTTACCGCAGTACCGGTAGCTAATGCCCAGGTGAAAGAACTGGTGCCGGCAAGTTCTTCCAATGCTTTTTCTGCTGCTGTGGGTTCAACAGGATCATCTCCTCCGCACGCGGTTATAAATGCCAATCCGCCGATCATTAGAACGATTGTTATTAAATTAAATGATTTCATAGTTTATTTTGGTTTATCGAATAATCGTAATTCAAAAATATACAATATTGGTTAAAATCTACACTAATTTATATGGATATTGTCAGATAACCAATCGGTGAGACAACCATAACACATTGATTTATGTTTTCAATAAGTAAAAAGTAACCGATTTTTTAATATTTAGATTCAACTATTCACATAGTGTCTTCTAATCACCATTTATTTTAATTGTATTACTTCATAAATCCCTTCATGATCCCCCTGTCGGAGCTTCGAACAAACCGGATGATTTCATCTCTTTCTTTCGAAGGCTTCATTTCCAGTTCGAGTATATCAAGTGCCATAGAGTTGTTCTTTCCTCTCAGATAAATTTGGCGGTAGATTTCCTGAATCTCGATGATTTTATCCGAAGAATATCCTCTTCTTCTTAGGCCGATCGAATTTATACCACTATAACTCAGTGGTTCACGTGCTGCTTTTGTGTAAGGTGGCACATCTTTGCGTACCAGTGAGCCACCGCTCACCATGGCATGAGTACCTATCTTAACAAACTGGTGTATGGCAGAAGCGCCCCCGATAATGGCATAATTTTCAATATCAACATGGCCTGCAATCTGAACAGCATTCACTAAGATACAATGATTACCAATGACACAATCATGGGCTACATGTACGTAAGCCATCAGGAGGCAATTTTTGCCAATTTTGGTTTTAAATTTATCTTTTGTACCACGACTTATGGTAACGCATTCCCGTATTATAGTGTTATCACCTATTATGGCGTTGGTGTCTTCACCACTGAATTTTAGGTCTTGCGGAATCGCTGATATACTGGCTCCTGGAAATATTTTAACGTTTTTCCCGATACGTGCACCTTCAAATATGTTAACGTTAGGGCCTATCCATGTTCCTTCGCCGATCTTCACATTCTTGTCAATTACAGAAAATGGCTCAATAACTACATTCGCTGCTATTTTAGCATCGGGATGAATGTATGCTAAAGGTTGTTTCACGGATTTTTCTTTATCATGCTTGCGGTCATGGAGCCTTCACAAACAAGCTTTTTACCTACATATGCTCGACCTGACATTTTTGCAATGCCACGTTTTATTGGAAAGTCAAGCTCGCATTTTATAATAAGCGTATCTCCGGGCACCACCATTCTTCTAAATTTAAAGTTATCGATAGCAAGGAAAAGAGTCCAGTAATTTTCAGGATCAGGAACGGAGTTTAACACCAGAATGCCACCGATCTGAGCCATTGCTTCTACCTGTAGCACACCGGGCATAACGGGGTTGCCCGGAAAGTGACCTTGAAAAAACGGTTCGTTTATGGTAACGTTTTTTACACCAGCTACCATATGTTTGTCAAGGTGAATGATCTTATCGATCAGTAAAAAAGGATAACGGTGAGGGAGAATGTTTGTAATTTGACTGATATCAACCACAGGTGGAAGATCGGGATCATACTTAGGCACTGCTTTTTCGTTGGCAAGCATGACCTTTTTAAGTTTTTTGGCAAATGCAATGTTGGCAGCATGTCCTGGCCTTGCAGCAAGAATCTGCGCTTTTATAGGTTTTCCCACGAGGGCCAGGTCTCCCATAACATCGAGTAGCTTATGGCGTGCCGGTTCATTTTTATGCCTGAGTTCCACATTGTTAAGTATGCCTTCCTTTTTAACAATTACATTCGGCTTATTAAACAGTTTGGCAAGTTGTTCCATCTCGTCTTCTTCGACTACACGATCCACTACCACAATGGCATTGTTAAGGTCTCCCCCTTTAATCAAACCTTCTTTATGGAGTTCTTCCAACTCGTGCAGAAAACAAAATGTACGTGAAGCAGCGATCTCTGATTCGAATTTTGTAATGTCATTGAGCGATGCATGCTGCGAACCTAATACAGGTGATTTATAATCTACCATCACCGTGATACGATAGTCATCGAGCGGCAAAGCGGCTATTTCAATGTCTCGTGATTTATCTCGGTAAAATACACCTTCATGTACTTCGAAAAAATCACGAAGTGCATTTTGTTCTTTGGCACCTGCTTGTTTGAGTTTTTCAACATAGGGTTTAGAGCTACCGTCCCCTATGGGAGGTTCAGGTCCGTCAAGCTGTACAAGTACATTGTCGATTTGCATGCCCACAAGCGCTGCCAAAGTGTGCTCTACCGTGTTAATGCGTGCACCGTTTTGTTCTATTGTGGTACCTCTGGAAAGATCAACCACATTATCAACATCAGCATCCACAATCGGGTTACCAGGAAGATCTGTACGCTGAAATTTGATTCCATGATTGGGTGGTGCAGGCTGAAACGTCATATGTGCATCTACGCCGGTATGTAGTCCCACACCTGAAATGGAAACAGACTTTTTTATCGTATGCTGTTTTAAATTCATTGGTTACCTTGGGTCCCTAAACAATCGGCAAATTTACTATTTTTTCCTCAAGTTCCTTAAGTCGTTTGTTTAATTCGGGTAACTTCTTGAAAACGGCATAAGAATTAATATAACCACGAATGTCGATCGCGAAAGAGCCCAACAATTTTTCCCCTTCTTTTTTAGTGTTTTTCGTTACCCCCGCCTGGGCTCCTACACCGGTGTGGTTATGAATCACCAGGTGGCCTGCAAATCCTGCCTGGCCTCCTATTATGCAATAATCGCCAATATTAGTGGATCCTGAAATCCCAGCCTGGCTTGCAATTACAGTATGTTTTCCGATTGAAACATTATGACCTAATTGTACAAGATTATCGAGTTTGGTTCCCTCACCAACCACCGTGCTGTCACCTTCCAGCGTGGCGCAATCTATTGTGGTATTTGCGCCAAGATGAACAAAATCGCCAATGACCACGTTGCCAAGTTGAGGTATGGTTTTGTATGAACCGTCTTTTTGAGGCGCATAACCAAACCCGTCGCTACCGACCACTGCTCCAGCCTGTAAAATGCAATTTAACCCAATTATGCATTTTGAATAAATTCTGACACCTGAATACAGAATCGTATTGTCACCGATCTTCACCTGATCTCCAATATATGTATGTGGATAGATTTTAACATTGTTGCCGATTTGTACATCATCACCAATATAAGAAAAAGCCCCTCTGTAAAGGTCATCGCCAGTGGTGGTGTTTTCACCTATAAATGAGGGAGACTCCACACCGGTTTTCTGAAAATTCAACAACCTGTGATATTCTTCAAGCAGAATTGTAAAACTCAGATATGGATCGTTTACCCTTATCAGCGTAGTTTTGAGTGTTTGCTTAGGCTCAAATTCTTGATCTACAAGTATGGCTGAGGCGTCTGATGTGTAGATGTACTTTTCGTATTTGGGATTTGATAAGAATGTGATGCTGCCTTTGGTTGCTTCTTGTATTTTCTTTAGCAATTGGATCTTCTCTGATCCGTTTCCCTCAATTTTGCCGTCTAGCATGCGGGCTAGTTGATTAACCGTGAACTCCATACATAAAGTTTTACCTCACAAAGATATATGTTTAGGCCAGTAGAGATAATATTTTCTGACAATTTTACTCATTGCTTTAATATTGGGCAGGTCAGCCGCTTCCGTGATATCAATTACCCGGCCATCTTTCATCAGGATGTTTATTTTTTTGCCTTCGGCAATGTACGCGGAGTTGGATATGGACCCCTTCGACACATAATATTCAACTTCAGATGATGTAAGCGCATATCTTGCTTTAACTTTGTTTTTGATAGCATTATATAATTGCGATCCCGGACGTTCATTTGAGATATTTATCTGGAACAGATTTCGGCTGATCAGTGAATGGCTGAGATCAGCTAATACCTTATCGGAATGAAAAGCCCAGACTTTTAGCGCATACCAGATATCAAAATCATCCAGGAATGTGTAGCTTTCCAGGTATTTCTGATCATTGCTGAAATTTTCAATCGTTACATCTTTATTAAAAAAAGTCTTCAAATGAACAGGAACAAATAAATCGACACCGTCGTTATATAAATACCTTGCTCTGTCAACGACATTATTTAACATTCTATCGGCACAAATTGTTGTTTTGTGCAGGTAAACCTGCCAGTACATTAGCCTTCTGGCACTGAGAAAATTTTCAATACTGTAAATACCCTTTTCCTCCACAACCAGTCTTTCTTCAGATATATTTAACATCTGAATAATCCGTTCGGAGCCTATATCGCCTTCAGATACACCGGTAAAATAACTGTCTCGCTTGAGGTAATCGAGCCTGTCCATGTCTAGCTGGCTTGATACCAGTTCATGGAAAAATTTACGTTGGTACTGATCTGTGAATATCTGGATGGCCAGAGTTAACCTCCCATCATATTTTTGATTTAGGTTTTTCATGATAAGCAGGGACAATTCCTCATGTGGAATTACACTAAACAGGCTATGTTCCAGGGTATGAGAAAAAGGGCCATGACCGATATCATGCAACAGGATGGCAATCAGAGCGGCTTCAGATTCTTCATCACTTAAATAATGGCCTTTTCTTCTGAAGCTATCCAGCGTTTTGCTCATCAGGTGCATGGCTCCCAGGGCATGATGAAAGCGGGTGTGCAGCGCGCCGGGGTACACCAGGTCCGTAAGTCCCAGTTGACGTATTCTTCGCAGCCGCTGAAAAACAGGCTCCTGAATCAGGTCGTAAATCAAATCCGAGGGAATGGATATAAACCCATAAACAGGATCATTGATAATTTTTCTTTTGTTAAACAATCTGTCAGGAATATGATTTGTATTTTTGTCCTGATATTTTCAACTACAGGAATATATCGAATTATTAATATTAGTACAAATCGGGCTAATATCTATAATTTAAATAAAATTAACCTGGTGTAATTGAAATATTAAAGTTGAATTATTCAGAAAATTTATACAAAACTTTGATATAATCTGTTAGATTTAATACATGCAAAATTATAAAATACTCTGGGCAGACGACGAGATTGATCTGCTGAAGCCACATATTTTATTTCTTGAAAATAAAGGGTATAAGGTTACACCCGTAAACAGCGGATCCGATGCAGTGGACAAATGCAATGAAGAAAATTTTGACGTTATTTTTCTGGATGAAAATATGCCGGGTATGACCGGACTGGAAACATTGAACGTCATCAAAGAAATAAATCCGGAATTGCCGGTGGTAATGATAACCAAAAGCGAAGAAGAACAGATCATGGAAGAAGCGATCGGCGCCAAAATAGCTGATTATCTAATCAAACCGCTGAATCCCAACCAAATTCTTCTTTCGGTGAAAAAAATACTGGATAATAAACGGCTGGTAAGCGAACGGGCAAACATTTCTTACCGCCAGGATTTCTTGAATATCAGTATGGCATTCGGAGACGATCTGGATCATGACGAATGGGCAGACATATACCGAAAGCTTGTTTACTGGGAACTTGAATTTGACGAAACTAAAGATAAAGGCATGACCGAAGTGCTTGTGAATCAAAAAGATGAAGCAAATTCAGGTTTTGTAAAATTCGTAATGAATCATTATACAGACTGGCTGAACGACCATTCCGGAGGCGGCCCTTTGCTTTCGCATAACCTGATGAAAGAGAAGGTTTTCCCTGCGCTTTGCAAAGGTCAGCCCGTATTTTTTGTTGTAATCGATAATCTCAGATTTGATCAATGGCGTATAATCGCCAAAGACCTTAGAGAATATTTTAATGTTGAAAGTGAAGAGGCTTACTATAGTATATTGCCTACCACAACGGCGTATTCAAGAAATTCGATATTTTCGGGATTACTTCCCGATGAAATGGCAAATACTCATCCAGATATCTGGGAGGGAGAAGATTCAGATTCAGGGAAAAATAATTTCGAACGCCAATTTCTTGAACGACAGCTAAAAAAGAATAATCTGGATGTAAAATTCTGCTACCATAAAATCAAAAACGTGATCGAAGGTAAGCAACTGGTTGACAATATTCGGAATTTTATTACCAACGACCTCTCGGTGATTGTGTATAATTTTGTGGACGTATTATCTCATGCACGTACGGAAATGGCTATAATCAAGGAGCTTGCTCCTGATGAGTCTGCATACCGTTCTATTACAAGGTCGTGGTTTCAGCACTCACCCTTATTCGAAGCACTGAAAATAATTGCTGAAAAGGATGTAAAGCTGATCATTACAACTGATCATGGTACCATACGGGTAAAACGACCGTTTAAAATTGTAGGAGATAGAAATACAAACACAAACCTTCGTTACAAACAAGGCAAGAACCTGGGTTTTATTGACGAAGACATTTATTCGGTAAAAAATCCTGATGATCTTCACCTTTCCAGACTTAACGTAAGTACACAATATGTTTTTGCCATCAAAGATTTTTTCTTTACTTATCCCAATAACTATAATTATTATGTGAAATACTACCGCGATACATTTCAGCATGGGGGAGTATCAATGGAAGAAATGATTATTCCGATAATTTCACTAAATTCGAAGAATGGTTAATGTGGTAGAGAAACAGCTCATTTTAACCTGCAAGAGCTTGTTAGAGTTACCCGAAATAGCTACTCAGATTGTTATTTTTAATGATAATTGTAATGTGATTGCTTTTTATGGTGAGTTGGGTGCAGGTAAAACAACTGTGATTAAATCTATATGCAACAAAATTAATGTAGAAGACATCGTATTGAGCCCTACTTTTGCCATTATCAATGAGTACCTTACCAAAAGTAACGATCCGGTTTACCATTTTGATTTTTTCAGAATAAAGGATATAGAAGAAGCAATAAATATCGGAGTGGACGAATATTTATTTTCCGGTCATTTATGTCTTTTGGAATGGCCCGAAATAATAAGTGATTTTCTGCCCGAAAATCATTTGAATGTACACATAGAAGTAACCGGGGCTGAATCACGAATTTTTCATTTAGAGAAACATGGTTGAATCACAAAAACCATCCGGATTTGAAGCTCTCGCTCATGGAACAGCCCTTTATCCGGAGGAAAGGTTTGCCAAAATTAAAAGGAATCAAAGATCATTTTTTATTGGCATTCCAAAGGAAATTGCTTTTCAAGAAAACAGAATATGTCTGATACCGGAAGGAGTGCATCTGCTCGTAAATAATGGGCATCAGATATGGATTGAAAGAAATGCAGGCAAAAAAGCAAAATTTGACGACAATGAATACAGCGAAGCGGGAGCAAAAATTGTAGATTCAGCCAAAGAAGTTTATCAGGCAGATGTTATCCTTAAAATCGAGCCTCCCACATTGCCGGAGATTGATTATTTCAAACCCAGGCAAACCCTTATATCGGCCCTTTTGATCGGAAATCAGACCGTAGATTACATACGTGCTATGCTTTCAAAAAAAGTAACGGCACTGGCATATGAATTTATTGAAGACAAAGTGGGCGGGTTTCCAATTATCCGTGCAATGAGTGAGATTGCAGGCACCGCGGCCATAATTATTGCATCCGAATACCTTAGTAGTGTCCATGAAGGAAAGGGATTGCTGCTTGGCGGTATTTCAGGTGTTCCACCTGCAAAAGTAGTGATCATCGGTGCTGGTACAGCTGCTGAACATGCTGCACGGTCAGCTCTCGGATTGGGAGCCGAAGTAAAAGTTTTCGATAATCACCTTTACAAACTTCGCCGCCTGAAGCACATAATTGGAAACCAGATATACACCAGTACAATCGATACGATCACCCTTGCGGAATGCCTTAAGACCACCGATGTTGTAATCGGTGCACTGCGCGCAGAAAAGGGGAGAAGCAGTATCGTAATTACGGAAGATATGGTAATGAATATGAAACCGGATTCATTTATCATTGACCTTAGTATCGACCACGGCGGATGTGTGGACACCTCCGAGCTTACGACACTGGAAAATCCGATATTCAGAAAACATGATGTCATTCACTACTGTGTACCCAATATTGCCTCGCGGGTTGCCCACACTGCCTCTACGGCGTTAAGCAATATTTTTACTCCCACCATCCTGCGTGCGGGCGAAGAAGGTGGAATTAATGAGATGATCTTTAACCATAAATGGTTTCTTAATGGTGTATATGCTTACAAGGGGACTTTGACAAACATGCATATTGCAAACAAATTCGGACTTGAATGCCGCGATCTTAGTCTGCTGCAGGCAGCACGGTTTTAGCGGTTGAGATTACAACTCTACCAACATTAATTCAAGGGCTTTTATCTTCACCAATGCATCAGCCTGCTTTGTGCGTTCATTTTCGATAACATATTGTGGTGCATTTTGCACAAATCGTTCATTATGAAGTTTTTTCTCGACAGAGGCTAGAAAACCCCTTATATATTTCAGCTCCCTATTAATTTTTTTCTTTTCTTTTTTTACATCTATTCCCAATTTGGTTGGAATAAAGAACTCGTCTTTACCGACAACAAATCCCAGATTTGTGCCTTCTTTTTCATTTACTTTAACAAATGAATTCAGGTAAGCAAGCTTTGTGATGACCTGTAAAAATCTATGGTAACTCCTGAAATCTCCTTTCAGATGGAGCTCAAGGCGCTTCTTTGCAGGTATATTTTTGGAATTTCTGATATTCCTGACTTGTGATATTACTTCAAAAGCTTTTTGTGCTTCATCGAGAATTACCTTATCATGTTGTTTTGTTTGCGGCCAGGAAGCTACAATAATGCAATCCTTTTCATCTCTTTTCCTGAGCTGATGCCAAATCTCTTCGGTAATAAATGGCATAAAAGGATGCAGCAACCGGATCACGTTTTCGAAAAAAGTAACGGTTACTTCATACGTTTTTCTGTCGATGGGTTTTTCATAGACAGGTTTGATCATTTCAAGATACCAGGAGCAGAAATCGTCCCATACAAAAGAATAGGTAATCATCAGCGCATCCGATATCCTGAACTTATTGTATTGCTCATTAAGGCGTTCGAGTATTTCGTTAAACCGATGCTGAAACCAGAGTATTGCTGTTTCGTTTGCTTCAGACAACTCTAATCCACTGTCGATTTTCCATCCTTTTAACAGCCTGAAGGCATTCCATATCTTATTTGCAAAATTTCTTCCCTGTTCGCACAGTTTAACATCAAAAAGGAGGTCATTGCCTGCAGGTGAACTGAATAACATGCCTGTACGCACGCCGTCAGCACCGTATTTTTGAATCAACGCCAGCGGATCCGGCGAATTGCCAAGCGATTTAGACATCTTTCTGCTTTGTTTATCCCTTACTATCCCGGTAAGGTATACATTGTTGAATGGCCGTTCATTCATGTATTCGTATCCGAAAATGATCATCCGTGCCACCCAGAAAAAAAGGATCTCAGGAGCCGTGACAAGGTCGTTTGTTGGATAATAGTATGAAATATCATTATTACCGGGATTTTTAATCCCGTCGAACACGGTGATTGGCCAGAGGCCGCTACTGAACCATGTGTCAAGCACATCTTCATCCTGTACCAGGTCGTCGGCAGTTAGTTCCATGTTTCGGGTGTCTTTTTGTGCCTGGATCAGGGCTTCTTCTTTGGTTTCTGCAACATAAA
This sequence comes from Bacteroidota bacterium, assembly GCA_022571715.1. GTDB lineage: Bacteria > Bacteroidota > Bacteroidia > Cytophagales > Cyclobacteriaceae > SZUA-230. Next base: position 40,335 of record JACZXH010000001.1, on the reverse strand, counting down.
CCCTGGCGTTAGGATCAGCGGGATTTTCTGAAGTGAGGTAATATGCAGGAATCCGATGGCCCCACCATAACTGCCTTGAAATGCACCAGTCGCGTACATTTTCCATCCAATGCCGGTACATATTCTTGAACTTGGAAGGTATAAGCTGCACTGTATCATTCATGACGGAACTGAACGCCGGCCTAGTCAACTTATCCATTTTTAAGTACCACTGCAACGACAGCCTGGGTTCTACAATAGTGTCGGTTCTTTCCGAAAAACCAACATTGTTTATGTAGTCTTCAATTTTTACGATATAATCGGCATGCTTCAGTTCCTTTATAATTTCTTTCCGTGCTTCAAATCTGTCTTTCCCAATATATAACTGGGCTTCACTGTTCAGCGTACCGTTATCATTAAAAATATCAATGACCTCTAGATTATGTTTTATCCCCAGATCGTAGTCATTCATGTCATGCGCGGGGGTCACTTTCAGGCAACCCGTACCAAATTCCATATCCACATAACGATCTTCAATAATCGGGATGGACCTGTCTATTAATGGTACAATAGCTTTTCTCCCTTTTAAATGACGAAAACGTTCATCGTCGGGGTGTATGCAAATGGCGGTATCACCCAGAATGGTTTCGGGCCTGGTGGTGGCAATCGTAAGAAAGCCATCCTCTTCTTCGATGTAGTATTTCACGTAGTAAAGCTTTGAAGCTACTTCTTTATGAATAACTTCGTCATCAGAAAGGGCTGTCAGGCCGACCGGATCCCAGTTAACCATTCGATATCTACGGTAGATATTTCCTTTTTTATAGAGATCAACAAATACGCTGATTACTGAATCATACAGGTCAGGCTCCATGGTGAAACGTGTACGATCCCAGTCACAGGAAGCACCGAGTTTTTTCAACTGTTCAAGAATGATCCCACCGTATTTTTCGGTCCATACCCAGGCATGTTTTACAAACTCCTCACGCGTAATATCGTGTTTTCTGATGCCCCGGTCTTTCAGCATTTTAACTACTTTCGCCTCGGTGGCAATTGAAGCATGATCAGTACCAGGTATCCAGCAGGCTTCCTTGCCCATCATTCTGGCTCTACGTATAAGAATATCCTGGATAGTGATGTTTAGCATGTGACCCATGTGTAATACGCCAGTGACATTCGGAGGCGGAATGACGATGGTAAAAGGCTCCTTTTCAGGGTTGGGTTCGGAATGGAAAAATCCCTGATCTAGCCAGTGGCGATACCATTTATCTTCTACTTCATTCGGATTATATTTTGCTGAAAGCTGCATAAATTGCTGTAATTCGAATTTTGAGCCGCAAATTACGTAATTAAAATGGTCATCGTAAGCTTACTATGGTTGATTTACGTATTTATTTTACAAACAAAATTTTACCTTTGACCCGAACATTATCACAATAAGCTGCCATAAAAATGATCCTATATTTAGATTCTGGGAAGATGTACCCAAAGGAAGTTATTTTCCCATGTGGAAGTGTTGCCTTCAGGTGGTATTTGATATACCGAAAATATTATTTGATTTCAAAACATTTATGTAGATGCTAACCATTGATCCCAAAAAAGTAAGTGTTCAGAAAATTCACGGGTATCTGCTGGGCGCTGTGGCTCCCCGTCCGATTGCCTTTGCAAGTACCATGGATCTTGACGGAAATATTAATTTGAGCCCGTTTAGTTTTTTTAATGCTTTCAGCGCTAATCCTCCTATCCTTATTTTTTCTCCGTCACGCAGATTGAGGGACAATACTACCAAACATACGTTTGAGAATGTTAGCACAAATCCGGAAGTGGTCATAAATATTGTGAATTATGCTATCGCCGAGCAAATGTCGCTTTCGAGTACCGAGTATGAAAAAGGTGTTAATGAATTTGAAAAATCGGGTCTGACAATGGTCGCATCGGAGAAAGTAAAACCGCCGAGGGTGGGAGAGTCGCCTGTGGCATTTGAATGCAGGGTAAATGAGGTTGTTTCGCTTGGAAAAGAAGGCGGAGCTGGAAACCTGGTGATCTGCGAAGTGCTGATGGTTCATATTAAAAAAGAAATACTCGACGAAAACCTACAGATTGACCCCTATAAGTTAGATATAATCGGAAGAATGGGTGGTAACTGGTACACAAGAGCCGGGGAATCCTCGCTGTTTGAAATGCCCAAACCATTGGCAACGAAAGGAATAGGTGTCGACAATATACCTGATGGTATAAAAAACAGCATTGTATTGTCTGGAAATGACCTTGGAAGATTGGGCAATGTAGCAAAATTACCTGAAAAGGAAGCCATCCGGATATACACAAATGATTCAAGCATAAAAGAACTCAGGGAGAAGTTTAAAAACGACCGGGAATCATTCTTTTTTCATCTCCATGTATATGCAAAAGAACTGCTTGCCGACGGCAAAATTGAAGAAGCCTGGCTGACGTTGCTGCAGTCTGAATAATAGATATTCTGCATAAAACAAAATATGCATTCAATATTGATAAATACTCACTGGCTGTTTATATAATTTGGTAAACAATTACATGTTACTAATTCGTAACTATGTAATCGTAACATTATGCGATAACATGCAATCAAAAGCAACACGAACACAGGATTATTTAGCAGAGGTTCCTGTGGACAGAATTAACTATTTCAAAAAACTGCGTGAAACGATTTCGAGAAATTTGCCCAAAGGATTTGTGGAAGAAATGAATTTTGGTACGATCGGATATGTAGTTCCACATGATTTATACCCAGCTGGCTACCGTTGCGATCCGGAAGTTCCGTTACCTTTTGTAAATATTGTGTCACATAAAAATTTCATAGGTTTTTACCACATGGGTATCTATGCAAATCAAAAATTATCAGAATGGTTTGTTAAAGAATACATAAAACAATGCGACCGGAAACCGGATATGGGAAAAAGTTGTATCCGTTTTAAAAAAAATGGATCAGATACCCTACCCATTAATTGGTGAACTTATGCGCAAAATGTCAGTTAAAGACTGGGTAAAACTTTATGAAGAAAATATTAAAAGATGAAACCTTACTTACTATGGTCGCGCGGCCACCCACTGACCTTTTAGTATCAGGCCCAAAGCCCCATCGATCAAGTCAGGCAGTTTATTTCCGACCGAAAAATTCCAAGATGATAAAAAATTCCACTCTCGTCGTGTATGATGTTTTCTAAAACCAACTCTACCTTATTGAATCGAAAAATATCCGTGTTTCCCCCACCAGCTTTTTAGTGTCCGGCGGCAGTTCTCTGCTTTCGTACGGATGTTTACCACCGAATGTATGGCCGGCATTTTCAATAATAAAAAGCGTTGCTTTATTAGTTCGCGATTTAAGGTCAGTAGCCATTTTAAATGGCAGTGATTCATCATCGGTACCATGGCAAATCAGCCACGGGCAGGTGATGGAAGCTGCTGCCTTAAGAATGTTCAGCCGGTCCGGGTGATTTTTTATATCCTGTACCAACTGATAGTAAAGCGGCATGTTTTGTTTTGTACGGCTGTTGAATATATAAAAAACACCGTCTTTCTCCCACTGTTGCAACACCTCTTCCGACCATCTTTCCGATAAATCTGAAATAGCCGCCCAGGTTACAATGCCTTTAATTCGCGGATCTTCTGCAGCTTTAAGTATTACCAAACCGCCACCACGGCTGTGACCGGTCATATAAATGGTATTTTTATCAATTTCCTGTTCAGGTACCGGATTTTCTTCGCTTTGAAGTAAATCAATCATAACTCCGATATCATCCAGTTCGATGCTGAAATTGTTGTTGCCAAAAGCTTCCAGATCAGCAAAATCTTCAGGTTTGTCGAGTGTGGTGCCATTGTGTGAAAGATTTATTTTCGAATAAACAAATCCGTTATCCGCAAAGTAATCCGCGATAAGGTTAAAATGACCCCAGTCTTTAAACCCTTTAAATCCGTGAATAAAAAAAATAATGGGCTTTTTAATGCCATTTACTTCGTACCGGATATCCGCCAGCATATGTTTGTGGTTGTGCATTGATTCAAGGATAATATTGTTAATACGTATCATAATATGTCCATAAATTTACATAGTGATAATAAGAAATCATGGCTTTGGTTTGGGGCCAAATGGTGGTAATATTGTAATCTTTTATTGCTCATGAAAGCCAAACTAAAGCAAATACAGGCTCCTATTGCTATGGAAATGATGGAGTTTGAACGAAAATTCCGGCAATCCATGAAGAGCGATGTTTTATTGCTCGACAAGATCATGAATTATATTGTGAAGCGCAAAGGAAAACAGATGCGGCCTATGTTTGTATTTTTGAGTTCAGGTGTCACAGGCGGCATTACAGAGGCAACCTATCGTGGTGCTTCTTTGATCGAGCTACTTCACACAGCTACACTCGTACACGATGATGTAGTGGACGACGCCAACTACCGTAGAGGTTTTTTCTCAATAAATGCATTGTGGAAGAATAAAATCGCCGTTTTAGTGGGAGATTATCTTCTCTCGCGTGGCCTACTTCTTTCGGTGGACAACAAAGATTTTGAATTACTCAGGATTGTTTCGGGGGCCGTAAAGGAAATGAGCGAAGGTGAGCTGTTGCAAATCGAAAAAGCAAGAAGCCTGGATATCACTGAAGATGTGTACTACAGTATAATTAAACAAAAAACGGCCTCCCTGATCGCATCATGCTGTGGTGTGGGAGCTGCATCGTCAGGCGCCAGCAAGGAGGTTGTAGACAAAATGAAAACCTTCGGCGAATATGTAGGTATGGCGTTCCAACTTAAAGATGATCTGTTTGATTATGGTACCGACGATATCGGTAAACCATTGGGTATCGACATAAAAGAGAAAAAACTAACACTTCCATTGATTTATGCACTTCAAAACACTTCCTGGCTACAGAAAAAAAAGATACTGAGATTAATCAGGAGTAATAACGGTCAGGCTACCAAAGTAAGCAGGGTAATTGAATTTGTTGACTCGAAAGGCGGAATTCAGTATGCACAGAGCGTCATGCAGGATTTTTATCGCCGGTCCATTGAAATTTTGGATGAATTTGAAGAATCTGACTATAAAAATTCACTCAAGGAACTTGTAACTTTTACCATTGATAGAGATAAATAACCCGAGATTATGAGGTTATTGCTTGATTCCGGTAAAATTTCACCAATAATCCACATTCTGATATAACGACCTGCATTCCGATTATCTCTCAATTCATATAATTCCAGTCCAACCGTCCGTTATCCGTTTATATTACTCTCTATTCGCTTTAAACCGTGTTTTAGGATTATAAAAGTAGGAGAAATAGTAATATTTTTTATAAAAAGTGGTAAAAAGTGGGGGAAAGTGGTTGACTTTACCATTTATTTTACGGATGTTTGTTATTGAAGTAGGTTTACTCTGGGGATATGCTGTTTATTACAGGAGAATATGTATGTAAGCTCGATGCAAAAGGAAGACTCGTATTGCCTTCCAGGTTAAAGGCGTCGTTACCTGAATCCTCCAGCTCCGAATTGTATTTAGTGAAGGGATTTGAGCCGTGCCTGCTCCTGTATCCATTAGTAGAGTATAAAAAGATTTTTTCCAGGATTGCCGGCCTGAACGAATTCAATGTTGATTACAGGCGTTTACAACGCAATTTTTTCAGAGGAAGCGCTTCGGTTGAATTGGACAATGCCGGCAGGTTCTTGATTCCTAAAATTATGCTCACTCATGCAACACTGGAAAGGGAATGCGTGTTGGTTGGAATAGGCAACCGGATGGAAATCTGGAATCCTGATAAATACGAGGACTATCTGATCAAAGATCCTCAGGAACTATCTGCACTGGCTGAAAAATATCTGAATGAATAATGCTGAATTTAATGCCTGATCCATATCACAATCCCGTAATGTTGAAAGAAAGCATGGAAGGGTTACTTATCAATCCTGACGGGGTGTATGTTGACCTGACTTTTGGCGGAGGCGGACACGCAGCTGAAATATTACGATCACTTGAAAATGGGAAATTATTTGCTTTCGATCAGGATCCGGATGCCAGAGCGAATGCAGCGGCCTTTAAGGATGATCCCCGTTTCACGTTTATCGATGCAAATTTCAGGTATTTCGTCAGATATCTGAAGATGCATAATATCACTACCGTAGATGGTATTCTTGCAGATCTGGGTGTTTCTTCACACCAGATTGATTCTGCCGAAAGAGGCTTTAGCACACGTTTTGATGCAATTCTGGATATGCGCATGAGCCGCGAAGGCAAGCTAACTGCAAGAGTGGTGCTGGATGAATATTCAGGAGAAGAACTTCAAAAGGTATTTTCTTCTTATGGTGAAATTCGTAATGCCAGGACGCTTGCCAGTGCCATCGTAAATCAGCGCAAAGTGGAGCCGATCCATACCGTGAACCGGATGAAAAAAATTGCCGGAGCACTTGCTCCGAAGGGCAGAGAAATAAAATACATATCACGTATATTTCAGGCACTGCGTATCGAGGTAAATGAAGAGATGGCTGCCTTAGATGAGATGCTCTCACTGTCTTTGAATATTCTCAAATCAAAAGGACGGCTTGTAGTTATATCATATCATTCGCTTGAAGACCGTAAGGTGAAATATATGATCAAATACGGCAATATTGCCGGTAAACCTGAAAAAGACTTTTATGGAAACCTTCTCAGGCCCATGTTGCCTATTGTAACAAAACCGATTACTCCGGCTGCGGACGAATTGGCAGTAAACAGCAGGGCAAGAAGCGCCAAACTCAGAATAGGTGAAAAATTATAATGATGGCAGAGAATACATACAAAATCGGTGAACAAAAGCACAGGAGAAAATCTATTTTCCGGTGGATCGAGCAATTGCAAATAGGTATCACTTTTAACCAGGCAGTGCCTGTAAAATATATTCCGCACATGATATTTTTTACTTTACTCGGCGTAGTTTATGTAGGTAACACACATTATGCCGAATCAACACAACGTAAAGTTAATAAACTGCAGATTGAGGTCGAAGATATGCGTGCGGACTACACCACGCTGAAGGCGGAATACATGTATGCAAGGTTGCAATCTGAAGTTGCAAAAAAGGTGAGGTCTCAAGGACTTGTGGAAAGTAAATCGCCTCCTTATAAAATTGTTTTAAACAAAGATGAATATTAAAAATTCCATATTACTGCGCGTACGGGTTGCATTTATTTTTGTATTCCTGTTTGGCCTTGTTATTATTTACAAGATCGTGGATATACAGGTTGTTCAGGGGGACAAATGGATCTCCATGGCAGAGAGAATAGGCCTGCAGTATCGTACGGTAAAAGCAACGAGAGGGAACATCTTGTCCGATAACGGCAGTTTACTGGCCACATCACTGCCATTTTACAGAGTGGCATTTGATCCCTCCAGGGCTTCCGAAAATCATTATAAAGCAGGGATTGATTCTTTGTGCCTGCTTCTTTCACAGAAATATAAAGATAAAAGCGCCAAAGAATATAAAAGAAGGATCAACGATGCCCGTCTGTCAGGTAAAAAGTATCTTATTCTGAATCGCAAATTGATCAATTTTCAGCAAAAAAAAGAAATGTCTTCATGGCCTGTTTTCCGTGAAGGAAGGATTAAAGGAGGTGTGATTTTTGAGAAATCAGAAAAGCGTTTCCTGCCTTTTACCTATCTCGCAAACCGGACCATAGGGTATATCAATATGAACGGTCAAGGCGCAGGTCTGGAATACAGCTTCAACCACGCGCTTGCCGGACGCGATGGCAAGGCTTTGTACCAGAAGGTTGCCGGAGGAAACTGGAAACCTGTGTTTGACGGCAGTGAGGTAAGGCCTGTAGATGGCTACGACCTTGAAACTACGATCGATGTAAACCTGCAGGATGTTACGGAAGCCGCGTTGCTCCGGGCGCTGGAAAAACATAATGCGGACTACGGAAGTGTAGTGGTGATGGAAGTGAAAACCGGAGAGATAAAGGCAATTTCAAATTTAAGTAAATATTCGAATGGCAAATATGGTGAACGGTACAATTATGCTGTCGGGGGCCACGGGTTAAGAGAGCCCGGTTCTACTTTTAAGCTTGTGACCATGATTGCCCTTTTTGAAGAAAGCAACATTCAACTTAGTGATACCATAGCTACCGGGAATGGGAGATTGAAGATCTATGATAACGAGGTGAAAGATCATCATGAGGGTGGCTTTGGTACCATCACGGTACGCCAGGCATTCGAACTTTCTTCAAATGTGGCTATGGCCAAACTTGCCGACAAGTATTTTGGTCTGAAGCCCGAAAAATTTTACAAGTATATCGAGGATCTTGGCCTTACACGTCCACTTGGCTTTCAAATGCAGGGGGAGGGTATACCCAAAATCAAGAAACCGGAAGATTGGAGTGGTATTACCCTGCCCTGGATGGCACACGGATATGGCCTTGAGGTTACACCATTGCAAACACTGGTACTTTATAACGGTGTTGCAAACGATGGAGTTATGATCAAACCGGTGATTGTGAAGAAATTGTATAATGCTGACAAAGAGCTACGCAGTTTTAATTCCGATGTACTTACTAAAAAAATGTGCTCTGAGCCAACCCTCGAAAAACTAAAAGAAATTCTTATAGGGGCAGTTGAAAACGGAACCGCTAAAAATATTTACACTCCGAATTACAAAATTGCCGGTAAAACTGGCACCGCAGTTACATTCAAAAACGGAAAATACATCGACGAATACTATACTTCCTTTGTAGGATATTTCCCTGCAGATGATCCCATGTATAGCTGTATCGTGGTCATCGAAAACCCGCGTGGAATCTATAAATACGGAAGTAATGTTGCCGCACCTGTGTTTAGAGAAATTTCAGATAAAATATACGTACGTAATATAAAAATGCACAAATCGCTGGAGGATGACATTATCCCTGAAAAGGGTATTTTCCCGGTAATCCGTTCAGGCAACGTGAATGATCTAAAGCTGATTTGCAATGATATGGGCATATCTAATCATGCCTTAAGTGATGAAGAATGGGTAAAATCGAAGATAAACAATAATTCTATTGACTGGAGGCCTAACAAAGCATTCTCGAATCTGATGCCCGATGTAATGGGAATGACGTTACGTGATGCGGTATTCCTGCTTGAAAACAGGGGCATCGAAATTCAATATATTGGTATTGGCAGAGTAATAAAACAATCACTCGCACCGGGTAAATCATTAATAAAACATGCCAGTGTAACATTGAAACTTGGTTAGTATGGCTGTACTGAAAGACATATTATATACAGTGAAGTTGCTGGAGGTGTCGGGCAATATGGATCAGGAAGTAAAACGCATCGCTTTCAACAGCAATGATGTAGCCAAAGGTGATTTGTTTATTGCCATACCTGGTACCCGTTATGACGGTCATCATTTCATGCAGGACGCAACCAGCTTTGGCGCTACTTCGGTTATATGTGAATACTTCCCGGCTAAGCTGGAAAAAAATGTGACCTATGTTAAAGTAGATTATTCGTCCATAGCGCTGAGTATTGTGGCCTCTAATTTTTATGACAACCCGTCTTCAAAATTAAAACTTTTGGGAGTTACAGGCACAAATGGAAAGACCACTGTGGTTTCCCTGCTGCACGGTGTTTTTCATAAGCTTGGATATAAAACGGGCCTTATATCTACCGTCGTCATCCGGATCGGTGAAGAGGTAATCGAATCAACATATACAACTCCTGATGCACTTCAAATCAACAAGCTTTTGGCCAGTATGGTACAAGCGGGTTGTACCCATTGCTTTATGGAAGTAAGTAGCCATGCTATTTCGCAGAACCGCATTACCGGACTGGACTTTGACGGAGGTATTTTTACCAACATTACACACGAACATCTTGACTATCACGGCTCATTTGAAGAATATATAAGAACCAAAAATACCTTTTTCAACGGGCTTTCAAAATATGCCTTTGCGCTGGTAAATATAGATGACAAACAGGGGAAGACCATGTTGCAGAATACCAAAGCACGGAAAATAACATTCAGCCTTAAAAATGTTTCGGATTATAAAGCAAAAGTAATTTCAAACACATTTCAGGGGCTCGAAATGAATATTAATGACAAAGAAGTTTGGTTTAAGCTTATCGGTACTTTTAATGCTTACAATATATTGGCAGTTTATGGTGTAGCAGTTGAATTCGGTGAAAACGGGGAGGATGTTTTAACAGCGATTTCGGAAATGGATGCAGCATCAGGAAGATTTGAACAAATCAGGTCTGGATCTGACATAACAGCAATTGTGGATTATGCCCACACACCTGATGCCCTGAAAAATGTACTTCAAACCATAAAGTCAATCCGGACAGGTAACGAAAAGGTAATCGTAGTTGTAGGATGCGGTGGTGATCGCGATAAAGAGAAAAGACCACTAATGGCTTCTGTTGCCTGCAAATACAGCGATAAAGTGATCCTGACTTCGGACAATCCGCGTAGCGAAGATCCGGAAACAATTATTCGCGATATGCAGAAAGGAGTCGGTCCGATAGACTTTAAGAAAACACTTTCAATGGTGGACAGAGAAGAGGCCATTAAGACTGCATGCATGCTTGCCGGTAACGGTGATATTATTCTTGTTGCAGGAAAAGGACATGAAAATTACCAGGAAATAAAAGGTGCGAAGCATCCTTTTAACGATAAAGACGTGCTGGGCAAAATGCTCAACTTAACAAGGCATTAAGTATAAATATGCTGTACTACTTGTTTGATTATCTAGACAGAGAATTTGATTTGATAGGAGCCGGTGTTTGGCAATACATCTCCTTCAGGTCGGGTATGGCTATGATTTTTTCACTACTGATCACCGTTTTATTAGGAAAAAGCATGATCAAGAAGCTGCAGAAAAATCAAATCGGGGAAGATGTACGTGACCTCGGACTGGAAGGGCAGATGCAGAAGAAAGGCACGCCCACAATGGGTGGTGTGATTATTATCCTGGCCATCGTCATACCAACTTTGCTGCTGGCTCAGCTTGACAATATTTATATCATTTTACTTCTGGTGAGCACGTTATGGATGGGTATCATCGGTTTTCTGGACGATTACATCAAAGTATTTAAGAAAAACAAAAAAGGGCTTGCCGGCTGGTCAAAAATTATTGGCCAGGTAGGACTTGGGCTTATTGTAGGTCTTACACTTTATTTTCATGAAGATGTGGTTGTCAGGCAGTTTTCAGGCTCTGTAGTAATCGAAGAAACCGGCGAGGTAATACCTCAGTTTGAAGACGTTAAATCCACCATCACTACCATTCCTTTTGTAAAAAACAACGAGGCGGATTACAAGGAAATCTCATTTTTAGGACCAGATTATACGTGGGTGGTTTATACCCTCATAGTGATATTTATCGTGACAGCCGTATCAAATGGCGCAAACATTACGGATGGACTGGACGGCCTGACTGCAGGCACTTCGGCCATTATTGTTCTCACATTGGCTGTGTTGGCGTATGTATCTGGACGGGTTGATTTCAGTCAGTACCTGAACATCATGTACATTCCCAATACGGGTGAACTCGTAATTTTCAGCGTGGCGCTGGTAGGGGCTTGCATTGGCTTTATCTGGTTCAATGCCTATCCTGCGCAGGTATTTATGGGAGATACGGGCAGCCTTACCCTTGGCGGTATTATCGCCGTATTGTCCTTCGCAATTCGAAAAGAACTGCTGATACCAATTCTTTGTGGCATTTTCCTGATCGAAAGCCTTTCGGTGATCATTCAGGTCGGATACTTTAAATATACCCGTAAAAAATATGGCGAAGGTAGGAGAATATTTCTGATGTCACCGTTGCATCATCATTACCAGATGAAAGGCTTCCACGAAGCCAAAATTGTAATTCGTTTCTGGATAAGCGGCATTTTACTAGCCATTTTAACATTAGCAACACTTAAACTGAGATAAAGTAATCGCTATGCATAAATACATCGTCATTTTGGGAGCAGGAGAAAGTGGAACAGGAGCTGCACTGTTAGCAAAATCCCGTGGTTACGATGTTTTTGTTTCGGATTCCGGTGCGATTGCTGACAAGTATCTGAAAGATATTGAAAAGTATCATATACGGTATGAACAAGGAGTGCATTCATATGCGGAAATTCATAAAGCTGATATGATCGTAAAGAGTCCGGGTATTCCCGAAAACGCCGGCGTTGTATCGGAAGCCAAAGAAAGGCAGATCCCGGTTATTTCTGAAATCGAATTTGCCAGTATGCACACCCGTGCAAAATTCATTGCCATTACCGGTACTAACGGAAAGACTACAACCACACGGTTGACGTATCATCTGCTTAAAACTGCAGGTTTTGATGTAGGGATAGCAGGAAATATAGGCGACAGTCTGGCACGGCAGGTGATTGTGGATGATAAAGAATGGTATGTTGTGGAGTTATCGAGCTTCCAGCTTGACGGGATGCATTCATTTCATCCCAAAGTTTCAATCTTGCTGAACATTACCCCCGACCATCTGGACCGGTATGACTATGACTTCGACAGGTATGCAGCGTCTAAATTCCGGATAATACAAAATCTGGAACAGGCCGATTATTTAATTTACCTGCAGGATGACGAAGTGATTTTGTCGGGATTGAAGAAATCAGAAACTCGGTTTATCACACAGAGTGTGTCAATTAAAACTCCGCATGCGTTTGCCTCGGTACGTGAACTGCATCTCCAAATCGGAGAACTTCAGGTGTCCATATCGGATATTCCTTTGAAAGGCAAACATAATTTTATCAATGTAATGTGTTCGGTTACAGCAGTGCTGGATCTGGGTGCAGATGCCGGAAAGGTTATCGAAGGTCTGAAATCCTACCAAAATGCCCCGCACAGATTGGAACTCATTGACACTATAAACGGAGTACTGTTTATAAATGACTCCAAGGCTACCAATGTAGCGTCAGTGTATTACGCCCTTGACACTTATGACAACCCTTTAACATGGATTGCCGGTGGAATAGATAAAGGTAATAACTATGACAAGCTCAGGCCACTGGTAGAAAAAAAGGTGCAATCGCTGATATGTCTGGGAGTTGATAATAGTAAGCTCAGGGAAGCATTTCAGGATGTAATTGAGAAAATATTCGAAACGGATAACATCAAAGAGGCGGCAAGGAAAGCATACGAATATTCGCAGAAAAACGATGTGGTGTTACTCTCACCTGCCTGTGCAAGCTTTGACCTGTTTAAAAATTATGAAGATCGGGGCAACCAGTTCAGGGAGGCTGTCCGTGAGCTTAAAAATAAAGTGGAATTGATTCAATAAGACAAATGGGCTTAATAAAGTCATTCTATAAAGTAATGATGTTAATTACGGATTTGATAGACAGACACTAAATAAATGTATCAATGAAAGAATGGGCTGAAAAAAATTTACAGGGCGATCCGGTTATCTGGGTTATTGTTATGGTACTGTCTATCCTGAGTATTCTGGTGGTGTACAGTGCGGTGGGATCCTTGGCTTACCGAAATATGGAAGTGGTAGAAATTTACCTGATCAAGCACACTGCCCTGGTGGTGCTAAGCCTGTTTGCCATGTGGGTTGCACATAAAATTGACTACCGGTATTACTCCAGATTAAGCCGGTTTGCTTTACTGGTATCGGTACCGTTGCTGTTGTTTGCCTGGCAGTCAGGTACAACAATAAATGAAGCATCACGCTGGATTACCATACCAGTGATCAAGCAAGTATTCCAGCCCTCTGACTTGGCGAAGCTGGCGCTTATTGCAAGCCTGGCCAGCATGCTGGCTAAGAGGCAGCAAAATATTGGAGACATACGCGAATCGCTGATCCCGATATTGATATGGATCGGTATAATCTGCGGCTTGATTGCTATGACAGACATCTCCACGGCTGCCTTGTTGTTTGCTACCTGCATGCTGGTAATGTTTATCGGCCGGGTTCCGGTAAAATATCTGGCCATGCTTGTCATTGTGGGTTTTATGGTTGGCGCTGTAGCCATGTCGTTCGGTCAGCGTGCTGAAACGGCGAAAAATCGGATTGCAAGTTTTCTGGATAAGACGGAGATGCCTTTTCAGGCTGAGCAGGCGCACATTGCAATTGCTACTGGAGGGGTTGTTGGAAAGGGCCCTGGCAAAAGCAGCCAGCGCAATTTTCTTCCACACCCGTATTCCGATTTTGTATATGCCATTATTATCGAAGAGTATGGCATGGTGGGTGGTATCGTTATCCTGATACTATATCTCGTGCTGCTTTACCGGGGCATGCGGGCTGCATCCAACAGCGAGCACGCTTTTGGCGGACTTTTGTCGGCAGGGCTGAGTTTTGCGATCGTGATTCAGGCCATGGTGAATATGGCCGTAGTGGTGGGACTGGGACCGATTACCGGGATGTCCTTACCAATGTTAAGTATGGGTGGTACTTCTTTGTTTTTTACGGGAATATCCCTCGGGATTATACAAAGTGTAGCAAGAGGAGAGGTGGATTACACATGGGACCAGAATGCAGGAGGAATTAAAAACATAGCAAAAGCTGCTTAGTATTCTAAAAAGAAATTGAAAGATAACGAAACATACAGGCGAAATGTCAGGCTGATTTTCAGCGGCGGAGGCACCGGAGGGCACGTATATCCGGCTATTGCTGTAGCTGGTAAAATCATGGAGATGGTTCCGGACGCAGAAGTACTTTTTGTAGGCGCCCGCGGAAAGATGGAGATGACCAGGGTACCGGAGGCCGGATTTGAAATAAAAGGCTTATGGATCAGTGGTTTTCAGCGCAGATTTACGCTATCAAACCTGCTGTTTCCGATCAAGGTAATCCACAGTGTACTGAAATCAATGAGGCTGCTAAACGCATTTAAACCAGATGTGGTTGCCGGTTTTGGCGGCTATGCCAGTAGCCCTGTAATGCTTGCGGCCACACGTAAGGGGATTAAAACACTGATACAGGAGCAAAACTCCTATGCAGGTGTGGCAAACAAAGCCGTAGCCCACAAAGTGGATAAAGTGTGCGTTTCCTATGCGCATATGGAACGGTATTTCCCGGAAGATAAAATTGTGATTACTGGTAATCCGGTACGAAAAGATATGTTAACAATCGCAGACAAAAAAAATGAAGGCGACACCTGTTTTTCGCTCGATCCGCTCAGGGAAACCATACTTGTTCTTGGTGGCAGCGGTGGAGCAAGAACTATAAATGAAAGCATGATGAGGAATATGAAAGAATGGATAAGGTCTGGTGTACAGATCCTTTGGCAAACGGGAAAATTTTATTATAAAGAAATGCAGGAAAGAATGGCAGGGTTTGATGACGAAAACATCCGGTTGCTGGAGTTTATCGACCGGATGGACCTGGCATATGCCGTGGCAGATATTGTGATATCCAGATCCGGTGCACTGTCGATCTCCGAGCTGTGCCTCGTAAAAAAACCTGTGATTTTTATTCCGTCGCCAAATGTGGCTGAAGATCATCAGACCAAAAACGCACTCGCGCTTGCAGAAAAGGATGCCGCATTAATCGTTGAAGACAAAAATGCAGTTAAGGAACTGGTAAGCGTAGCTATGGCATTACTTCATGATAGCGACAGGAGAGCCGTATTAAGTGAAAATATTGCGTTGCTTGGTAGGCCGGACGCCACCAAAGATATTGCCCTGGAAATATTGAAATTAGTAAATAAGAAGGATAAAACGTGAATATTGAAAATATACATATTGTGTATTTTGTTGGCATAGGTGGCATTGGCATGAGCGCCCTGGCACGGTGGTTTAAAAACCGGGGTGTAAAAGTGTACGGTTACGACCGCACGCGTACGGCACTTACGGATCAACTTTCCGGAGAGGGGATTTCAATTCACTATACAGATGATGTCACTCTGATACCCAATGAGGTAATCACAGCAAGCCGGACAGGATGTGTGGTTTATACCGCTGCCATTCCGGATAACCATAGTGAGTTTAACTACCTGAAGACATTGGATATTCCTGTATTGAAGCGTTCCGAAATGCTGGGAATGATCTCAGAAACCGCTTATACCGTGGCGATATCTGGAACTCATGGCAAAACGACCACAAGTGCCATGATTACTCACCTTCTGAAGCATGCGAACAGGAATGTAACTGCTTTGCTTGGGGGTATATCTACCAATTACAAAACGAATTTCATTACTAACCACTCAGGAATTGACGATATGATCTTGGTTTTGGAGGCGGACGAGTTCGATCGGTCATTTCTCCAGCTTCAACCTGATTATGTGGTTGTAACATCTATGGATGCTGACCACCTGGACGTGTATGAAAATACCCGGAACATTGAAATTTCATTTAATGAATTAGTGGATAAAGTCGGCACGGGTGGGCGTGTGTTGATTAACGACAAGCTTACGGATAGAATTGCCTGGCGGGAGAATTTATATACCTACGGATTGGAAAACGGAATGTACCGCGCGGAAAATATCAGGATTACAAAGGGGTTATTCATATTTGATTTTGTTGATACGGAAATATCTATACGTGATATTCAGTTGCACCAGCCAGGATATCATAATGTGGAAAATGCAGTGGCTGCCATTAAAGTATGTCTCGATTCCGGCCTGAATGGTGATGATATCAAACAAGGTCTTTCCACATACAGAGGGGTAAAAAGAAGATTTGAATATGTGATCAATACCAGTAAGCTGGTATATGTGGATGACTATGCGCATCACCCGGTAGAGATAGATGCATGTTTAGGTTCGTTGCGGGCATTATATCCCTCTAAAAGGCTTACGGCCATATTCCAGCCGCATTTATATTCACGCACAAGAGATTTTGCTGCCGGGTTTGGCAGCAGCTTGTCAGCAGCTGACGAGATATTGCTTCTGGATATCTACCCGGCAAGAGAAAAGCCCATTCCCGGCGTAACATCTAAGCTGATATTTGAGCATATCGAATCTGAGAATAAGAAGCTTTTGTCACGGGAAAAAGTGTTGCCGGCGCTTGACCGTGACAAGCTGGAAGTGCTGGCTACACTTGGCGCCGGTGATATTGATCAGTTAGTGGAACCCATTAAACAAATGTTAACGGAATGATAAAATTAATCCAGGATAATAGAATTATAAACGTAGCAGGCTGGTTTCTGGCTACTGTACTGGTATTTGTATCAATCGGATTTGCTGATAAGAAACAGAACGGCCGGTTTAACGGTAAAATAGTAATTATGATCACGAACCAGTTCAATAACTATTTTATTGATGAGAATGACCTGTTAGCCATTATTAATGGTATGGGATTGGATCCGGAGAAGGGAAGTATGCCACATTTTCCGGATCTCAGGGGTATTGAAAAACGGTTGGAGGCAGAAATGTTTATTAGTGATGCACAGATTTTTCGTGACCTGATGGGCAACCTGGTTGTAGTTGCAGCGCAACGCAGGCCGATTGCCCGGATCATAAGGCCGGATGCCCCCGACGCCTACATAGGTGAAGAAGGCACCATATTGCCGGTATCAGAAAAGTTTACGTCACGGGTAATGCTTGTAAGCGGGGAGTTTACAGATCACCTTGTGAAAACAGCCTCGCTTACAATGGATGATCAGAACCGGCCTTATTTCGATCTGATAAGATTTATTAATGCTGATCCTTTTTGGAAAGCCCAGATTTCGCAGTTGGAGATTGCTGAAGATGGTAAGATTAATATGTATCCGCAGGTTACCAAACAGGTAATTGAGTTTGGGCTACCGGAAGACATAGAAATAAAGTTCAGAAAACTAAATATTTTTTATAAGAAAATACTGCCATTCAAAGGATGGAATTATTACCGAAGAGTAAGCCTGGAATACAAAGGTCAGATTGTATGCGAATAATAACTTAAGGAAAACCATAACCATAACGAAACATGGAAGATGATAAAATAATTGTGGGACTTGACATCGGGACCACCAAGATCTGCGCAATCGTAGGTCGGAAAAATGAGTACGGAAAACTGGAGGTACTTGGCATGGGTAAAGCTGTTTCTGATGGTGTGATCAGAGGCATTGTTACCAACATCGATAAAACCGTGAGCGCGATCAGGAAAGCCATTGAGGATGCCGGAGAGCAATCGGGAATTGATATAAATGTAGTAAATGTTGGCATTGCCGGTCAGCATATCCGGAGCTCGATCCATCATGGCAGCATCACCCGGTCTTCAACGGACGATGAGATCACCATTGAAGACGTGAATAAGCTGACCAACGACATGTACCGGATTGTGATTCCGCCCGGAAGCGAAATCATACATGTGATGCCGCAGGATTATATCGTGGATTACGAGGAGGGTATTCGCGATCCGGTTGGTATGTCGGGAGTAAAACTGGAAGCGGACTTTCATGTGATCACGGCACAAACAAATGCCATCAATAACATTAACAAATGTGTGCGAAGGGCCGGATTGAAAATCGAGAACCTGATCCTGGAGCCGCTGGGTTCCAGCCTCTCTGTGTTGAGCGAAGAGGAAAAAGAAGCAGGTGTTTGTTTGGTGGATATAGGGGGTGGCACTACCGACATTGCCATTTTCTTCGATAATATCATCCGTCACACCGCCGTAATACCTTTTGGAGGCAACATCATCACCTCGGACATCAAGCAAGGATGCATGGTGATGAACCACCAGGCTGAATTGCTTAAAACCAAATTCGGTAAGGCGATTGCGGAAGAAGCCAGTCCAAACGAAATAATTTCGATACCCGGATTGAGAAACCGGCCGCCTAAAGAGATATCAATCAAAAACCTGGCTTGCATCATCGAAGCACGGATGGAGGAGATCATCGAAATTGTTCATGCAGAGATCATTACATCAGGGTATGACCAGAAACTGGCCGGCGGCATTGTGATTACAGGTGGCGGCGCTTTGCTTCAGAACCTGAAGCAGCTGTTCGAATACATGACAGGTATGGATACCCGTGTGGGGTATCCGAATGAGCACCTTGGCCGAAGCAAAGTGGAAGCCGCGAAAAGCCCAATGTTTTCTACTACAATCGGATTGGTATTGTCTGGTTTCAGGGCCATCGACGAAAGGGAAAACAGGTACAATGAAGCACTGTCAACCGGGAAATTCGACAAGTCCTATGCGTTTTCCGGCGGAGGAGATTTTTTTAAAAAGATCCTGGAGAAAACAAAAGGATTGCTTATAGATGATTTGGATGGTAAAAAGGATTATTAACTAAACATATTCAGCAATATGGATTTGAATATTAACTGAACTGAAAGGTTCTTAAAAATTAATCAGCTATGTCAGAAAACACGTACAACTTCGAAGTTCCCGCACACCACAAATCCATCATCAAGGTGATTGGTGTAGGTGGCGGAGGAAGCAATGCCGTGAACCACATGTTTAATCAGGGGATCAAAGATGTGGAATTTGTGGTATGCAACACGGATGTACAGGCGCTGCAAAGCAGTCCTGTACCCAATAAGTTGCAGATAGGTATTAATCTCACAGACGGGCTTGGAGCAGGCGCTAATCCCGAAACGGGTAGAAACGCTGCCATCGAAAGCAAAGATGACATCCGTGACATGCTAGTCAGCAACACCAAGATGCTGTTTATAACTGCAGGCATGGGTGGAGGCACGGGTACCGGTGCAGCTCCGGTGATCGCAAAGGTGGCTAACGACATGGAAATCCTTACGGTTGGCATCGTCACGGTTCCGTTTGGATTTGAAGGAAAGAAAAAAATGCAACTCGCCTGCGAAGGTATTAACGAACTCAAGAAATGTTGCGATACGGTGTTGGTGATTCTCAATGATAAGCTTCGTGAGGTTCACGGTAACCTGCCTATAAGCGAGGCATTTGCTCAGGCCGATAATGTACTTACCACGGCTGCGAAAGGAATTGCTGAGATAATTACAGTACCCGGTTATGTAAACGTTGATTTCCAGGACGTCCGCACGGTCATGCTGGAAGCAGGAGCAGCGGTAATGGGCTCTGCCACCACCGAAGGGGAGAACAGGGCCAGAAGGGCGGCAGAAGAGGCCATTTCTTCTCCTTTACTGAATAACAGGGACATCCACGGAGCAAAGAAGATACTGTTATCCATTATTTCGGGGGAGCAGGCCGAATTGCAAATGGATGAGCTTACTGAAATTACAGAATATATCCAGGAAATGGCCGGCGAAGATGCGGACGTGATCTTTGGTCACGGCGTGGATACTTCGCTTGAAAACAGCATACGGGTTACCGTTATTGCAACCGGATTTGAATCTGATGATGAATCTGAATCTATACGGATACCTGATGAAAAACGGGTGATCGATCTTGAATCCAATAAGCAGATCGATCTATTCCGAAAGTTTGGCGCCAACAAGACAACCTCTGTAGATACAAACCTTACTGGAAACGGAAGGGAAGAAAGTGCGAAGGACCCTGCAGGTGCACAGGAAGAGTTTGAGCGTGGATATTTTTTTGAGAACTGGGGATCCAATGATACTGAAGACCCAGTGAAGCAGGAGCCTAAAGACGATGAAAGTGGGCTGAATGCTGACCTGGAAGATGAGATGATTATTGAAGATGCGCCCAATACTGGAGAAGATATACTTGACCAGGAAGGCATGGTGAAGATCAATCCGAGGAAAGAAGAGCTTGAGAAAAAAGCCAGGGAAAGGATAGAACGGCTTAAAGGACTAAAAGGGCTCGAAATTTCAGATGATGACCTGAAAGAACGCCTGGATGTGCCGGCGTATTTACGTAAAAAGGTGGTTCTGCATAATCCACCTCATTCTTCGAAACCCAACATATCGCGGTATAACCTGAATGACGACAATCAGCTTACTGGAAATAACAAGTATCTGCACGACAACGTAGATTAGACCGGTAAGTACATTACTGACAGCTTTTTAATTCCCCTGAGTTAGCCGTCAGGTCGTAATGGCCTGGCGGCTTTTTTAAACACTTTTTCTGGTAGCAGTGACTCACTGCGACTTGATTACCGTCCTAATTTTTCTGATGCAATTTCAGATCAGACCGGTAAAGATGGTGAGACTTACGCCATTACAGGTAATAATCAACGATGACAAAGTTCTGATTTTTTATGCCATATTGCCTGTTTGTCATAATTTGAATAGATTGGAAGAAGGATTTGGCCTAGACAGTATTTTTTGTTGTACCTGTTGATTGCTGTGTGCATGGGATTGAGAGGGCGGAGCTTTGTTTTGAATTAGAATATGAATCATAAACTAAAGAAATGACAGAAAAAGAGAAAAAGATTTCAGGGCGGCGTAAGACGGAAGACCAGGATATTATTCCAACGAATTAATCAAATGACTGAAATATATGGAATTTACAATAAAGACAAGATTTAAAGCCACAGCTGAAGAAATTTACACAACTTGGTTAGATAATGATGGTCATACGAAAATGACAGGAGGAGCGGCTACTGTTTCAGCTAAAATTGGAGGTAGTTTTACGGCCTGGGATGGCTATATCTGGGGAAAAAACATATCGTTGGAGCCATTCAGCAGAATAGTACAATCATGGAGAACTTCTCAGTTTGAAGAAGGAGAAGAAGATTCTCAAATAGAAATATTACTTAATGAGGTAGATGGAGAAACTGAATTAACATTAATTCATAGTAATTTACCTGCCAGTGGAGAACATTACAAAAAGGGCTGGGATGATCATTATTTCCTCCCAATGAAAGCCTATTTTTCTGAATAACAAAAATATATGCCATTCTTACCATTGGAGCAAGTGGTGACATAGCATCCCTCATTTCGACAACCAGGCCCTCATGTACACAAAGGGAGAATTCAAGGATGTATGTTCATATGAAGAGAACGTAGAAAAAAAGCTGAAAAAACATGCCATCCACCATCCGGGTTCTGGATAAGGGTTAATCAACATTATTCTTTCAGTTTCTTCATTACTTTTGTTCTAATCATAATTCGGGATTAACCGTTTCCTGGTAAGCATTTATGGAAAAGATTGTTTCAAAAGTCATTCAATACAGGTATTTCATTTCTCTGATTGTACTTTTTATTACCATATTTTTTGGTTATCAAATAAGATTTCTAAAAGTAAATTCCGATATAATAAATTCCTTGCCTGATTCAGATCCGGATGCAGTTTTATTAAAGCAAATAGGAGAGAAGTTTGGTGGAAACCGTATTGGAATGGTTATTCTTGAGACCGATGATGTGTTCACCACAGAAGTACTTTCACATGTCAGGCAAATAACTGATTCCATTAAAGAAATGGAATATATTTCTTCCGTAACAAGCATAACCAACATTATGGATATCAACGGTGGTGAATTTGGTCTGGAAGTAGGAGCACTGGTGGACCCTTACGAGTTACCTTCAGGTAAAAAAGCGCTGGATAAATTGAAGAAAAGAGTTTACTCCAAAGAGCTTTTTAAAGGCACGATTGTATCAGAGGACGGGATGGCCACAATAATAATATTTACGCTCTATGACGATGCAGATATTCAGGTAGTTGCCAGGGATGTAAGGGAGAAAACTTTGGCATTTAACTTTCCGGAAAAAATATATTTTGCAGGAAATCCTATGTTGGTAACCTCCATTTCAGATTTAATAAGGAAAGATCTTTTTCTACTCATTCCGGTCACTTTTCTGGTTATTGCGATTGTCCTTTTCTTTGGGTTTCATAGCTTGAATGGCGTGATTCTACCCATACTTACAGCGAGCATTGCTATTGTCTGGACTATAGGTTTCATGGCTCTTGGGGGTTACGAAATGTCAATGATTTCAAGTAATATCCCCATTATATTACTTGCCGTTGGTAGCGCATATTCCATACATGTTATTAACAGAGTCAAACAGGAGCAAGATCAAAACAAGGATAAAGCGATTACAACGGCCCTGATTTATATTACAGTGCCTGTAATCCTTGCGGCCGTTACTACAGCCATTGGTTTTGCGTCATTCACTATTGGGGCATACCTCACCATGATCAGGGATTTCGGGTTGTTCACAGCACTTGGCACTCTTTTTTCATGCTTATTATCTATCACCTTCGTTCCTGCCATCATTTCTATAGTTGACGGATCGTTTAATCGGGAACGCAATCAAAGCGTAACTTTGCGCCCATCCCTATTGTCTTCACGGGTTCTCACCCCACTTCACAGAATACTAACCAACTATACAAAACAAATTTTAGTTGTTTGGACTGTTCTGATTCTGGTTAGCATTGGAGGTATATTTCTAATTGAACGGTCGGTAGATGTAAAAGACTATTTTAAAAAGAGTAACCCTACCCGAATTGCAGAAGAGATCATGGCGAAAAAATTTGGTGGCACTAAACCTGTTTTTGTGCTTTTTAGGGGAGATATGCAAAGCCCTGAAGTCTTACAAACCATGGTAAAAATGCAGGAATACATGAAGAAGGATCCGGGTATTCAAAATACGCAATCTGTGGCAAATTTGATACTGGAGCTATACGATGCATTGGGCGAAGGAAGGAAAATTCCAAATGAGAGAGATATGATTGAGCAATTGTGGTTTTTAATTGACAACAATGAATATCTGCAGAGGTTTGTAAATGAAGATCTTGATGAGGGTATTATCATATCCACATATTCGGCAATTGACAACGCGTCAAAGATTAATTTTCATCATTATATGGATGAATTTGTAAAAAATAATTTAAGTGATAATTATTCCATCGAGGTTACCGGTATGCCATTTGTTGATGTAACGATGGACCAGAGTCTGATACGTAGCCAATTAGGAAGTTTATCAGTTGCCGTTGTTTTTGTTGTAATAATTGTTGGACTGATCCTGCGATCATTTCGGCGGGGTGTATTTGCTACAATTCCTATTATCGTGGCTATAACTATCCTTTTTGGGTTGATGGGATATTTTGGGATTCCCCTTAATATAGGAACGGTTCTAGTAGCCAGTGTTGCACTGGGTATTGGGATTGATTATTCAATCCATATCATATCCCATTATGATTACGGGATCAAAAATGGACTGGAAATGCAAAAAGCTATAGAGGACGCTATTGTAATTAGCGGCAGGGCAATTATCATTAATGTTGCTTCCGTATCAGGAGGTTTCCTGGTATTGTTGTTTTCTGAAATGGTTCCTCTGCAATACTTTGGCCTACTTGTTGCGATAAGTATGGTAGGATCCAGTCTCGGTGCGCTTACGCTTTTGCCGGCAATATTAATCCTCGACCAACGAAAAGCTACCGTATCTTAGCCCATAATCCTTTTTAATTATGTATAAAACAGCTTATTTGTTCTTGTTGCTCTTCTCCATAGTACTAGTAAAAGTTAGCGCTCAGGATGCAAATACCTTGCTATCGGATATGGACCAGATCATGTTTGGGCCGGAGGACAGGGAAGGAACAATCAAAATTACGCTTGTAAATAAATCGGGGAAAGAAAAGGTAAGGGAAGCAACGATGCTTCAAAAAGGAACCGACAAGAAGTTGTTCCGTTATACTCTACCTGAATCACAGGCAGGTATTGCAACGCTTTCATTACCGGGGGATATTATGTGGTTGTATATGCCGGCATTGGGAAAACCAAAAAAAATATCAATACTGGCAAAGAGCCAGGCATTTACGGGAACTGATTTTTCCTACGAAGATATGGCTACTACGACGTATTCAAGCCGATATGTGCCGAAATTGTTGAGCACTTCTGATGAAGGATTTGAGTTGCAGTTAACCCCAATAAATGAAAAATCTCATTATTCTAAAATTGTAGTATTGCTGGAAAAAGAATATCATTATCCCATCCGGATGGATTATTATAACCGGGGAGGGAAGAAGTTCAAAGAAGCCACTTATACGTATAGAAAGACTGGAAAATACTGGAATGCTGCCAAAGTAATTATGAGTGATCTTAAAAAAAAACATAAGACCATCATCCAGTTGACAAATGTAAAATTTGATCAGGGTCTTTCCGATGATTTATTTAAGGTAGAAAACCTGAAACCTGCCAATTCGAATTAACTATTAACTTTAAAATGGCAAAAAGAATAATCAGCTTCATTCTAATAATTGTTGCTTTCGGGAGTTGCAAGATCAGGAATATAACGTACACTTACTTGGCTATTATTGATGACAAAAAGCAACGTTTCAGGATTAGAATTCCTAATGAATATGAAATTTCTCCTTTCTTTTCAGATCAGTCCGCAAATTCCAAGTTATTTCTATTTCCTGATTCCTCATATGTGTATATCTCCCAGGGCAAATTATCTGATTCGCCAAACTATGCGAATGTGGAAGACGCCATAAACAAAGGTAATTATTTGATGCGGGATGATTCTGTCTTAATATTTCAATCATTTAAAAATAATCGAGCCTGGAAAGAGATCAGAATAAGAGATGATATTTGGATTGGCTAATTCAATGTTACTGCAAATAATGTCGTAAAGTTCGATAAAGGCATCTATCGTGCACTCCTTAAAATTAAAAAGAAGGACGACGAATAATCTGAGTTTGATAATGGTTGACAATCCATATGCTCCTTTCAGTTCGCACTGCGTGTAATCTAACCAATCTTATAAACCAAACAAAAATGAAATACCTGATTATCTTACTTCCTGTAATTCTTATCAGTTGCCACAATCCACGAGTCAGGCAATTAGAGGAAGAGAATGCCTTGTTAAAAAGCAAAATCGACAGTATGAATTCACAAATTGAGTTCGTTTCGGAACTTGCTCAGGAAATGGTTTTGAAAGTTTCAATAGAAGCAAAGAAATCATTTGACAGCATTATCGTTGCGCAAAACTTAAAAGTAATCCAGGTGAACGAAATGTGTGGTACCGAAACGCATGGAGACCTTTTACGATCAATGGATGGCCTTGAACAAAAACTGGAAGAACTGGGAATCCAGGTAATGTATATGAACATTACCGAGTGCGGATATGAATTAAACCATGGCAGCATTAAGAAAATTATTAATGGCGCTTTAACCGGTTACGACCTTGCCAATGAAATTGAAGAATTTTACAAAGTAAAAATATTGGATTAACAAAATTTGAATAACCTTCTATAAACACAAGACATTTTCCGATTAGACGGTACTTGCTTGTCAAGTCAGACCTTTTTATTAACTTTAATTCCGGTCGGACAATACCGTAGCCCTGCCTTCGCCTTAAAGCTCTGGTTGGTGAGACTGACACAATCGCCACGACCGTTTGGCATTTTCGTTTATGGGGATATGAACTAAATGAATGCAGTAGTAAATAAAGCAGAAGTTAACGACATTACAATACTGAATAAAATCAGTATTGAATCTAAAATGTATTGGAATTACCCAAAAGAATGGATTGATAGATGGCTGGATGACCTAACATTAACGGAAAAAGACTTTTTAGATCAACATGTTTACAAGATTGATAAATCCGGTTCCATAATTGGGTTCTGCTCAATGAAAGAGAAAGAAAATGCATATGAAATCATGCACTTGTGGATTAAACCTGAATTCATCGGGATGGGATACGGTAAACTGCTATTGAATGATACAATAAAAAAAGTTGTGACCAGGGAAAAAGAAATAATTGTTTGAAGCAGATCCAAACTCAGAATCATTTTATTCCAGCCAGGGATTCATAACCTTTGATAAAACAGAAAGCTATCCCAAAGGAAGGTTTTTACCCATAATGAAAAAACAATTGCCAGCCTGATCTTTATTTACAAAACAATAAAGTAAAACGACTATGGCTTATGATGAATTTTTAGCTGACCGCATCAGGACAATTTTAAGGGAAAAGCAAATATTAGCTGACGAAAAGAAAATGATGGGTGGACTTAGTTTTATGGTGGACAACAAAATGTGCGTTGGCATAGTGCAAGACAATCTGATGGCTCGTATTGACCCTGACATCTATGATTACGCCCTGACAAAAAAGGGATGCAAAGAAATGGACTTTACAGGCAGGACAATGAAAGGATTTGTCTTCGTCGAGCCAGAAGGAATTGATATGGATAAGGACCTGGAATACTGGATAAAACTGTGTATTGACTATAACCCGAAAGCAAAGTCAAGCAAGAATAAGAAGACATAATAAGCATTAAGGTATAAGTAAGAGGCATTAAACTTTTAAAATGGATTCAGCAGCCTGGAAGTGGGAACGAGCCATAAATATTAAGAATTTATCGGTGGTAAGGCTTCATTGATATTATGAAAAAATAGAATTTCATTATGAACAAATCCGAAGAGTTATTTCATCAAATAGTCGGTGAAATACCTGATTCCATTGAAGGGAAAATGTTTGGTGCACTCTGCATTAAATCAATGAATGGAAAAGCAGCTGCAATTTTGTGGAAAGATAATATGCTATTTAAACTTGATAAGAAAGCACAGCATGAAGCTCTGAAACTGAATGGTTCAAGGATCGCTTCGCATCTTTATGCGCAAGACAAACCTATGAAAGGATGGGTTTCATTACCATTTAAACAATCTGGCAAATGGCCTGATCTTACTAAAAAAGCAGTTGCGTTTGTAAAGACATTGGAATAAATAACGGATGTTAATGATAGATGACAGCATATGCGCCTGCTGATCATTTGCGCCTCGCCTTACGCTTGAGGTTTGAACTAAGTGAGTATTCAAGTTCAACGTTCGAAACCAAAATTTTGACAACAAACTGCCATCAACACCTGGCTATATCGTGTCTCGCATAACACTTCCATTACGTGGACAAGGAAGGAGACACCAGAAAGGACGACAGTCAATCAGTAGGATGGAGTTTACATGGCCACACAGGCCTTCAGACAGGCAAACAGAAATTATACTATCAGAGAAACATCAGATAGATTCGAAGGGAGGCCTAATAGCTGCTATTAGTAAATACATAGCTAACTTTAATCACCATTTTAGATAAGTACTGTGTGCGGTGCCCTTAAAATATCAGTTGGTTTATTGCTTATTGTGATATTTAGTCATGCTAAGGCACAAGGGCAGCTCGAAACCGTTGTTCAGAGAGGACATTCCCTTGCCGTGCGCAGCGTATGTTTTAGTCCGGATGGTAAGTACCTGGCTTCGGGTAGTGAAGATAAAACTATTAAAATATGGGAGTTTGGCAGTGGTCGGGAATTAATAACACTGAATGGTCATCAATCAAATGTAAATCAGGTGTTGTTTACATCTGATGGGCAACAGTTAATATCGGCGAGCAGAGACCGGCACATTTATTTTTGGGATATCAATACCGGAATGGTCCTCAAAGATTTTCATTATCCCGATGAAAATATCATTTCTATTGACCTTTCAAGTAATAATAAGCTTCTTGCTGTAGGAACTACGGCAAGGGTTGTCAGGGTAATTGATCTGGAATCAGATTCAATATTATTCAGTTGGAAAACCAATGTTGGTCAATACGGGGCACACGTGGTATTTAGCGATGATGATAAAAAGCTGGTCGTTGGAGAGGATAACCGGACAGCTAAAATATACGATTTGGTCACCGGCGACCTGTTAAAAACAGTCTCTGAACCACAGGGAATGTGTGGAGGGTGCGATACAAAAGTAGCATTTTTAACCGTTGATCAGATTATCAAAGGTAGCAGGAGGAGCCCGTTGGCTATTCGAGCGCTAACCACTGGTTTGCAAATAGAATTTGTTGAAGAATCACCTGAAAGATTACATGCGTTAAAATTAAGTCCGGATAAATCCAGGATGATTGTTATTGATGAAGATTCGGCAGTAATGTGGGATGTAAATAATCGAAAGCAGCTTTACAAACTCGATAAAAATCTGCGACTGACGAACCCAAAATACGGCCTTAACATGCTCAACCATGTGCCGGAGCGGTCATCCGATCATTTTACCGATGCCGCATTCTCGCCGGATGGCAAGTGGCTGGCTACTGCTGATAACAGCAATCTGATCACGATTTGGGATGCTGCCACGGGTGAAAGAGTATCTGTATTTTATGGTTATCTCAGCATCCCATCTGAAGATGGATTAAACTACGACCCGAATTCATTTTGGACCAGTTTTGTTTGGGGATTAATAGCGCTTAAAAATGACGTGCAAATATCACCCGATGGCAAATATGCCTTTAGGGCAAAGGTGGGATTTGAGGCACGTAAATGGGAGCTGGCTACGGGTAAAATTGTTCAAACTTATTTTGGCCATACTAAAGGTGTAATCACTTTTAAATTATCTGCCGATGGTAAGTATCTGCTTACCGGCAGTGCCGACAGAACAGCCAAACTCTGGGATGTTTCATCGGGAAAGGAAGTAAGAACTTTCTCTGGTCATAGAAGTTTTATTTTTCATGTCGATTTCAGTCATGACCAAACAAAAATCCTGACCAGCAGCAACGATGGAACAATAAAAATATGGGATATGGCAAGTGGCGATCTCTTGCAATCCATTGTCCTTTCTAATGATCCGAACGTAATAGAAGTTGGCTATACCGTTAAATTTTCACCAAATGATCTTTACCTCATGATTGCATATACCCATGGGCCTTTAAAAATGATTGAGATTGATACCGGCCGTCAGTTTATGGAGTTTATAGGGCATACGGCAACCACCGCAGATTTTGAATTTCTCGGAAACAGTTACCAAATGGTTTCTACAGGATGGGATAATGTATTACGGTTATGGGACATAACCAGTGGCATGCAGGTAAGAAAGTTTATCGGCCATAATGATCCCGTGCATGCCGTTGCGCTCAATGCTTCAGGAACAAAAATGGCCAGTGGCGGCACCGACCGTAAGGTTATTCTTTGGAATGTGGCAACGGGAAAAATAATGAAAACATTAACCGGCCATAAGAGTATTGTCACATCTGTTGAATATTCTCCTGATGAGAAATATCTCATTTCTTCAACCATCGATGGCATAACCAAAATATGGGATATTGAAACAGGACGAGAAGTGATGACGCATTTTAGTATTGGTAGTAAAGATTGGCTTGTAACCACCCCGCAGGGATATTTTAATGGTACCGGAGATGCGCAAAAACAGGTATTTTTTGTAAAGGGGCTCGAAAGTTATGCGTTAGACCGGTTTTTTGATAAATATTATAATCCGGATGCAATAAAAAAGGCTTTTGAACTGGGAATAAAAGCAGACCAAAAACAAGGTTTATTGCAAAAACTAAATCAGTTTCCACCTCCTGATGTAGAAATAACCACACCTAAGCAGGGAGATGTGGTAAATAAATCATCTATTACGGTTTTGGCCAAAATCAAGAATGAAGGTGGCGGCGTGCAATCCGTTTCGCTGGTACACAATGGAAAGGTGGTTGAAAGAAAAGAAGAAGCTTATTATGCCAAATTACAAAAAGGAAAATCTGTATATCAAAAATTTAACTTGCAACTGGTGCCGGGGTTAAACACAATCAATGTGAGCGCTGCGAACAAAGAGCATATCGAATCCAGGTCTTCACAAGTGCTCATAACCTATGAATCGGATGAGGACGAAACGGTATGTTATGTACTGGTAATTGGCATAAATGAGTACAAAAATCCGGCATTGAACCTGAACTATGCGTATGATGATGCTTCTGCATTTGCATCGCTGATAAAATCAGCAAGCGAATCTCTTTTTAGCAGGATAGAAGTGCATGAAATCTATGATAAGGACGCTACCAAAGCCAATATTTTAGGTGTGCTGGATATCCTCGCACAAAAAATAAGGACAAATGATGTGTTTTACCTGTATTATGCGGGCCATGGAACCATGGTGGACAATGAATTTTACTTCGTACCCACCGAAAACACCCGGCTTTACAGCCCTGAGAAGATAAGAAAAGACGGTATATCAGCTACCTATCTTCAGCAAAAACTCATGAAAATTCAAGCGCTCAAACAATTGCTGATCATTGATGCCTGCCAATCCGGGGGATCTGTCGAGTTATTGGCGCAGCGGGGGGCAAAGGAGGAAAAGGCCATGGCTCAACTTTCGAGAAGTGCGGGAATTCATGTACTGTCGGCAGCCGGCAGCGAGCAGTTTGCCACCGAGTATGCCGCAATCGGGCACGGTATTTTCACGTATGTATTATTGGAAGCCCTTGAGGGTAAAGCCGATGGCGCTCCAAAAGATGGTATGGTATCTATCTATGAATTAAAGAGTTATATCGAAAAACTGGTACCGGAATATTCGCAAAAGTTTAAAGGCCAGGTACAATATCCTTACACATTTTCAAAAGGGCAGGATTTCCCGGTTTCGATCGTAAAGGACTAACCAATCAATGGATATGAATAAATTATTTTATGCAATGGTATTTATAAGTTTAATATCATGTACCTATGAAAAAGAGAGTAAAATTAACACTTCTGCAGAGAGATGGTCAGAAGAAAAAGTCTGGGAATGGTAT
The DNA here is from genome assembly GCA_022571715.1 of Bacteroidota bacterium. Lineage (GTDB taxonomy): Bacteria > Bacteroidota > Bacteroidia > Cytophagales > Cyclobacteriaceae > SZUA-230. Next base: position 9,125 of record JACZXH010000001.1, on the reverse strand, counting down.
AACAATTACGATTGGCTGATTGGAACCAATTTTAATCCCAGTACAGCAATTAATCAATTGGAATTTTGGCAGGAGGAGACCTTTGACATAGAAACCATAGACAGGGAATTAGGCTGGTCAGCAAGTTTGGGAATGAACATACATCGGGTGTACCTGCATAACCTTTTATGGGAGCAGGATTCTACAGGATTTTTAGTAAGATTAAAGGCGTATTTAACCATAGCTGATAAATACAATATAAAAACAATGTTCGTTCTTCTTGATGACGTTTGGCATCCAGTCCCTGCATCAGGAAAACAACCTGTGCCAATTCCACATGTACATAATTCAGGTTGGGTACAGGCGCCCGGTGCTGAAATTCTTGGTGACAGCACCCGCCACGATGAACTAAAAGGATACATTAAAGGGGTAATCGATCATTTTGCGAACGACGAAAGGGTGATATGCTGGGATTTGTATAATGAACCCGATAATGTGGCCGATCAAAAAGGCAGAGCAGTGTTGGAAGTATCAAACAAACAGATTTATTCGCTGGCTTTGCTCAAAAAAGTATTCAGATGGGCACGGGAAATCAACCCTTCACAACCCCTCACTACAGGTATCTGGCGTGGCGAAGTAAAATTCTGGGGGGTCCCGGATAGCCTCCCTGCCTTAGACAGATACATGCTGGAGCACTCCGATGTTATTTCTTTTCATGCATACGACAGGGATACGGAAGTAGTAAAACAAAAAATATCAGTGCTTAAAAAATACGGAAGGCCTCTGATGTGCACGGAATACCTGGCCAGATCTCGCCAAAATTTGTTTACAAATATGTTACCCATTCTCAAAGAACAAAAAATAGCCGCCATCAACTGGGGCCTTGTGTCAGGTAAAACGAATACCATATATCCCTGGAGTAGCTGGCGTGAAAATTTCACTTCCGAACCGGAGATGTGGCATCATGATATTTTTAGACAGGATGGTACCCCATTTTCTAAAGATGAAGTAGCGTTTATTAAGCAAATGACTGATAATAAGTAAATTGTTGGCTGGCAACCGTGCATTTTAGTAATGGTTGTGACAAAGCTGATTTTTAGGATTAGCAATCTGAATTAACCTCATTATGAATTGACAGGCCAGGCCTTAAGGCAGTTCGACTCGCTGGAAAGCGACACACACTCCGCCAATACGCAGATGCAAACCGTCATGCATAATTAGTTGCAGTAAAAACGTATTTGAATATAAAGCAAGACTTAACGAACTAAGAAAATGAAATCAGTAAGAAAATCCATTTGGTTGATTTACCCGGTTCTTCTTTTACTAGTAATAAAAGGCTTCAGTCAGGTTGCCGAGCCAACAGATTCGGTACATATTAAATTAATGAATGCGGCAAAAGAAATAATGACTGCAGCAGGTACGTGTGCACTAATCACATTAGATGAAGAAGGTCGTCCCAGGGTCCGTGCAATGGATCCATTTATTCCCGAAAGTGATCTTACAGTCTGGTTTGGCACTAACCCTAAAAGTAGAAAGGTAAATCAAATTAAAAAGGATCCCCGGGTAACGTTATATTATTTGGATAGTGATGCTTCAGGATATGTTATGATTCATGGGATAGCTCAGCTGGTAGATGATCAGAAAGAAAAAGAAAAGCGATGGAAAGATGAATGGGAGTCCTTTTATCCTGACAAACCTGAAGGATATCTTTTAATTAAAGTTACACCCGAATGGATGGAAGTTATCAGTTATACCCTTGGTATTACCGGCGATCCGACTACCTGGCAACCCCCCATCGTTTTATTTGATACTAAACAATAGTTCCTTCGCGACTGTAACGCTTTTTAGCCAAATCGTTATCGAATATGATCATATTGAATTTCGTTAAACCCCGAAAAACAGGCTTTTAAAATACATTTTAAAAATCCAGAGTATAACTGATGATAGGGATAATACTGGACTGGGGATCAAAAATTACCTTTTGCTGGAGAAAATCGTATTCGGGTCTTTCCTCGTTAACCCGGTTTGTTACATTCTGAATATCCAATGACAATTTCCAGGAACGCGTAGGGAGGTTTTTACGATAAGAAATGCGCAGATCCGTTCGGAAATAATAGATTGTTTTATTTGCAAATGCCTGGTCCTGTATTTCGATGGTGCGCCCGAATATTTTTGACATTCCTTCATCAATGGGTGTGTACCTTAATCCATCCGAATACAAAAATTTCAACCCCACTTCGAAGGTATTGCCATTTTGAAATTGCCATTCTTTTCCTGTAGTAAAAGATGCTATCAGATCGCTGGCATAACGGGTGGGATAAACTGGACTTCCCTTTCCTTTTCTAAAATCCGATTTAAATAATGAGGTGTTGAGCATAAAAAAAACCTGATTTGCAAAATATTTTTCAAGAGAAATATCCATACCGTAATTTCTCCCTTCGCCGGATGCTTGCAGCGGATCAACTTCAAATTCATCACCGGCATTGAGTATCCAAAAAGATCGCTGGGGCAGGAGAGACGCCGGCACATTGTAAAGGAATTGGTAGTAGGGTTCGATCTTAATTACCAGGAAATCAGATAACCCCAAAGCGAGCCCTGAATTAAAATAATGGGATTTCATAAGTGGCAGGTTCAGGTTAGGGAGCCCTGTAATTATCCCTGTAACCTGATCGGTGGCCGTTGTATAGCTCGATGTAAAGGGCACAATCTGGCTTGTATGGGCATAAGCCAGTGTAATTTTATTCCTCTTACCAAAATTTTGTGACAACTCAATCCTGGGTTCAACATTCCATTTTTGATTAAAAGCATAATTAACAAGCGTAATTCCTCCCCTTAATGTTGTTGATGGTGTAATTCGATAGTTTGTCTGGAAATAAGCCTGGTTGTACCAGGTCGTGCCTTTACCCTCTACATTGGTTCGATAAACTCCCGTATAGGCATCATATCGATTGGCAAATACATCGAAAACCAGGTTACTTATGTTCAATCCTCCACTGTAATTTAACCTGCGGCTGAATTTTCCATTATATGATGCAGCAAATACATATTTGCCGTTGTTAAAATGTTCGTTTTTAATTTGGCCGGCCCCCCCCTCAAAATCTACAGTATCCTCTTCCCATGTTATTTCGTTTGCACTCGCGGATAATGTTAAGCGCAGGTAAGAATTTACGCCTGTAAAACGCGTATATGACAGCCCAGCAACTCCAAGCAGTGTATTATAATCATACTGTTTTTTGTCCCTGTAGTATTCCCATTCATCCGGATCGGCCACGGGTTCACGTTTTTCGTTACTCAGGCCTCCAAGCCCATACACATTAATGATACCCTTTTTTCCCGAAGGAAAGTACAGGTTGAAAGACAAATCCTGAAATACATTGGAAACATTCGGGGAAACAATCCGGATGCCCATCGAATTCAATAAACCTAATGTAGAATACCTGTAATTGACGAGGTAACTACTCTTTTTATTCTTTTTTGAAAAAGGCCCTTCAGTTGCAAATTCCAGCCCGATCAGACCCACCTGGATGCGATATTCCCTTTCTGAAGAATTTCCTTTTCTGAAATTAAGATCCATTGCTCCGGCAAGCGCATTACTGAATTGGTTGGGCATGGTGCCTGCCATAAAGTCAGATTCGCCCAGGACGTATATACTTAAAGCACTTATTCCGCCACCTGAGGACGATTTGTCAGCAAAATGATTTGGGTTTACAATGTCTGCGCCTTCCAATCTCCACAATACTCCCAGTGGTGAATTCCCACGTACTACAATGGTATTTTCGTTGTCCTGCGCGGAAAATTGCACGCCCGGGAGGGAGAGTGCCATCCTTCCTGGATCATTGATGCTTCCTGCAAACCGTTGGGTTTCTTCTACATTAAATGATCGGGCGCTCAATGTAACGAAGTCGTTTAAAGGCTCAGACCCCATTTTCTTGGCCATGATCACAATTTCACCTGTGGTAATGGCCGATTCAATAAGCTGAATATTTAATATTAGTTCTTTTGCCGATGTTAATTCAATATATCCCGATTTCCATCCTTCATACCCGATAAATGTGCAATAAACAAAGTATCTTCCTACCGGAACATTATCTAATTTATAATTCCCATCAATATCTGAAGTTCCTCCGTAAGCAATTGTGTCTCCTTGTTTAATATAAACATTGGCTCCAGGCAAGGGCTGTAATGTGTTTTTTTCCGTAATGCGCCCTTTAATTGTTTGTGTAGGTACTTGCGAATAGGCCAACCAATGACAAGTTAAAAAAACTATCAGAAGCACTCTACGGATCGTGGAAATCACGAAATAAAGGTAATGAATTCTCCTGCAATAAAAGTTAGGTCAGCAGTCCTATTATATAGCAGGTGGTTTTCTTTTGTGATGGCTGAAACTCCATACACAACGTTATGTGCAGGAGTAAAATTTAAACTACAAAAATCTTCATATAAAAAGTTTAACACCAACTTTGAGTTTGTAATTATATTTTAACAATGAAAAAAGGAACAGTAAAATTCTTCAATGAATCTAAAGGATTTGGATTCGTTAGCGAAGAAAATTTAAATGAAGGTGTATAGCAACTGCTAAAACTGCATTCCAGCCTGAAGTATACTTCATTTACCCCAGAAAAGCTATGCTTCATATAACGTTAAGGGTCAATTGATGCGGGGCCTGTATAATGGTTTTTTGGTAACTAAATTATAGTTCATAAATATAATTGGAGTTTATTTAATATGATTATAAGAATTTACGCTATTTTTCTGAGTTACTAATTTAGTTTTAAACGTATAAAAGTAAATCTGGCAGAATTTTGTTATTTTGTGTCAAAATATGCAGGGGATAGTGCTTTAACTTGTATCAATCAAATCTTTTTAATTGAATTCACTTTTGGACTTCAAGATCCCAAAATTATTTTTGACTCTCCTCTTTCTGATCCTGGGGGTAAGTGCGGCATTCTCCCAGACAACCTACTATAGCCGTACCAATCAAGCAAATCCAAAAGCCTGGGACGACGCGAATTCATGGACGCTTAATTCGGATGGATCTGATCCTGCTGCTTCAGACTATCCCGGCCAGGACGATAATATTATTATCCTTGATGGACATGTTGTCGAAATCGATGATATTCTGGATAATGATGGCCCTGCCCTGTCAGCTTTCAATCTTTCTGATCCGTATGTAGGTCCATTTGCCGGTTCAACGGTACCAAATTTTTATCATACTGGAAATATTACCATAGAGTCTGGAGGCAGTCTCATTACGACCAATTCGGTGAGAATGATGGTCAGTGGTACAACCTACATTTTTGGAAATCTTACGGCTGATCATGATTTTATTAATGTTGGAATTATGTATATGGCTCCTGATGCTTCTTTCGATTCGGGGGATGATCTCATTTTAACAGGAACCAGCAATACCCGGATTGATATTAACAGCGCCTCAAATTCAACTACTAATGACGATGTTTACCTGGATCACGTTAAAGCCTTGTTGTGCGGGCTTGGATTTCTGGATCTTGGGAATGGTGGTCCTGATCCGATCATTAATCTTAACAACGGAGCGGGTTTAGATCAGATCTGTAGCAAACTTACGATCACGGGGTGTACAATGGGCCCATGTGCCGGTACGGGAACATTTAACCCAACACCCCCGGTTTTGACTGCTACGATCACAAATTTGATGTATACTGAAAACGATGTAGTCACAGTTGATCCGGGAATCAGCCTTACGTATGGTGAACCATTTTTAACTTCAGCCACTATTTCCGTATCAAATAATTTCGTCGGGGGGGAGGATGAGTTGGATTTACCCGCTACTCTCAACATAAGTTCAAATTATAATAGCATAACAGGTGTTTTGACACTCACAGGATATGGTGGCGTCTCTACATGGGAATCCATACTGCAAAATGTCACCTACGAAAACCTAAGTGAAAATCCCACCATCTCTGTTCGTGAAATAAGTTTTGAGATCACCGATGGCTTTGCAACCAGTAATACGGTGACTCGGAATATTGAAATCCAGGCTGTCAACGATCCGCCTGATGTGAGTACCATATCTGGTTCTCCTACTCCGCTAGCGTATACCGAAGGAGATATGGACGTACCAGTGGATGATGAGATAACCCTGGAAGACCCCGATGATACAGAATTCGAGGGAGCCACAATTCAAATTACTGCAAGTTATAATGAAGGTGAAGATTTTCTGGACTTCACCAATGCCTTTGGTGTGACTAATGCGGGCTTCAACCCCACTACTGGTAAACTAACTCTCACAGGTACTTCAACAATTGATAATTATCGAGATGCACTACGATCCATTACATACGAAAACATCAGCGACAATCCAAGCACCGCAACACGGACGGTGAGCTTTATCGTTAATGATGGGGATGCTGACAGTCCACCTTTTGACAGGGATATTGAAATTACACCGGTCAATGATCCGCCAACAATCACTTCAACAGCCGGTACTGCAGCTACGGAAGACATTCTTTATACTTACACGGCTACGGTTAATGATCCTGATGATCTCAATAATGGCACTGAACTGCTCTGGTCGTTGACAAATGCACCAGGTGACATGGTAGTCAGCTCGACAGGAGTTGTTACATGGATACCGGTTGAAGGTGATTTATCATCTGGAACGGTTACCCTGACTGTTCAAGATGGAGGCGAAGATGGGGCAGCACCGGATACGGAAGATTTTACCATCACCGTTACACCGGTCAATGATCCACCGGTTATTACTTCAACCGCAGGTAGAACCGCAACAGAAGAAACACTCTATACGTATACGGCCACCGCTACCGATCCGGATGATGCCAATAACGGTACCGACCTGATCTGGTCTTTGACTAATAAACCCGGTGATATGGTCGTGAGTTCCACAGGAGTGGTGACATGGACTCCTGCTGAAGGTGTTCTAACTTCCGGAACCCTAACCCTCACCGTTCAGGACGGAGGAGAAGACGGAGCTTTACCGGATACCGAAGATTTTATTATTACGGTTACCTCTGTTAATGATCCGCCGGAGATTGCCGGAACTTCCACCGATCTGAATTACAACGAAGGGGATGGGCCTGTAGCGATTGATAACCAGATTGTAGTCTCCGATGTGGATGATACTGATCTTGAAATGGCTATAATCAGTTTGGGAGCCAGCTTCATTGCCGGAGAAGACCTGCTTGGTTTCGTTGACCAAACAGGAATTTCAGGTTCATTTGATACGGCAAATGGAATTCTCACCTTATCAGGTACTGCATTAGTGGTTAATTATATGGCGGCCCTGGCTAGTGTAACTTATGACAACACAAGCATGGAGCCCAATACGACTGCAAGAAACGTATCCTTTATTGTAAATGATGGTGAGAGCAACAGTAATATATTTACAAGGACCATTCTAATTATTGGGATTAATGAACCTCCCGTTTTCGAACAAGACGGTGTGCAGGTTGATACCGTTCGTTTTACCATTTTGGAAGACGAAATTGCATCTTTATGCGTGGAGGTCTCCGATCCGGAAACCAACCTGGTCCATCTCGATGCTGTAAATGCCATTTCGGTAGAAGGCACTTTCGATAACGGTTCTGCCAGTGATTTGTGTTTCACCTATACACCACCTCTTAATTTCAATGGCCTTGTATATGGAATTCTAACTATCTGCGATGATGGTAGTCCGGTTTCATGTGCCAATGCTGTTGTGGAAATTACTGTCTTGCCTGTAAATGATCCTCCAGTTGCGGAAGATGATGAATACACCGTACTGGAGGATGAAGTGGTTGTAAGAAATGTACTGGATAATGACACCGATCCGGATGGTGATATCCTTACTGTAACTACCACTCCGGTGGCGGATCCTGTGAACGGACAGCTTATTCTGAATCCGGATGGGACGTTTACCTATACGCCTGCTAAAGATTTCTCCGGTGAAGCTTTTTTTACTTATGAAGTGTGTGATACGGCCATTCCGGCTGCATGCGACGAGGCAGATGTAACTATTATCTTGCAGGAAGTGGAAGATCCGGTGATTGTTTACCAGGTGCTTACACCGAACGATGACAATTTTAATGACCTTTGGGTGATCGATGGTATCGAGCAATTCCCCGGCAATTTAGTACGTGTATATGACCGGTGGAGCAGCCTTGTTTATCAGATGCAGGGGTATAATAATGCCGATAAGGTTTGGGAAGGAAATTCAAATGAAGGGATAACCACAGGTGAACTACCCAACGGTACCTATTATTATGTGATCAGTCTTGGAGATGGCAGCGATGTCTTGAAAGGTTTTGTAGAGCTAAAACATCAATGAGATATTTAGTAACCATATTGTTCCTTTTTATTTCATACGTATCGCTGTATAGCCAGTCAGAAGCTACCTATTCACAGTACATGTTTAATGGATTAGCTATCAATCCAGCCTATGCAGGAAGTCACGAATCACTGGATCTGTCAGTATTATCACGGTTCCAGTCTGTAGGGTTGGAAGGGGCTCCGAGAACGCAGACATTTACCGGTCATACTGCGATATTGAGCCGGAGAATTGGTCTGGGGTTTTTGGTAATCAACGATGAAATAGGAGTCACACAGCAAACAGGGTTCTATTTTTCCTATGCATACAAAATTCGTTTTAAAAGGTCAACACTATCCCTGGGGCTTCAGGGAGGTGGTACCATGGTTGATGCCAGATACAGCAAGCTACTGATCCGTCAACCCGGCGATCCATTGCTTGGTGATGATATTAAGGGTTTCAAACCAAATTTCGGTACGGGTATTTACTATAGTTCGGAATTTTTTTATGCCGGGATAAGCATGCCTCAGATGATTGATGCAGGGGTAGAAAATTTTACGCAATTGCAGCCGATCATTGTCTCAAGCGGAATTGTATTTACGCTAAACCCGGTTTTGAAACTCAAACCCAATATACTTTTTCGTGTTATTGACCAGCATCCCGTGGAATTTAACTACAATATGAATTTATTGATCCATGAAGTGGTTTGGATCGGCGCTTCATACAGGCCATCAAATACGGCCAATTTCATACTTGAACTGCAGCTAACCGATAATCTGCGTTTCGGATATGCCTATGACTTCGGAATTAACGATCTGAGCCAGGCGAATTCGGGATCACACGAGTTTCTGCTTAATTTTCAGCG
>JACZXH010000029.1 GCA_022571715.1 Bacteroidota bacterium | reverse complement strand
TCCATATCAATATTGTGGAAGGGAGTGATTGGCGTGTTTTTGTGGATATATCTGACGACGGCAAAGGTATTCCAAAATCAAAACTAAAGCAGGTTTTTAATCCGGGTTTTACCACAAAAAAACGCGGTTGGGGCCTGGGCCTCACACTGGCTAAACGGATCATCGAAAACTATCATAATGGAAAGGTTTATGTAAAGTCATCAGAATCCGAAAAAGGAACTACATTTCGCATTGTGCTACGGAGAAAAACACTGATATCCACGTCCTAAATTATATAGAATAAGTTTGGTTTAAGAACGATTAAAACTACATTTGCAGTCGGCAAAAATAGCGCGAAATCGAAAGTAACTATAATGGCAAAAAAAGGTAAAATCACGCAGGTAATTGGCCCTGTTGTTGACGTGGCTTTTGATTCTAACAAGGACTTACCCAATATTTTTAATTCACTGATAGTAATCAAAGCCAACGGTAATAAAATTGTGCTTGAAGTGCAGCAGCATCTTGGCGAAGACCGGGTGCGAACCGTCGCGATGGACGGTACGGAAGGGCTGATCAGGGGCATGGAAGTTACCGACACCGGCTCGCCCATCCAAATGCCGGTTGGTGAAAACATAAAAGGGCGCTTACTTAATGTGATAGGTGAGGCCATCGACGGTATGGAGCAACCTAAAACAACAAAAGAAATGCCCATCCACCGGAATCCACCGAAATTTGAAGAACTTTCGACCTCCTCGGAAGTACTTTTTACTGGTATTAAGGTTATTGACTTGATTGAACCGTATGTAAAAGGTGGTAAAGTAGGCTTGTTTGGCGGTGCCGGTGTAGGCAAAACCGTAATTATCATGGAGCTTATCAACAACATTGCAAAAGCATACTCAGGTATGTCCGTATTTGCAGGGGTAGGAGAAAGAACTAGAGAAGGCAATGACCTGCTTCGTGAAATGATTGAGTCCGGGGTAATACGCTATGGTGATGCTTTCAAAGAATCCATGAAAAAAGGTGATTGGGATCTCGATATTGTTGATAAAGAAGAATTATGCAATTCGCAGGCTACACTGGTTTTCGGTCAAATGAACGAACCTCCCGGAGCAAGGGCCCGGGTAGCACTATCAGGGCTTACCGTTGCGGAATATTTTCGGGACGGAGAAGGAAAGGCACATGGAAATGACATACTCTTTTTTATGGATAACATTTTCCGTTTCACACAGGCCGGATCGGAAGTATCGGCGCTTCTTGGCCGGATGCCTTCTGCCGTAGGCTACCAGCCTACACTTGCAACAGAAATGGGCACCATGCAGGAAAGAATTACGTCAACTAAACGTGGCTCCATAACCTCGGTACAGGCAGTGTATGTTCCTGCCGATGACCTTACTGATCCCGCTCCTGCCACTACATTTACGCACCTCGATGCCACCACGGTATTGTCACGTAAAATTGCAGAACTTGGCATTTATCCAGCGGTTGATCCACTTGACTCTACCTCACGAATCCTATCAGTGGAAATTGTGGGCGAAGCGCATTACAACTGTGCTACACGAGTTATAGAAATCCTTCAGCGTTATAAAGAGTTGCAGGATATTATCGCCATTCTAGGTATGGACGAACTTTCGGATGAAGATAAAATAGTGGTGCACCGTGCACGCCGTGTGCAGCGGTTCCTTTCGCAGCCATTCTTTGTGGCCGAACAGTTTACAGGACTTCCCGGGGTACTGGTCGACATCAAAGATACCATCAATGGGTTTAACCTGATTCTTAACGGTGAATTCGATCACCTTCCTGAAACTGCGTTTAACCTGGTGGGAACTATTGAAAAAGCAATTGAAAAAGGTGAAAAGCAAATAGCTGAAGCCAAAGTGTAGATTTATTTTATCTGCTTCCTTAACTATTTAAATATGTATCTGGAAATCGTCACTCCCGACAAAAAAGTATTTGAAGGAGAAGTTCATTCGGTATCCTTTCCGGGTACGGATGGTTCATTTCAGGTGCTCAACAACCATGCACCGCTAGTAAGTACCCTCGCAAAGGGGACGGTGGTGTACAGTGGCAAAGAACTTTATGAAGAGATAATGATTGATGGAGGGGTTGTGGAAGTATTGAATAACCGGGTAATTGTTCTTGCCGAAGCCATTATTGAGGAAGATGAATAACAAGATAGTACATTCGATGTAAATACTGAAAAAGACTATCTCAACTGATCAATTAAACATCATTCTAACCAGGCATGCCCTCCGGTCAATCCCGATGAAACGGATTAATGAATCCGTACTTCTGCGCAACGAGACAAATACCCAAAACGGTTTCATACAATAGGATCATAACCAGCACTTTGGCTACGCTCCTGTGCGTACTTCCGGATGTGCAGGATTTAAACCAAAAACAACGGGTCAAATTTTCAACAGTTTTTTGAAAAACTTTTTTTCATAATTCCAGAAAAACCTGAATTGGCCAAAAACAAACCCGTAGCCCAATAGCAATAAATTGTACACAGGTAATATGAAAATCCAGTAAAGTACACTGAACAACATATTTGTCTCAGGCTCTTCAAGAAAATATCGGGTGACCGGTTTTTTTAGAAACATTACCGTGAATCCGGTGCATGAAAATATCAATAGAACCAATAAAACCTGACCACGACTCTTGAGGTTCCAGCGCGTTTGAAGCATTTTTATCCAATTTGCAATCATACCGATTTCAGTAGAGTTTATCAATTTCCTTGTCTTTAACCTGTATTTTATCCAAAACAAGAAACTGCTCCCAGAATTCATTCTCAGGCAACGCCGCCTTACATGTGATTGATTCCTTTTTTACGGGATGTACGAAATGGATTTTTCTTGCATGCAGGTTAATAGATCCGTCCGGATTGGATTTATGGAATCCATATTTGATATCGCCGCGAATAGGGCATCCGATACCGGCCAGCTGCACCCTTATCTGATGTGGCTTTCCTGTAAGCGGCACCACTTCGAGCAGATGATGATTGTTGAGACTTCCCAATAACCTGTATGACAACTCGGCTTTCTGAGCACCATCCTTAGGTGAAGTATAGGCAGTCACTTTATTCTTTGCAGTATCCTTCACCAGCCAGTGTGTAAGTTTGTCTTTTGTTTTAGGTGGTTTGCGCTTTACCACAGCCCAATAGGTTTTTTGAACTTTCCGGTCTCTGAACAATTTATTCATACGCTCCAACGCCTTGGATGTCCGCGCCAGTACCACCACACCACTTACCGGCCTGTCAAGCCTGTGAACAACTCCCAAAAACACTTTCCCAGACTTATTGTATTTTTTCTTAATATAATTTTTTCCGAATTCAACAATGGGTGTGTCTCCCGTACTATCTCCCTGCACAAGCATCCTTGCCGGTTTATTTAACACAAGCAAATGATTGTCTTCATAAATTATCTGTAACGACATATTCATCTCGCAAAAATAGCTAATCCGAAAGCTACATTAATTTATTCCTATTATTTTGGCAGGTCTTTACAGGTTTTTAATCACCTTTTACTGTTTATAATCGGGGCCCATAGCGGTGCCCTCACCATCCGGGTCTGCAGCACCGATCCATTTTTTGGTACTTTTATCAAAAATTACCGCATGTACCCGTCCAAACCTGAATATTTCAGGCTGCTTCTCGATAATAAAACCATTAGCTTGAAGAAATTCCAAATCTTCCGGATTCCATGCAAGCGAATCGTGTGTTTCGATTATGAGACCGCCTTCACTTAACGGATGTACCCTTGGCGCGGCCAAGGCCTCCTCCAGATCCATGCCCCTGTCCACCACACGGCTGACAACCTGAATAATCGCGGAAATTATTCGGCTTCCGCCAGCTGCCCCGATTCCCATAAACGGTGCGTTATCTTCAGTGAGTATCATAGGCGATATATGTGAAGCAGCTCGTTGACCCGGTTTAAATGGTCCCAGGTACCCACCAAGCGTAGCAGCATAAAGAAAACCCAGCCCCGGTGTGGCAACCTTACTTCCCATAACAGGACCCAGCGATTGAGTCAGCGATACAATCATGCCGTTTTTGTCCGCAACCGACAGGTGGGTCGTATGACCGGGATCAGCAAGCCAACTTAGGTAATCTTCACGATCGCCATCTTCGCGCGTTCGGGATGTTTCACCTGTTTCCGCATTGGTAAAATAAATTTTTTCTGATAATTCCCTGGCATATTCTTTATCAGTCAATTGCCTTCCTACATCCATAGATGTCTGTTTAAAACGGTCATCGTAGGCCAGTTTCGTCGCCTGATAAACCGCGCTTGCCCATTCGGCTTCGGAGAACGAAGTCAGGGGTAAATATTCCAAAATTTGTAAAATTTCGATCGTTATAGCCCCAAAAGAAGGAATCCAAAGGCCGTAAACATCATATCCACGATAATCACCTTTCAATACGGTTGATTTCATGGCTTTATAGTTTGCAAGCGATTCCAGTGTGACTGCGGCATTGTGATCTGCCATATCACGGGCAATTCTCTCAGCGATCTTCCCTTTATAAAATACGTCGGGTCCTTTCACTGCAATCGCCCGTAACGTAATGGACAAGTCCTTCTGAACCAGTAGATCCTCTGCAGCATAGGTGACGGTATCATTTTCTTTTATGAAGTACATTTTTGAGCCTTCAAATTCCAGCAGTTGTTCCCTGGCTCTACGATGCAGTGCTGCCTGCCTCGGTAAAAGCTCAAATCCATGTTCAGCATACGCAATAGCAGGCTCCATTACCTTATCCAGCGTCATGCTTCCATGCATTTTGAGCAGCGTGGTTAACCCCGCCACAATACCAGGTATTCCGATCGTCGGGTATCCGTAATCAGCCTGCGGGGCGGTTTCCGGATCGTAAGTCATCGGAGCCTGGGTGGAAGCATCGATTCCGCTTAAATCACCATTCGCAGATCGCACGATGGCCTGCATCCTGCCACCAAGACCGCTCATGCCCGGTTCCACTACAGTAAGTGTAAATGCAGCCGCTACGGCGGCATCTGCTGCATTGCCTCCTGCTTCCAGCATGCGTACCCCTGAGGCAGTAGCCAACGGATTTGATGTTACCACCATGCCCTCTGTCGAAACTGCATATTGACTGGTAGGAATTCCTTTCATAACCGAATCTGACAATTCGCCATAATTTGATACAGGTTGGCATCCGGCCAAAGCTAAAAGGAACAACACCGTTAAAATCCTCCTAAATTTCAGTAATTCCATCTTTTTGCCTTCTTAATTTACACTGCTATTTAAAAAACCGAAATTAAGTCTTCAACGGATACTAAAATTCAGAAGTAAAATGAAAATCCAGATCAGGAAAATTTTCCTTCATCATTTGTAGCCAGGCTTTGGTTTCAGCCATAAATACCAAGTTTTGGTCTTTATCTCTGGCAATATGCCGGTTTTTGGAGTCAACAAACATCTTCAGTTTCTTCTTGTCATCACTGTGAATCCAGACCGCTTTGAACAGACTAACAGGCTGAAAACGGCAGGAAGCGCCATACTCATGTTTTAACCGGTACTGTATCACTTCAAACTGCAGATGACCCACCGTGCCCACTACTTTTCTCGACCCAAGTTCGTAAGTAAATAACTGTGCAACACCTTCGTCCATCAACTGCGAGAGTCCTTTGTTAAGTTGCTTCGATTTCATGGCATCGAGATTTATTACTTCTTTGAAAATCTCAGGTGAGAAACTAGGGATACCTTTGAAAATTTCCTTTTCACCTTCGTTCAAGGTATCTCCGATTTTGAGGTTACCGGTGTCATACAAGCCCACAATATCGCCAGGAAAAGCAACATTAATTATTTCTTTCTCTTGTGCCATAAACGCTGTTGCATTGGAGAACCGAATTTTTTTACCCAACCTTACATGATGATAATTTTTCTTTCTTTCAAATTTTCCGGAACATACCCGCACAAATGCCACACGATTCCGGTGCCGGGGGTCCATATTGGCATGTATTTTAAAAACAAAGCCCGAAAATCTTTTGTCCATCGGATTTACAATGCGTTGGTCGGTTTCCCTCTCTTTTGGATACGGAGCAACCTCTATAAAGCAGTCAAGCAATTCTCTTACTCCAAAATTATTTACCGCGCTGCCGAAAAAGACAGGTGCCAGCTCGCCTGACAAGTAATCGTTAACCTCAAAGGCAGGATATACTCCCTCAATTAACTCAATATCCTCTCGAAGTTTCAGGGCATTCGTTTCACCAATGTATTGTTCAAGTTCGGGTTGCTGAATATCCGATATTTCGACAATTTCATCGGTTAGATGGGCCTTTCTTGCCTCGAAAAGTAATAGTTTCTTTTCATACAGATTATACACCCCCTTGAATTGCTTTCCCATATTTATTGGCCAGCTCAACGGACGTACCTTTATGTTAAGCTTGTCTTCAATTTCATCCAGCAGGTCATACGGGTCGCGCCCTTCCCTGTCCAGTTTATTAATAAAGACCATCACGGGTGTATTACGCATGCGGCACACTTCCATGAGTTTTTCGGTTTGCTGCTCCACACCTTTCACACAATCAATTACCATTACCACACTGTCAACAGCCGAAAGTGTGCGGTACGTATCCTCGGCAAAATCCTCGTGTCCCGGTGTATCGAGCAAATTGATCTTGATGCCTTTATAATCAAATCCCATCACCGAGGTGGCCACCGATATTCCACGTTGTTTTTCAATTTCCATCCAGTCGGAGCGGGCATATACACTAATTTTATTTGATTTTACGGCCCCTGCTGTTTTTATAGCCCCTCCAAAAAGCAGTAGTTTCTCTGTTAACGTGGTTTTTCCAGCATCAGGATGGCTGATAATACCAAATGTCCTTCTTCTTTCTATCTCTTCAGCTATGTTCATTTATACGACTTTCATCTCAAACGAAGCCGCAAAGGTAGCATTATTGACGCATTTCTAACACCTGAGCACAATCCCTTATGACATTATGTCATAAATTATGGAGAAATAGCATATTGGCATACGCATTGCATAAAAAATAGTGACGAATAAAAATGAATATAAATATAACGTATTAACTAAATGACATTATGGGCAAAATAATTGGAATTGACCTGGGAACTACCAACTCGTGCGTTGCTGTAATGGAAGGAAATGAGCCGGTTGTTATCCCTAACAGCGAAGGGCGACGTACAACTCCTTCAATTGTAGCATTTCTCGACGACGGAAAAGGAGAAAGAAAAATTGGAGATCCTGCAAAAAGGCAAGCCATTACAAATCCTAAAAATACTATAACTTCTGTAAAAAGATTTATGGGTAAAAAATTCTCAGAAGTTCCCGCAGAAAGAAAAACCATCACTTACGATATTGAAAAAGGAAACAATGATACGGTAAGAATAAAGATAGGAGATCGCAAATACACTCCTCAGGAAATTTCTGCTATGATTCTTCAAAAAATGAAATCGACCGCAGAAGATTACCTGGGCACCGAAATCACCGAAGCGGTTATCACTGTGCCGGCATATTTCAATGACTCCGAAAGGCAGGCCACCAAAGAAGCTGGCCAGATTGCGGGATTTGATGTAAAACGAATTATCAACGAGCCTACAGCTGCCGCTCTTGCTTATGGACTTGATAAAAAAAATCGCGACATCACAATTGCCGTGTATGACCTAGGAGGAGGAACGTTCGATATTTCTGTCCTTGAACTCGGCGATGGCGTATTTGAAGTAAAATCAACCAATGGTGATGTACACCTTGGTGGTGACGATTTTGACCAGGTGATCATCGAGTGGCTGGCAGACGAATTTAAGAAAGATGAAGGATTGGATCTGCGCAAAGATCCGATGGCATTGCAACGTTTGAAAGAAGCTTCAGAAAAAGCAAAAATCGAGCTTTCAAGTTCTACGGAAACAGAAATTAACCTGCCATATATTATGCCGGTTGACGGAGTGCCCAAGCACCTCGTGAAAAAGCTTTCCAGGTCTAAGTTCGAGCAACTTTCCGACAACCTTATCAAACGTTCGATGGCTCCGGTAAGGAAGGCACTAAAAGACGCCGGACTCACTCCATCAGATATTGATGAAGTGATATTGGTAGGTGGCTCTACGCGTATGCCTGTGATACAGGAGGAAGTGGAGAAATATTTTGGCAAAACACCATCGAAAGGTGTAAATGCTGATGAAGTGGTTGCCATTGGCGCTGCTATACAGGGGGGCGTACTTACCGGCGAAGTGAAAGATGTGTTGCTGCTGGATGTTACACCGTTGTCACTTGGCATTGAAACCTTGGGTGGAGTATTTACTAAACTGATCGACGCCAACACCACCATACCGACCAAGAAATCCGAAGTATTTTCGACCGCTTCCGACAACCAGCCCTCAGTAGAGATACATGTGCTGCAGGGTGAAAGGCAAATGGCCAAAGATAATCGGACCATTGGCAGATTCCATCTCGACGGTGTACCGCCCGCCTCACGCGGCGTACCTCAGATCGAAGTTGCCTTCGATATTGACGCCAATGGTATTCTGAATGTGTCTGCACAAGACAAAGGCACAGGAAAAGAGCAGAAAATCAGGATCGAAGGGTCTTCAGGGCTTTCGGATGAGGAAATCGAAAAAATGAAAAAAGAAGCCGAAGCAAATGCAGAAGCGGACAAAGCGGAACGCGAAAAGATTGATAAGATCAACTCGGCTGATTCGCTGATTTTCCAGACTGAGAAGCAGATAAAAGAATACGGCGAAAAGCTGTCTGAAGGTAACAAAACGGCTATAAATGAAGCACTGGAAGAGCTGAAAAAAGCGCATAAGGAACAGGATCTTGCAGGTATTGATACTGCTATGAACAACCTGAATCAGGCATGGCAGGCTGCCTCGCAGGAAATGTACCAGGCAACTCAGGGCGGCCAAGCCGGCACTGATGGCGATGCCCAGGCAGATGCAGATGCATCTGCTTCAGACTCTGATTCTGATGTTTCGGATGTGGAATTTGAAGAGGTGAAAGATGATAAGAAATAAAAATCAATTAATTTCTTATATATAGGTCTTCACGGACTGCACAAGTAATTTACAAAAAAAGAGTTGCCAAATGGCAGCTCTTTTTTTGTGACTGCCCTCCCGAGATAGAAACAGAAAAACCGATTTTTTATCCTTTCATGAGCGATACCCGCATTCATTTCATTAAGCCGGGTACCACTCATTCTCATATATTATGCCAATTACATCTATAAATATTGGCCGTACTTTTATAAGAATTTAAAATTGTCTCATTGTTTCTTTTGCTTTCGCTGAATCAAATTCTATTGAAAGTTGCAATAATGTGTTCACATTCATGGACTTAATAGTTTTCATTTTAATGGGTCTGTTTATTATATTGTGTAGTTTGAATTTTTATTTTTTTGGAAAATAAAGTCATAATAATGAAATATAAAGTAAACTTGAAGCCCAAAATTGATACATAATTTCAGTGAAACTACTAGTAGATAAATTAAAGGAAATCAAATTCAACAGGAATGAATTTTCCGGAGCATTTGGGGATATTGGCACTGATTTTCCATTAATCATTGCAATGATATTAGCTTCGGGACTACACAGCGGCAGTGTATTGATCATGTTTGGATTAATGCAAATTTTCACTGCGCTTATTTACCGTATTCCAATGCCAGTTCAACCACTCAAGGCAATGGCAGCAATTGTTATTACTCAAAAAATAAGTGGTGGAGTACTTTATGGAGGTGGTTTGGCAATTGGTATTACAATGTTTTTCCTAACCGTCACAAGATTAATTGACTGGATAGCTAAAGTAGTGCCAAAATGCGTTGTGAGAGGAATACAATTTGGACTGGGTATTAAGTTATCTTTTCTTGCATTAAAAGATTATGTGCCTTCCGATGGAATTGTTGGCTATTGGGTAGCTGCCATATCTTTTCTTTTAATAATCTTTTTAATTGGCAACAAAAAATTTCCACCTGCATTGTTTGTCATTGTTTTGGGAGTAATCTATGCCTTTATATTCAACATTGATGGTGAGGATTTAATTAAAAATATTGGGTTTAACTTACCTCAATTAAATATTCCTGTCTGGTCTGATATTTTGACTGGCTTTGTTTTATTGGCTTTACCTCAAATTCCTCTTTCGCTTGGTAATTCTATACTTGCTACCAAACAGATTTCGGCAGACCTGTTCCCTGAGAGGAAACCGCTTACTATTCGTAAAATAAGTTTTACCTATTCTATAATGAACCTCATCAATCCATTCTTCAGTGGAATACCAACTTGTCATGGGTCTGGTGGAATGGCCGGACATTACACTTTTGGTGGAAGGACTGGCGGTTCGGTTATTATTTACGGGATGCTTTATCTGATAATGGGCGTGATATTCAGCGGTGGTTTTGAAAATATGGTGCACCTTTTCCCTCTGCCTGTATTGGGTGTCATACTTCTTTTTGAAGGAATCGCATTAATGGTACTTATCAGAGATATCGTTCAATCAAAAACAGAGCTTACGATTGCTATTTTGGTAGCTTTAGCAGCAGGTGGGCTGCCCTATGGGTTCGTAATTGGGCTTGTGGTTGGAACGCTGTTGTATTACTTATCAAAGAGTGGATTGACAGGTTTTAAAGATGAGGATTGAAGTGTATTGACTGTAAGTAAAAATTAAATAAATCTGGCCGATTCAAATTACCATATATGCCTGATTTATAAGGAACGACATCTGATCATTCTTAAGGATAGTCCGGAGTTCACGAGGTTCACTAAAACTGCGACAAGCATGCTAAATCCTGAAACATATCCTATACAAACCTCTGGACAAGTACATCATGAATCAGGTGAATAATCCTAAATGATTCATATTTTATAAATCTATATAGATTACTATATATTTAACTATATAGTTTATAAATTAACTCAAACAAAAAAATTGTGGGCTAGCTGACAAACCGGACTGAATGTTCATACCATACACTGTAAACCGTAATTTTTATACATTATTTCGTGTTGTCTTATTGTGGATGTTAAATCTCTGACCAGAAGCTGATTTATTCTCTCGACAAAACATAAAAGAACACTGATATAAAATGACAAAGACTGCCAATTAAAACAAATACATGAAAGATTGCGTGATTGAATCTTATCTTTTTTATGCTGTAAATAATTGCTCCAATTGTGTACGATAATCCTCCTGCAAAGAGCCAGAACAAGCCTTCAAATGCCAATTTATTAGCTAATGGTTTTAACGCAAAAATGGCAATCGAACCCATTAATACATACATTACAGAAGATATTAAATTATATCTGCCAGTAAAAAATAGTTTCAATAATATGCCAGTAAAAGCCAGCCCCCAGGCAGTACCGAATAACACCCAACCTATTGTACCATGTAGCGTTACAAGTGCAAAAGGAGTGTATGTTCCCGCAATGAGAATATAAATAGCAGTGTGATCAAATATTCTCAATCTAATCCTCAGCGCTCGATTTTTAGCGCTGTGGTAAACAGTAGAAGCTGCATATAATATAATTAAACTCGCCCCGAAAACACTAAAACTAACAATATGCCAAACGTTTCCGTGCCGGGTTGCATGGGTAACCAGAAGTACAAAAAAAACAATTCCTAAAATGAAACCTATAGCATGAGAAATAATATTAATTTTTTCTTCTACCGGAGAGTAATATTTTATCCCTTCTAGATCTTTCATAAAATCAAAGAATATTGTCTAATTCTTTCCATGACAACTAGCGACTCGAATAATAATGCAGGTTTATTGCAAGCTTCATACTTATCAAGGCACAGGAAAGTCGAGGCGTGCTACAACCGTGATGGGCGTTATTTTATCAAATTGCTACGTTTTATGCTCGAACTTATAACCATTTTCGGCTAACTCAATTAATACAGCTTGTATATTCTTCGGTTATCTGCTTTAAAACACCGTTTGATCTTATGCGCCTTCAAGTATTAATCTTGATGCAATAGCTGTCGGAAGAGAACTGCTCTTGACATCACAGAATGCCCATATGGCCTACTGTTTACTTTCATCGTCGCCATTTTCTTTCAATACGGTTCCCGAATTCTATAATAGCTTCGTTATGAATGATCCTCATGTCCTTTTCGCGATCTTTATATGCCATTCTTTCCTGATTAGCCCAAATGACACGTCCGAATACCCTGTTCCCAATACTAACACTTGCTTCGTAACAATTATATATGTAATGGTTCACCAACTATCTCACAAATTTCAGGTATTCACCCGCCAGGCTAAGCGACAAATTTATAGTATTAATTACTGGCAAACATTTAATTTAGAAAGAAGCCCCTGGTGTAGTAGTGAAATCAAAAGAACAGATCCTCTCAAAATCCTGAATATTTCGCATTAAAGCCCAGGACTTCGGTGACTATTCAGATTTTGAAATCTCGAAACTATTTTATCTGTTGAGTCAGGATACAATTGTTCCTACAGAACCCTTTATTAATTCATAATTCATTCTTGGTATCCTTGGTGTCATTCTGAGCATCCCGGTAGTTGGTTACCTTCGAGACTACCTTCAAAGTTTATGCCGCTAACGGCGCATTTACCCATCCAAATAACTAGAAATTAATTATTTCATTTCATTGTGTTTAAGGTTTTATTAGAAGAACAAGGTATTGAAATAATTAATTGACAGATATTCTAATGGCACCCATATACGGGCCTTGAATCCCTCCATATGACGATGATTTGTATGCGTTTAATGATAATTAACTGGTAATCAGTAAGTTGAATATTTTTTAATCATAATTTATTCAGAATCCAATAATTGAATTTATATAAATACCAAATTCTGCAACTTCTACATTGTTTAATTACAATAAAAGTAAATTTTCATACTACCTGCTGCGGTTTTCTTTAGCCTTGCGGATACCCGTTTTTTAATATCCCGGACTTTTTAAATTCAGTTTATGCCAGCTCTTATTCCAACGTACATTTGACCAAAATGATGTTCAACTAAACAACTAATGTCATGAAAAAGTCAATGTTAACTATGATTACGGTATGCGCGCTCTCTTTGATTGCAGTTGCGCAAGGAGGTTCTACCCAGGAAAGTACGATGCGTCCACCAAAGTCAATCAAATTAGCTGGACCCCGTGCGGGTTTGACCTATATCGGAGGAGATCTGGGGACAATGATGCGGGAAAACGATATTTTTCCATATATCAGCCAGGTAGGATGGCAATTTGAGACCCGGTATTTTGAAACTAGGGATGGTCTTCAAGGATTAATAGAGACAGTGATCTTGCTTGGTGGTTTCGAAACAGATCATCCTGTTTTAAGCGCAAGCTTACTTGTGGGATTTCGAACACGGAATGGGTTTGAAGCCGGGGTAGGTCCAAATTTGTCTACTGCCGGTCAAGGTACGCGTTCATTTGTGTTTGCAGTGGGTCATACCTACAAGAATGATAATGTTTACATACCAATTAACTTTGCGATCGTTCCATCTTCCAATGCTGTAAAGTATACCGTTCTGGTCGGTTTCATTCTCAGAAAAGACTAAGATTAGGAATCGTGAAAAATCTGTTTCTCATCAAAAACAAATCGACTATGGAACAATTAGTAAGAATAATTGTCAAAGTACTGTATTTATTAGCATTTTCAGCAATGCTGGCCTCCTGCTATACTTATAAGGAAGTATTTAATGACAAATACTATGTGGAAGAAGATAAACCTGGAGCGTTAGCTGAAAATTTAGAAGTCGGAGATCTGATTTTTGTGAGAGTCAACGGCAAAGATTTCACTAATCTTCAGGTGACGGGAGTCAGTGAACAGACACTCTCAGTAGTGTGGTATAACCACCAGGGAATGAAATATTATCACACAATATATATCCCGTTTATCCAGAAGTTGGAAGTGCAGATTCCCGATCCGATGTACACATTAGGTGCAGGATATTCTTCGTTGTTGATACTTTTTTTCCTGCTGATATAAGAAAGATGCCATCTTTTCCCAGCCATTGCTCAGGCCATTGCTGGATAACAAAAGATGGCATCTTTAAACTCTTCGGCTCACATTGAATATCTGACGTGGGATACAGGTTATAGTGGTATCCTAATTTTTGGGTTCGTACTTTTTAACTACCTGGTCTATTTTTCCAAATATTGAATTTCCCTGTTCATCTTTCATTTCAATTTCAATCCGGTCACCAAAAGTCATAAATGGAGTAGAGGGTTTGCCTACATGAATTATTTCTAAACAACGCACTTCTGCCAAACAACTTGAGCCATCCGGACTCCCTTCATTTGCTACCGTTCCCGAACCAATAACTGTTCCGGCCATTAATGAACGTGTTTTTGCCGCGTGTGCAATTAATTGTCCAAAATCAAAGACCATATCAATTCCGGCATTGGGTGAACCGATTTCTTTATTATTTAATGTTGAAATAAGTGGTAAATGAACTTTCTCACCATCCCAGGAGCTACCCAGTTCGTCTGGTGTTACAGCAACAGGAGAAAAGGAGGTCCATGGTTTTGATTGGTAAAACCCAAATTGTTTCGAAAGTTCAGCAGGTATTAAATTTCGTAATGATACATCATTGACCAAAACAATCAATTTAATATGTTTTTTTGCCTGATATCTATCTGTTCCGGCAGGGACATCATCTGTAATGACAGCCACTTCTGACTCAAAATCAATCCCCCATTCTTCTTTTTCAATTTCAATGTCATCTGTAGCTCCAATAAATGCATCAGAAGCTCCCATATACATCAAAGGATCGGTCCAAAATGATTCCGGCAATTCTGCGTTACGAGCCTTACGAACTAATTCAACATGTGTAACGTAGGCGCTGCCATCTGCCCAGTGGTAGGCCCTGGGAATTATTGCCATTACATTTTTCGGTTGAAAATCAACTGTATCAGTCAATTCACCTCTTTGTAACAGGTTATAAATAACTTCTAGTTTGGGTGATATTTCAGCCCAATTATCCAATGCTTCCTGCATTGTTTTTGCAATGTCTGAAACGTTAATAGCTTTTGTTAGCTCTTTATTTACAACAATAAGTTTTCCATCACGTGTGTTGTTTTTTAATGTTGCTAATTTCATTCAGGTATATTCTAATTTATTTGTTTGTAATTGTTACTATAAATCAATAATGGATAACGGCTATATTACAGCAATATCCACTAAATGCTACACCCAATCTAACGAATTTTTAATATGATCAATCGTAGTAACCGACACGTGCTTGTTTATCTCTATTATCCTACTATTTAGAGACTGTCCATAAAGTCATTTATTCAAAGAAAAATTAATAAAAATATTAATAAGCCCACCCTTGCCTATGTGCCTTGCCGTCGGCAAGCCTTTAGCGACCGATGGTAGGCGTTATGGCGAAGCAAGGCCTACCCTCTCAAGAGGGGATTTATGGAATTTCTGCCGGCCTCCGGCGGCAAAAGCCTCTGGCGGTGGCACGCAGGCATGGGCAATTATTCTAAATTGCAAGTTTATTTATAGACAGAATCTCCTTATATGGCCTGGTAATGTACATATTGAAGTGTGTTTGCTCTTGTTTTCCAGTAAAGAACCGACTTTTCAATCTCATAAGGTTAAAATATCAATTTTCTTAAAAAT
Organism: Bacteroidota bacterium; assembly: GCA_022571715.1. Classification (GTDB taxonomy): domain Bacteria; phylum Bacteroidota; class Bacteroidia; order Cytophagales; family Cyclobacteriaceae; genus SZUA-230. The sequence goes on along the minus strand of JACZXH010000029.1, from coordinate 25,769 downwards.
CTTTTATTACTCAGCGATACAGCCAGAGTTTATCAATTTTTTTTATCGATACTATATTTATATCTTGTGGCATCTGTATTTTAAACATGTATTGCTGTGAATAAAAGATCATTTACAATGAAAAAACAAATATTTTACTGTTGTATTCTAACTACCGCATTCCCTTCAGGATATTCCAACCTGATGGCACAGGAAGACATCCTTAATAAGCTGGAAGAAATTGCCGTTATCGAGCAAAAAATAATGGTACCAATGCGGGATGGAATACGACTGGCAACAGATATATATCGTCCGAAAACAGATAAACCCGTGCCTGTTATTTTTTCCAGAACACCTTATAATTTCAACTCCTGGGGCGATGGAGAACCAAGAACACGGACGATGCAGCGTGCCTATGAAGCCGTTAAACGCGGATATGCCTATGTTGTTCAGAATGAACGGGGCCGGTACTTTTCAGAAGGGGTTTGGGACATTCTCGGCACACCTACCACGGATGGATACGATATGTTTACCTGGTTGAAAGACCGACCGTGGTCAAACGGTAAAATAGGAACGTATGGGTGCTCTTCCACGGCCGAATGGCAGATGGCTGTAGCTGCGCTGGACCATCCATCGCATGCAGCCATGGTACCGCAGGGTTTTGGCGCAGGCGTGGGCCACGTAGGGCCGTATTATGAGCAGGGAAACTGGTACCGGGGCGGGGCGCAGCAAATGTTGTTTACATCCTGGCTGTACAGCGTACAAAACGACTCCTTCCGCCCACGAATACCTGAAGGCGCCACACAGGAAGATTTGATCCGCATATCACGGTTCTACGACCTCGCTTCGGAAGCGCCCCGTGTAGATTGGAAAACCGCATTATATCACCTGCCCGTTCAGGACATCATAAAAAATGTGAATGGTACTATTGGCGTTTATGAAAAAATGATCCGGCGTAAGCCGAATGACCCTGCCTGGTACGATGGCGGACTATATCACGAAGATATGCCCTTCGGCGTGCCCAGCTACTGGTTTGTATCATGGTATGATGTTTCCACCAGTCCGAATCTGGCCCTATTTAATCATGTCAGAAAGAATACCGAAGATAAGGAAGTAGCCAACAATCAGTACTTAGTTATCGCCCCGACCCTCCACTGTGGATACACCCGTGCAACCGAGCAAACCATTGTGGGCGAACGCAATGTAGGAGATGCCCGGCTTGATTATGATGGATTGGTATATGGCTGGTTTGACTACTGGTTAAAAGGAGAAGCCAATGACTTTACAAAAAATACACCTCGTGTACAGTATTATACCATGGGTATAAACAAATGGCAGACTTCGGAAGTATGGCCACCGAAAGAGGCTAAAATGACAACATGGTATTTATCAGGCGAAGGCCATGCCAACAGTTTAAATGGCGATGGGTTGCTGCTCATGAAAAAGCCCGGTAAAAAAAATACTCCTGACAGCTTTACATACGATCCGATGAATCCGGTAACTTCTCACGGAGGCAACGTATGTTGCACAGGCGGTGCGATAGATGGTGGCGCATTCGATCAGCAAGAGATGGAAACAAGGGATGATATTCTCGTTTATAGTTCTGAGCCTCTTAAAACCGGCGTAGAAGTCAGCGGTTTCATTGAAACCACATTATATGTCGGATCTGATGCAAAAGATACCGATTTCACTATCAAACTGATTGATGTATATCCTGATGGCAGGGCCTACAACCTGGATGAAACCATCCTGCGGGCACGTTATCGGAATGGATACGATAAAGAAGTGTTTATGGAAGAAGGCAAAGTGTACAAACTGGAGTTAAGCCCGATGTCCACCAGTAATTATTTCGAAAAAGGTCACCGCATCCGGATAGAGGTTTCAAGCAGCAATTTCCCGAGGTTTGAGCGCAATCTTAATACCGGTGGTAACAATTATGATGAAACGGAAAGTGTAATAGCCCATAATAAGGTGTACCACTCTGCTTCTTATCCATCACAAATAAGGTTACCTGTTGTACAGAAAAAAGTAGATTAGAACCCCTCAGACGCAAATTTTAGAGTTGGAAATAAGGTGGGCCCAACTTCTGGAAGAAACTACGGTGGTAGCTATTAAAACAGGTAATATTTTGAAGCAAAAAGAATAGCTCGTTGGAAGAGTGAATTGTCTTATTTTGGAGGGACTGATACGGTTTAAAATAAACCGGTTATGATTTTCTCAGGATGACAAACAAATCCAACCCCGAATCTGCATCGTCGGTCACCTGGTAGTCTTCGTGGGTAATAGAAGCCACCAGCTCATTTGTGTCTTTTTCGAGTTTATTACGGTTTAGCCTGTTCATGATATCGTAAGGTATGCGCAGCAAAAATGCAGGCAACCGGTATTGCAAATTAAGAATATCAAACCGTGTAATTCGGTCCACATATTCCTTATTTTTATAATAGTATTCCATAATCTTTTCGTTCCCTGCGATTCCTTTTATATCCACTTTGTCAAAAATCCCCCCTGCAAGCTGCTGCAGTTCTGTTGCAACATATTCACGCTCATGCCATGGATTTCTGGTAAGTGTTTTATCCCTATTCGGTGTTGTCAGCAAAGCAACTCCGCCAGGTCGAAGCACACGATATATTTCCTCAAGAAACAAACGGTCGTTTTTTATATGCTCGATTACCTGAAAGCTTATTACCGTGTCGAACTGAGCAGTAGGGATGTCATCAAAAGGAGGTACACGGGATTGAATAAACTCAATATCTGGATGCTTCCTTCTAAGCAATTTTATGATATTTCCGATCTTATCAATCGCCACATACTCTGTTACCCTGGGAGCCAATAACTCCACTCCACGTCCCTCTCCACAACCTACTTCAAGTAACCTGCCGTTTATGTAGGGTTGCGCCAAAAAATATGCTTTCAGCAGTCTTTGATGAATAGGATTATCCGATGATATTTTATCAGAAGCTATCTCCGTTGTATATATCGGCATTGCAATTAATGGTAAAAGGCAAAAAAGTGAGGCAAAATTAACGTATTAATTAAGAAATTTGATTGGGAGTTATTATTATTAAAATCGAAAAACCCATAATGCAAATTTATATTCATTCTTTTTACAGGCTTTGGTTTATACTGCTTTTCGCAACTGTACCCCATGCATATTCCCAGGGAGAGTTTTACAGCAAAAATCTGAAACACTATTATGATTTAGATGCTGAAATCAGAATTGTGCACAAAGTCGTTAATTTTCAGGGGAAAACCCTTCTATTCTTGAAATTAACAATCAATCATGATCGTACAAGAATCGAAGACCTTATTACAACTTATGGGTTTATCAATAATTATTCGCAAAATATCGTAATGTCCAATGATACAATAAAGCTTAATAATCACTGGATCAGTAACCAGGGTAATTCGCATTATCTGAATTTCGATCTCATGAATCCGGAAATAAAAAAAATACTGATTATCAAAATATCGAATAAAGTATCTGGCAATGACTTTTATTTTGATATTTTGGTTGATCCGGAGGCTAAATACACCAACAGCGGTATTATTTTGGAGGTGATTGGCACGCGTCTTCCTTTTTTCAGGAATTATACCAGGGAAAATGAAGATTTTGAACTTGTAAATCTTAAAACAAACGATTCGGTAATATATGTATTTCGTTATACCAGTGATTTTACAATCGCAGATCCCCCGTTCAGTTCCTCAAATAAATCAATTATAAAATCTATTGAGATCGACTCGACATTTACCATTCGCTCACGTGGCGATACGCTGAACTTATCAAAAAAAGGGCTTTATTTTGCCCAGTATGATACAACCGGCGTAAATGGTCTGGCCTTTCGGGTTGAGGGTAAATATTTCCCCAGATCAGCTTCTTACGATGAACTCATTGCGTCCCTCACATATTTTACCACAAGGTCGGAAATGGACAAGCTTACATCCGCCAAAAATCAGAAATTGGCTTTTGATAAGTACTGGATAGAGATTACCAAATCTGCCGACCGGGCAAAACGTATTATTCGTGAATATTACCTGAGAATAAAACTGGCTAATGAACTATTTACCAGCTACAAACAAGGATGGAAAACCGATAAAGGAATGATCTTTGTGATTTACGGGCCTCCCGATGAGGTGCTTAAAGACGGCGACAGGGAAGAATGGATTTATGCGCGTACAAATCAGCTGCCCCGGATTAATTTCACTTTTGCCAAGTCCAGAAGTATATTTACCAATGATCATTACGTGTTACTCAGAAAAAAAAGTTATCAGCAGATATGGTACAAAGCGATAGATCTCTGGCGTAAAGGGCAGATGGAATTATGAACCACATAGGACCCTCATCCACTGATTATCTTTTTGGTACACGTGCAATCATTGAAGCCATCCGTGCCGGAAAAGAGTTTGAAAACATATTCATACAAAGAAACCTGCAGAATGACCTAGCCCGTGACGCGCTTACGATAATACAAAAAGCGGGAATACCTTTTTCGCTCGTTCCTGTACAAAAATTAAACCGGATAACCAGAAAAAACCATCAGGGATTCATCGGTTTTATTTCAGCAATCACCTATGCGTCCATAGATCATATCATTACCACAGCTTACGAGTCAGGCCAGGCGCCTTTTATACTCGTTCTTGACAGGATTACGGATGTTCGGAATTTCGGTGCGATTGCACGAACAGCCGAGTGTGCCGGGATGCACGCGATCGTCATCGCATCGAAAGGAAGCGCCATGATTACAGGTGATGCCGTAAAAACGTCGGCAGGTGCACTACACCATATACCTGTTTGCCGGCATACGAACCTTAAAACAGTGATTACGTATTTGAAAGAAAACGGACTCTTTGTACTGGCGTGTACAGAAAAATCCGTCAAACCTATTCATGAAATCGATCTTGACAGACCCCTTGCCATCATACTTGGTGCTGAAGAAAATGGAATATCACCAGAATGCCTGAAATTATCTGATGTCAGAGGGATGATACCTGTAAACGGAAAAATTAAATCGCTCAATGTATCTGTGGCTGCCGGGATCGTTGTTTACGAAGCGCTGAGGCAAAGAAGTTTGAAATAGATACTTATTCAGGGTTATGAGTCTGGTTTAGAGAAATTCTTGTCCTTTTTTATTTTTCACATCCTTGATGTACTTTCTGAATTGTTTCTCGTGATCTTTTTTACAGATTATAATCGCATTTCCGTATTCTGCTACCAGGTAACCTTCAAGTCCCTCAATCACAATCAACTTATCTTCAGGACCTTTAACAATACATTTTGTGCTGTCATACATCAAGGCATTTGCATCTACTACATTTTCTTCTTTATCTTTTTCAGAAATATCATATAACGAATTCCATGAACCCAGATCCGACCACCCAAATGAACCCAGTGCCACATACACATTCTCTGCTTTTTCCATAATACCGTAATCAATGGATATGTTACGGCAATGCGAATAAGCCTTTTCAATTGCATCCTGCTCGGATGTTGTGTAAAATGCGGATTTGGCTTCTTCGAAAATCTCATCCATGTCGGGCAAATGTTTTTTTATTGCCTTCCTGATAGCTGATACACTCCAGACAAAAATTCCGGCATTCCACACAAATTCACCACTATCGATGAATTTCTTTGCCAGATCCAATGCCGGTTTCTCGGTAAATGTTTTAACGCGTTTAAATAATCCCCGGGATTTGATAAACTGAATATAACCGTAGCCTGTTTCTGGCCTGGAAGGTGAAATACCAATTGTTACTAACTTATCTTTGCCCGATACTTCTGCAAGTGATCTTTTGATGATGTTGTTAAATTCCCGGTTATCTGAAATTGCATGATCCGAAGGAGTTACTACGACCCTGGCATCCGGATTTTTCACTCTAATTTTATAACATGCATATACAATACAAGGCGCTGTGTTACGCATTCTGGGCTCAAGCAATATCTGATAATTATTTAATTCAGGCAATTGTTCCTGAACCAGATCGTTGTATATTTTGTTTGTCACGATAAAGATATTCTTTACAGGAACCAAATTTTTAAAGCGGTCAACTGTTTGTTGTAAAAGAGTTTTACCTGTTCCGAGAATATCCTTAAATTGTTTCGGATGTCTTTCGCGGCTGTAAGGCCAGAATCGGCTCCCCACACCCCCAGCCATTATGATGAGATAATTATTTTTATACATATTAAAATTGTACTTTACTTAGTTTTCGTTTTTGTTTACACAGATTATAAAAAAATCCATCCTTATGCACGTTTGTATGTTCAAAGGAATTAACTATAAATTAACTTTTTAAATTTATTATTACTAATTTCATTTGGTACACGAAAAAATTTGTGTTTGGAATTTACAAATAAAGTAAATTAAGGAAACAACCAATAAAGGAGAAATATGATTGCAGTGAAGGAAGAAAGCCTCAAGAAGACCCTGAAAGATGTTTTCGGTTATGACCGGTTTCGTGGACGACAAGAAGCAGTTATTAACAATTTAATGGCAGGTCGTGATTCATTTGTAATCATGCCAACAGGTGCGGGAAAATCATTATGTTATCAGTTACCTGCCATTATTCAGAATGGTACAGCTATTATTATATCTCCGCTTATAGCTCTGATGAAAAACCAGGTGGATCAATTGGTAGCCTTCGGCATCAATGCCCGTTTTCTGAACTCCACTCTCTCCAAGGCCGAAATAAACCGGGTAAAAAAAGATACACTTGAGGGTCATACAAAACTCCTATATGTAGCCCCGGAGTCACTCACCAAAGAAGACAATGTAACTTTTTTGAAAAAGGCCAACATTTCATTTGTAGCCGTGGATGAAGCCCACTGCATCTCAGAATGGGGCCATGATTTCAGGCCTGAATACCGGAGGATCAGGGATATTCTGAGTCAGCTTGATAATGAATTGCCCATTATTGCTCTCACCGCTACTGCAACTCCCAAGGTCCAGCTTGATATTCTGAAAAACCTCGACATGAATGATGCCGAAACATTCAAACTATCATTTTATAGAAAAAATCTTTACTACGAAGTAAGACCTAAGCAACACGCCAAAAAGCAACTGATAAAGTATATCAAGGAACATAAAAATAAATCCGGGATCATTTATTGCCTGAGCAGAAAAAAAGTAGAAGAGATCGCCAACCTGCTGAATGTAAATGATATCAAAACGGCGCCTTATCATGCCGGCCTGGAAGCTGCTGTACGCATCAAAAATCAAGATGACTTCCTTAATGAAGAAGTGGATGTAATTGTAGCAACCATAGCATTCGGGATGGGTATTGATAAGCCTGACGTTAGATTCGTAATTCATTATGATGTTCCAAAATCGCTGGAGGGGTACTATCAGGAAACAGGACGAGTTGGCCGGGATGGACTTGAGGGTAACTGCATTATGTTTTACAGTCATAATGACATCCTCAAACTTGAAAAATTCCATAAAGACAAGTCTGTAACCGAGCGTGAGAACGCCCGTGTTCTACTAAATGAAATGGCATCCTATGCGGAATCTTCAGTATGTCGTGTACGTCAGTTGCTGCATTATTTTGGTGAATCGTTCGAAAAAGATTGCGGATTTTGCGATAACTGCGTAAGGCCAAGAGAAAAATTCGATGGTAAGGAATTTGTGGAGCTTGTCATACAAACAGCCGTGCTAACCGGTGAAAGATTCGGAATGGCACATCTGGTAAAAGTAATCAGAGGCTCAGAAAATCAATATGTTAAAAGCTACGAGCATGATAAATTGGACGTATTCGGCAAAGGGTCAGAGGATACGGAAGAGTTCTGGAAATCTGTCATTCGGCAGTCACTCCTCATGGAATTCCTCGAAAAAGACATTGACTATATCGGAGTACTCAAAGTAACTGAAAAGGGTGATTCGTTCATACGTGAACCATTTAACATACAACTTACCAAAGATCACGACTTCTCTGATTTAGGTGAAGAAGAATCTGAAAAAGAGGTCATGGTAGGAAAGGCTTACGACGAAACTCTATTTGAGATGCTGAAAAAACTGCGCAAACAAATTGCAAAAGTAAAAGGATTGCCTCCATACGTTATATTTCAGGATCCTTCTCTTGAAGAAATGGCTACTACCTACCCTACAACCATTCAGGAACTCGAAGAAGTAATAGGTGTAGGCAAAGGTAAAGCTGCCAAGTTTGGTGAAGAATTTGTAAATACCATCGAATTGTATGTTGAAGATAACGATATTATTACGGTAACTGACGTAAGGATCAAATCAGCGATAAACAAATCCCGGAATAAAGTATTCATCATTCAGCAAATCGATAAGATGATGGATCTTGAAGAGATCGCTGATGCCAAAAAACTTTCAATGGATGACCTTTTAGAAGAAATTGAAAGCATCATATCGTCAGGCACCAAGCTTAACCTGAACTACTACATTGACCAGGTAATTGATGAAGAACGGCAGGAAGACCTTTATGATTACTTTCTGAATGTTGAAACCGACAGTATTAAGGTGGCACTGGAAGATGAAGATAATATGGACTATACGGAAGAAGAAATCAGGTTAATACGGATCAAATTCCTTTGCGAATACGCACACTGATATACCGAAAATTTGCCTCCGCTATGGTGAATTAAAATACAATATTCCGATTATTTATTTTCATAGATTATTTCGCAACTTTACGACATATTACGGCGTATTAAATTTTGAAAATGAATATTTTGGTTATCGGATCCGGCGGACGAGAACATACGCTGGCCTGGAAAATCCTTCAAAGCAATCATTGTGAAAACCTGTATGTAGCCCCGGGTAATGCCGGCACAGCTTCAATAGCAACCAATGTTGCCGTCAGCGTATCTGAATTTAATGCAATCGCCGGATTAATTAGAGAAAAAAACATTTCTCTTGTAGTGGTGGGTCCTGAAGACCCCCTTGTAAACGGGCTGAGAAATTTTCTACTGGAAGGAAGTGACCTGGCAGAGGATCTTCTTATAGTAGGCCCTGGGAAAGCCGGATCTATGCTGGAAGGATCAAAAGATTTTTCTAAAAAATTTATGGAGAAATTTGATATCCCAACCGCACGGTCGAAGACATTTACTGCCTCCGAACTTGAAGAGGGCCTGGCATATATCAGCACCAAAACACCCCCGGTTGTATTGAAAGCTGACGGGCTTGCTGCTGGTAAAGGAGTGATAATTGCCCCCAGCCATAAGAAGGCAAATGAAGCTATGCAAGAAATGCTTCTTGGTAAAAAATTTGGAGCTGCAAGCAGTAAAGTGCTTGTCGAGGATTACCTGGAAGGTATTGAGGTTTCGATTTTTGTACTTACAGATGGCAAAAGTTACATTTTGTTGCCTGAAGCCAAAGACTATAAACGGATAGGAGACGGTGATACAGGCCCTAATACAGGCGGAATGGGTGCTGTAACTCCAGTACCTTTCGTTGACGCAGTATTTATGGAAAAAGTAGAAAATCGCATTATTAAACCAACTATTGAGGGTTTACAAAAGGAAAACATTCCTTATATAGGATTTATTTTTATAGGATTGATGAGTGTAAAAGGCGATCCGTATGTAATCGAATACAATGTAAGAATGGGCGATCCCGAATCACAGGCTGTATTACCCAGGATAAAGACTGACTTTGTCGAACTGCTCGTTGCCACTGCCAATGGAACACTTTCTACTATCAATGTTGAATTTGATACAGAAGCGGCAGTTACAGTAGTGCTTGCTTCAGAAGGATACCCTGGTAGTTATGATAAGGGGCATCACATTACTGGCCTGGACAATACTATTGAAGGACTTGTATTTCATGCTGGTACGGTAAATGAAGATGGCGCCATTCAAACTAATGGTGGCCGTGTTCTGGCCGTCACAGGGCGTGGTCCGGATGTGGCTGCTGCACAGGAAAAAGCTTATATGAGCCTCGAAAATATAACCTGGAAAGGAATGCAGTATCGAAAAGATATTGGCAATGATATCCTTTCAATGACGTTATAATTTAAATTGATCGTCATATTCGTTATCTTTCAGTATTATTAACTTTGTACGTTCAATAAATAAATGAGTTGTTCAACATGCACTTCCGGAGATTTACTGATTGCAGCAGGCTGTAAGAACAATGGCAGTTGTTCGACCGGCGGGTGCAACAAGATGAACACGTATGACTGGTTATCAGGCATGGACCTGCCTCCGTACGAGGTTTTTGATGTTGTAGAGATCAGATTTAAGAATGGAAGAAAAGATTTCTTTCGTAATACCTTAAAACTTGATATAATCACCGGAGATGCCGCAATTGTGGATGTGCCGAATGGCCATCATCTTGGCTTTGTGGCCATGCAGGGTGAGCTTGTAAGGCTGCAAATGATAAAAAAAGGGATCTCAGATGATGAAAATATCAGGCAGATATACCGGAAAGCAAGCCCGAAGGATTTTGAAAAATACCAAACCATCAAAAACCGAGAGATGCCTACCCTTTACAGAACCAGGGAATTAATTACAGAGCTTAATCTTGAAATGAAACTCTCTGATGTAGAGTTTCAGGCCGACAACACGAAAGCAACATTTTTTTACTCGGCAGATGAACGAGTGGATTTCAGAGAGCTAATTAAAGTGCTTGCCGCTGAATTTAAAATACGCATAGAAATGCGGCAGATAAGCCTGAGACAGGAAGCTGGCAAGCTGGGTGGTATCGGGTCATGCGGTAGAGAACTTTGTTGTTCTACCTGGTTATCAGATTTTAAATCAGTGACAACTAGTGCGGCAAGATATCAGAACCTATCACTTAATCCTTCTAAACTTGCCGGGCAATGCGGCAGGTTGAAATGCTGCCTGAATTACGAACTGGAAACCTATATGGATGCACTGAAAGATATTCCAACACTGGAAGGTCCTCTTCTGACTATGCGGGGACAAGCTACACTGCAGAAAACCGATATTTTCAGAAAACTAATGTGGTTTGGGTTTGAGGGCGAAGCAAGCTGGCATGCAATAGATACAACCCGGGTTATGGAAATACTCGAAATGAACAAACAGGGTGAAACTCCTTCAGATCTCTATGAAAACACGGACTCGAAACTGGGAATCTCACGGGCAATCAATACTGATTTGGAGCGACTTGACAAAAAATATAGTGATAAATCCAGAAACGCCAGAAAGAAGTATAATAAAATTAGACGAAAGAAAAATAACTGGTAAGTTCACCGTATTTATGAATAAAATAATTTGGCTTTTTACAGCCATTTTACTATTCTCAGGATGTGATTCAAACAGAGTTTATGAAGATAATATAGACTTTCAAAACAGAATCTGGAGTGCCTCCGATATTAAAACGTTTGATTTCCATATCGCCCGACCAGGTTTGCGTTACAATGTTTACATCAATCTGCGTAACACCTCCGAATACCCACACTACAATATTTATATCAGATACACCCTAAAGGATACCCTCCAAAACAATTTAAAATCAGAATTGATAAATATAAATTTATTCGACCCAAAGATGGGGATCCCGAATGGAAAAAGCAGTGCCGGTGATATTTTCGAGCACCAGCAAATCATGCTGGACAACTTCACTTTCCCCGATTCCGGCAAATATATATTGTCATTTCAGCAATACATGAGATATGACAGCCTGCCTGAAATAATATCCGTAGGATTGCGAGTCGAAAAAACAGATTAGTGAAATTTGGCTGGTTAATATAGCTCGTACTTGATTACTGAAATCAACAAAAAAACGCTCATATTTGGACAAAAAAGCAATTTCTAAAGATATTTTAAGTTAGGTTAAGCCTTTAAATGAACCAGATTTACCAATTTTTAAAGTTTTTTACTCTTGTCTGCCTGTTTTCGTCTTTGCAACACTTAGAATTATTTGATAAAATTCTGCCGTAAGGCCCCTGCCTTTCCGACCATTCAGGTGATCTTGTCGCGGGACTAAAAACCCCAATACTGCCTCCAGGCAGTAATCGAACGCCCCGCAGTGAGCCACAGGAATCATTCGAAGGTAAACCCTCCCTCAAGTCCTTAGTGCTACCAACATCTGGCATAACTACGAAAGTTTAGCTGAAAACATTGGGGCGTTCTTGACTTTTCCCATAGGGAGCCTTTCGGGGTTGGTTCATTTTGTGTCAAGACAAAATGACAAAGGAAAATCATTACCGGTCTCTATATGGCTTTGCAGATAAGCCAATTAACTACAGTATTTGACATAGCACCAATTTCTCTACTGTTTTCATCTTTGGGACACCCTATTTAAAAAAATAGAATTAACCATTTAGATATTTAATAATAAAACGAGTATGGCATTTGAAATTGCCCTTTAAGAAGATGATTTGAATAACTTAATCAATAATTCAGTTCTACCAATAATTGAGATTGGTAAAGTATCATGGAAAAATGCAAAATTTAATTATTGGATATTGAAGGGACCACCCTGACAAATTTCAGCACCTATGTCCCCCTCTTCGAGGGGGCGTAGGGGGAGGAAAAATCAGGGTCACTGTACTACTAAGATACATAAAGTGAATTATTACAAATTAATAGAAAATTTTAACTCGATAACTTAATTGTTCAATAAAACTTAGATGGTAAATTCTATAAATATATATTAGTCAACCTAAAGATTTGCATAGTTATGAAACCACGAAAAATAACCTATATTTTCACAAGTATTGCCTTATTTGTTGCGTTGTCACTGAATGCGCAATCGGATCAGAAGAATAGGCAAGACACGCAGACAATACTGGATAAAAGTATAAAAAGTGTAGAAATCCGATTAACAGGAATGACTTGTGCCGGTTGTGCCAGTACCGTAAGTAACGTACTTTCTGAAACTCCGGGAGTCACATTTAATGAAGTGAAATTTCCGGGAGATATTGCCGTAGTCAAATACAATTCAAAAAAGATTTATCCGGAAGATATTGTGAAAGCTATAGAGGCTAAAACAACATTTACGGCTGAAATCCTGCCTCCGCACAACAAAAAAAATCATAAATAAATTAGTTCTGTATCATCATGTTTAATAAGCTTTTTGGAGACAAGAAAAAATCCAAAAATTCCCAGGAGCAAATTGAAACCATCACATTGAAGATCAAAGGGATGACGTGTGACCACTGCGCGACTAGTATTGAAAAAAAAGTGAGCACACTGAATGGTATTATTAAAGAAAAAGTAAGTCACTCCGAAGGGAATGGAGATTTTCGTTTCGATGCCTCGAAGACTTCGAGGGAAGCCATCATTGATACCATAAACGCTATGGGCAGCTATCAGGTGCAGGGTGAAGCAGACGCAAACAGCTATTTTGAAGAACATAAAAGCACGATAAGTAGTAAAAATGAGGAATCTGGGCAATTATTTGACCTGATCATCATTGGCGGAGGCTCAGCCGCCTTTGCTGCAGCCATCCAGGCTGAAGAACTGGGATTATCTACTCTGATGGTTAATGCAGGCCTGCCAATTGGAGGAACCTGTGTGAATGTGGGCTGTGTACCTTCAAAATATCTGATCCGTGCAGCTGAAAGTATTCATAAAGCGTCCTTCTCCCCTTTTGAAGGCATCACTCCCAAAAAGCCGGATTGGGACTACAAAAAAATTATTCAACAAAAGAAAACGCTTGTAGGTGAATTGCAGAAAAAGAAATACCTGGACATAATCGGTGGTCTCAGCAACGTAAAGGTTGTGGAAGGATGGGCAAAATTTATTGATGAAAAAAGCATACGTGTAGGTAACGAAACCTACGCCGGACTCAAATTCATCCTGGCAACCGGCGTGACTACCAACATTCCTGATTATGAAGGTTTAAAAGAAGTGGATTACCTCACCCATGTCTCCATATTTGATCTTGAAGAGCTGCCTGAAAGTCTTATTGTATTAGGTGCCGGGTATATCGCACTGGAGATTGCACAGGCATACAACCGATTTGGCACAAAGGTGCAGATTGTTCACCGGTCAGATAGGATTTTGCGCACCCAGCAGCAGGATGTCACCAATGAACTCCACAAGCACCTGGCAGATGATGGTATCGATATTCAGTTGAATAATACCATTCGAAAGGTATATAAATCGGATGATAAAATTATGGTTGAAGCAATTCATAACGGGCAACTTAAAACATTCGAAGCCACACATATCCTTGTTGCTACCGGCACCAAGCCCAATACAGATGGTATTGGACTGGAAGACATCGGTATTGAATTAGAATCGAAAGGACATATCATGGTTGATGCAAGGCTGGAAACGAGCCTGCCAAACATTTATGCGGCAGGTGATTGTACTAACTCCCCTGCTTTTGTTTATACCGCCGCGTATGAGGGTAAAATTGCCATCCAAAATGCTTTTTCAGGTAAAATGATCGACACAAATTATAGTGGTTTGCCCTGGGTGATATTTACCGATCCGCAAGTAGCAGGGGCCGGTATGGATGAGAAAGAAGCAGAGGAAGCAGGCATCCCTTTCGAAACGTCAGTAGTACCACTTTCCGAAGTGCCACGTTCGCAAGCTTCACTGGACACGCGAGGTTTTATTAAACTCATACGCAACCCTGAAACGGATAAGCTTCTCGGTGTGCGTATTGTAGCTCCGGAAGGCGGTGAACTGGCCATGCAAGCAAGTCTGGCAATTAAATACGGTATTTCGGTGGAAGATCTGGCAAATTCGTTCCACCCATATCTAACACTATCGGAAGGGATAAAGCTGGCTGCCATTACTTTCCACAAAGATATAGCTGAATTAAGCTGCTGTGCGAGTTAAGTCTTAAAAAATAAATTAATAAATACCCAACTTGGTTTATTAGTGTAATTCTACATCTAATCTAAATATGGCTTTCAATATTTAATTGCAAGTCTGACAAACGTCTGCTTACCTCTCAAACTGATATTGTTCAGGCGGAATTGGCGACTATTTTGTGTCAGACACTAATGTTTTTACCCATTTAAGTCGCAATCCCGCATTTCTATCTTCTATTGGCATTAATATTAAGGTATCGCCAATAAAAGTATACCTCCTTCTGACAACTTGATTCCACTCACTTGGATTTGAATGCGAAATTCTTGCATGTTCGATAGTATTTTCCTCCTCAATAACAGTGTATTTTGCGAAATACACATAGGAGTTAGTTAGATGTTTGAGCGCTTCAATGGACACTGTATCAACAAAATTTGGAAATTGGATATTGGTATTTTGATAACCCCTGGTCGTTAAGTGAAGAGCCATATTGTCTCTGTCATCATACAAAATATAACCTTGCATTCCGCTTCTCCATTCACTCCAGTTGCCCGTCGTTGAATCTTGTTGTTCCATGATGTACAAGGACCATAGGCCACTAAACTTATTTGTTTCCTCCTGCTTTGTTTTTTGTTTACAACCGAACAATACAGTGACTAAAAGGAAAATTATGATTCTTATATTTTTCATAATTTAGATATTTATGTTTAACTTATAATTAAATCAATAAACAGCTTTGAAATTCTTGGAGTAATAAGTTTTAATGATATGTTGGGCATTCGTATTACCCGGATAAATCTTTAATAATTCAAGTGATTCATTATTCCCATTAAGAAATCCATTTATAATATACTCCTTTTGGTTTTGCAATGTTTTATGACGATTAAAGCAAACACTTACATTTATTTTGAATCATTCTGCCCGTTATGTTTTCAATTATCCTATGGCCTGCTTTATACTGCATCTATCTGATTATTCTTTAATATTAGAACTGAGTATAATAGCAATTATTATTACACTATTCTATTGAATTATAGATTATTAATTAAAATTTATCATTTACCCTGAAATTCGTGTGTAAAAATATTTCTTAAATTAATAAAACAATGATTAGCCCGATTCCAAAAAATATTGAGAAATTTGATACACAGCATGCTTAGAAGCTCAAGGCTCAAGGCTCAAAGTTTATTGCTCGAAATACCATAAACCTCAAAAATTATTTATCAACATGACAATCATCTGCACACACCAATGAACCTTTCCGAGACTTTTCAAACGCTTCTCTTCCTTCCCTGAATGCATACCAGGCAATTCCCATACTTCCCAACGCATCGATGTAAGGAATGTGAAATAATTCATACAAAGCGCTTGATAAGAGCAAAATAAATGACAGGTAAAAACATGTTTTTGTACAATTGGCATCCGAAATGATCGGGGCCGACTGAAGGGCTTTCCCGGTATTCATTTTGATCCGGTACAGGTAATACATAGTAAAAATGGAAACAATTGATACAATAATGCCTACCACAGTGGTTTCTGGCCTGGCCTGCACATAGATATTCATACCCGCACCCGCAATCAAGCCCGTGGTAAGGATGTAAAATGACATACCCGTAACCCGCAAGGCCTGCTTTTCAAACCGGTCGGCATCTTCCACAGGCGAACGTTTCATTCGCCAGATCATGTGCGCAATACCAATGGCAGAGACCACTTCAATAAAACTATCCACACCAAAACCAAATAAGGAAAGAGTTTCGTCCTGAAAGCCATAGAACGTGGAGACACCGCCTTCCGCAAGATTATAAAAGATCGTGACGATGCTTAACACCCATGCTGTACGCACCAATTTATCTTTTATCTGCGTACGACTACCTAGTGTTAATTGCATGTTTTCCAATATTTGCATTACAATTGTTTATGAAAATTAGTCGTAATAAAGCACACAAAGGTAAAAATTTTATTCTCCCTACTTTGAAATTCTATCCATATGTGTACTGGAGCCGTTTGACGATAACAAAATGATCGTTAAAAATAACTGGAAAAACCGAATTGTACCCGGACTGTTTTTGATGGTGGGTTACCAAGCAAGTCGGTTTCCCAATAATATCCATAATTAGCTCGGATCACCGTTTGCAATGAAGGTCTGAAGCTGAGCGACGTATTGATCCCCCATACCTCGTCATGGATTTTGCCCCCCGTTTCATTGAAGGTATCCCTGTTGTAGTCAACGTATTCACCACGAATCGAAGCATTCAGCCTTGCCTTATCCCAGCCCAGCATACGCTTCTTCAGAATTGTATATACTACATCAGTAAATCCACCGGTTTGCCTACTGCCATATTGTTGTGAATAGGTCTCAGGCACATCTATAAACGTCCACGTCCACTCACCGGTAATGTACCATTTTTGCATAATGGTAGTATTGTAATCCACGGCTACAACATCTACCCTTCGTTTATTGTCAACGATTATTCCGTCTTCCTTAAATTTATTGTAAACGTCACCCATCCACGAAATGCCAATTTCGCCAATTTTACGATGCCTGATCGCGGTTTTTACCGTGGTCATGGGGGTACTATTAAAACTTTCTTCAAATCTGTCGGGACTTTCTTTTGTGGAAGGAAGCCAGGTTTTTCCCAACTCATTATCAATAATCGTATCATCGAATCCATTGGTCAGGTAGGCTTCATACGCCCATACCCAGCTACCCTGGTATGATTTTCCATGCAATCCAAATCCCACATTGCTCCAAGTGGAAGGAACGATCGTAGTCGCCGACAGTGGCCTTTCGACAAATTCCCATTTCGGGCCGTCATGGTTCTGATTGAATGCACCGATCGGATTCATGATAATCCCTCCTCTTACAACCAGCAGCGGATGAAGCTCAAAATCCAGTGCGGCAAATTCTATATTGATTTCTTTGGTACCGTCTTCAAATTCAATTTCAGTTAAAAATTTAATTCGCTGATTAATGGTTGATGACATGAATATAGTCAGCCTTTGCATGTGGAATGACAGGCCCTCGGTGATTCCGTCGGTTACAAAATAATTGCTGTTTACTTCCATATATCCGCCAATAGCTACTGTAGATTTGCCAAACTGAAGAAACGGACGACTGTAAACTGCATCCATATTCAAATTGATTTTCAGGCTGTCTTTTGACACTTGTTTATCCTGAGCTAATGTCGGTGTAAGGCCCGTAAGTAGCATCAGTATTAAAAAGCATACACAATTAGGAGAGATGGATATATATATTTTCATGGTCGGTAGTTACATGGAACGATTTGAGATTGTCCTCGGCAGGTCCGTTAAGAACGATTCCTGAAATGTCATACTCGCTTCCGTGACATGGGCATTCCAGGATACCGGAACGAGGATTAACTTCACAATTCTGGTGCGTACATTCTGTCCATAGTGCTACATACTGAGAGTCGGATGCACGATACAATGCAATAGGGAATTCCAGGCCCGAAACGCTGATCACGATGAAAGGCCGAATAGTGGTTTTATCCTTTTTTGTAGCGATAAATTCTCTTTTATTAATTTTCAAACGATTATCAGAGGCCGATGCCTCCACATAGTGAATGGAGGAGCATCCGGATAGTGAGATTGGAATGGTTGTTACGAGAAAAGTGTATCCGCATAATTTCAAAAAATGTTTTCTGTGCATCAGTTTGTCATTATAGCGATTCCAGAAAACGGGTAAGTGCTTCCTTTTCATCATCCGTAAGCTGAAGGAACAATTGCCTGCTTCCGTCAGCTTCACCCCCATGAAATAATATGGCCTCTTCGATGCTGTTGGCCCGTCCATCATGGAGCAGATAATACACACCTCCCTGAGCATCTTTTGACAAACCAAGTCCCCATAACGGGGGTGTTCGCCATTCACTTGTCATCGCGATTCCCTCGGTATAACTATCATCCAGTGACGCGCCCATATCATGCAGCAAGAGATCTGTATAAGGATGAAAAATCTGATTTGACAATACACTAATATCTGATTCCAGTGTTTTCCATTCTGGCAGGTGACATGCCACACAATTTAAATCGGAGAATAATTGTTGTCCACGGATCACTTCAGGCTCCATTTCATTCCGTCGAATAGGTGCTTTCAGTGTGCGTAAATAGAAAACAACATTTCTCACTACCGCCGCCGGTACTTCCGGATCGGCAATCATGTCAGCGCTTTGATTTGCAACTGCATAATTAATTGGATCTTCCATTCTAAAGTCCGAAGTGATCCCCATGTCCTCATTATAGGCATTTACTGTCTGATGTAACAGGTTAACAGCAGCGGCCTTTTTACCAAACCTGCCAATGATTTTCCCTTCCCGGAATTGATGAATCCCTTGGGGTTGAAAATAATCAGGCGGAATGATGTAGTTGGGCCTCCCGGATATTCCATCTCCATCTGCATCACCAGGGTCGGCATTTGCCAAAATCTGCTCGTCAGTTAGTGCTGCCAGAAACCCCAGGCCGGTTACTGCCGGCGGTGTGAATTTTGCAGATGTAGCTCCCTCCGGAATCTGCTCAGGCATATGACCTGGAATGGCCCGGTTTTGTAATTGTGGCCCTCCTCGGGTTAAGAAAATATTGCCTGTGGTATCAGCCTGTCCGAAACGTACCAAGGTAGTAAACGGATGACCTTTTCCGTCGCCGGCATGGCAGCTACCGCACGAAGTGGCTACAAAGATAGGACCCAGCCCTGTTTTGGATGTAAAAGTTGCACCAAATGCCTCATCTCCTGCAACAAAAAGTGCATTCTGCTCAAATGTGAGTCCTTCGATCGGACCGTCAAGTATTTCATTTTCGGCAACGGGCCCGGGTGTGATGAAGTCACAGCTCAGCATACCGGATAGCATTGTCAGTATTATAAAAACATTCAGATTTTGAATTAGTCCTCCCATAAGATCAACATATTATTTACGAAATTATAAATTAGTTTATAGAAAACAAATATTTAGGCTAATCTAAATTAAATATATTTTACTAACACCTATGTAAAGTAGCATCCTCTGCTTCACACTAAGACACTAAGAAAGCTACAATATAACAGACCAAAAAGTTTTGCACCTTTGCGTCTTTACGGCTTTACGTGTAATCTTTATTTTCAAGCTAAGACGATAAGATCCTAAGAAATACGTGCAACATAGTGTAAAACCTATTCTTGCAATTACATTCGGATAAAGACCCCGATATAACATTCCCATAATTAAACCTTAACGATTCGTTAATTCAATAAATTAGCAGGTCACCAATAAAGTAGCGTATTTTGACGAAATAATTTGAATTTATAGCTTGCATGCATGAATATTAAAAACACTTTCCTGTTCGTTGTATGTTTTGTGCTAACCGTATCACGTGGTTTTGCACAGGAAAATGTTGCAGAGCCTGTCACTTGGGACGCAAACTGGTCCAACGGATTTATGTTAAACAGTAGTGATGGCAACTTTAAACTAAAATTCGGAGGCAGAATAATGCTGGATTTTTTATCTATTTCACCCGGCAGCTATTACGACTCGATCATTACTTTTAATAAAGGGGTTGAATTCCGCAGGTTGCGATTCTACAACTCAGGATTGATCTATAATAATGTCAGTTATAAGTTGCAGCTTGATTTTGCCCTTGGGCATGCGGTACTGAAAGACGCCTATATCAATTTATCAAAGATCCCGGTCGTCGGTAATATCCGGATAGGACATTTCAAAGAGCCGATCGGCCTCGAACTGCTTGCAAGCAGTAATAACATTACATTTATGGAACGGGCGCTGACCGATCCACTGACGCCAGAGCGAAATACCGGCATTATGTTTTTCGACAACAATGAAAGCGGTCGAATGACCTGGGCGCTGGGCTATTTTCTGCCTTCCAATTCCATTGGTTTCGGCCTTTATAGCGGAAATAAATTTAATCTTTCAGGGAGAATAACAGGAGTACCTTACTATGAGACCGAAGATGGTTTTAAATTGTTGCACCTCGGGATATCGCTCACGCACCAAGAGCAGGATAATTCAGCTTACCCATTAGCTTCAAGACCTGAAACCCATCTGGCGCCCAAACTACTTCTGGCTGAAATTGATGTGGTTAAGGCCGTCAATCAGTATGGCCTTGAAGTGGCTTACGTAAACGGCCCGTTTTCTATGCAGGGAGAATTTATTTCAGCTACGGCGGTTACAGCTGATGAATCCACACTTCAGAATGATAGTTACAATTTCGATGCATATTATGGTTATATCAGTTGGTTTATTACCAGAGAGCACCGTAATTACAAACTGGCTTCAGGTGCCTTTGATCAGGTAAAACCAAAAACAAATTTTGGAAGCGAAGGCGGCACAGGCGCGTTTGAGGTAGGCGTCCGCTACTCACTCATCGACCTGGATGATACGGATGTAAGCGGAGGCAGTATGTCGGATATTACCCTCGGACTGAATTGGTATCTTAATCCAGTTACGCGATTTATGTTCAATTACCTGTTAATAGACGTCAAAGACCAAGGTAAAATAAACGCATATGCGTTCCGGTTTCAGGTAAATTTTTAGGATAGCCAGTTAACTAAATGAACTTCAATTTTGTAGACCATATATCACTTCCAGTCAGAATTTAATATTCTGAACAACTTGTTTTATTTACTTGAAAAGGGGGAAATTACAGATTTGGGATTCGGAGGATATCGGACACAACTTTGAATTTTTACGAATTGCCTGACTCTTTGAAACAACAATTTATCGGAGAATTCTAATTTGCAGGAGGTGATAATGCCAGATGTTTTCCCTATCCGATTTTAGGACATTCCTTTGATCCGTTTACTTCGTAGTCATCCTTCTTGCCGAGGAGTGTGATTTAATGATCTTCCATGTACCCTCCATTTTTTTTAGTATGGAAGTAGCTACTCCTTTTTGTTCAATTTCGCGGCCATCTTCAGCAAGTACAATTTTATACGTATATGTCTCTGTAGTAAAAGCATATGGAATATCGATACGAACATCCACTTTGTAATCGTTAAATACAAACGATTTAAAATCTTTTAATTCAGGGCCTAAGTGGTGTTCAAGATAGTGAGTATAAGTACCCTCAACTCCTCCTGATTCAAATACGCTGGAATTTTCAGCAAACAACGACTCGGTGCCCGTAGCATCAAGGGCTTCTATAGCTTCATGATATTTTTTAAGCACTTCTTTCACCTGTTCCTCATCAGACTGTGCATAGCCTGATGACATTAACATGCTGCTAAGCAGGGTCAATATGAATACTTTTATAATTTTATTCGATACAGCTTTTTTTCTCTTTTTCATAAGTGTGTTGTTTTTTAATGGGATTACGCGGTTATTATTCTTCATCAAGAATAGTCACTTTTAAATCTTTGATCATCAGGCTTCCTGTTCCGTCAATCATCATTCCGACATAGCCGGGTTCCAATTCATCACCATGGCCGTGTGTGATATTCTCGTCACCAATGTAACCCTTAAAATGGCTGCCAGCAGCAGAGACACGTAATTGAACCCAGCCTGACGAACCGGTGTCAAAGGATTTTTCGTCAAAAATATCTTCTTCACCATTAATAACCCTTCCCAGTTTCATTTGGTTGCCGTTTACAGAAACGAATTCATAGTTCTGTGCATCTTTAAAATGATGGATCAGTTTAAGATCACCTTTAAAACCGTGCAACATATAGGAGACCTCTCCACCTATATTGCCAAGCTTGCTGTGAAATACGAAGGCCGCGGTATTGCCTGAAAGATTCAATGTTACGGAGTTTCCCGAAACCGTTGCTTCTAAATCGCCTGCCGAACCCATTACAAATTGAAATTTATTCGAAAAAATATCACTCTCATCCGCAGAAGGAGTCCATGTCAATTCATCAGCATTAATCTCGTCTGGCGATATTTCCATGGCTTCTGTTGACACATGTTCATCCCCTTCATCATGGCTGTGTTCCTCTGCGGTTTCCTGTTCAGCTGATTTATTCGAAGAGGTACATGCTCCCCAAAAAAGAATAATGCCCACTGCGAGAGCAATTGTAAATATTGAATTTTTGATTTTCATTGTCATTTTATTTATCGGTTAGTAAGTTAATATTATTTGAATTGTCCTACGCCGTATTTGAAGACCAGTTTGCCACCCAAATCAGCCGTATGGATTAACAGATAAAGTCCTGCCATAGCCACAGCAAGCACTGCTAAACGTAAAATTTTATTTGCTGCATCAAGTTTCTTGATAAATATCAAACGAAGTATGGCATAGACAGAGAAGTAAATAACCGTATAAAGAGCCCAGTCTGAATGATTGCTCATTGTTAGTTCTGCTTTAAAAGGAGGATTCACGGTGTCTGCTGCAATTCGACCTGTGATATAAGCCGTAATAGCCCCAAGTGCACCAAAAAAGTAAGTCATCAACGTTGATTTGTACAACCAGTCCTTTTGAAGCCAGATGGATATAGTATCGGTGAAAACAGCAAAAAGAAGTAGTACGATGGGAAAGTGAATAATCAACGGATGGATATTGGGCGCCCATTCGGGAATTAATTGCATGGCACTTTATTATTAATAATGCCCAAATATAGACATATGTAAATTTAGTTTCTGGACAGAATTATGATTTTAATGTATGGATTTTTGAGCAATGTTTGGATATACCTTAAATGAATAAGTGATAAAATGAATAAACTTTAATTTTTACTTTTTTTCATAAACCAAAATACTGCTGTCTCCATAATTTGCAATATATAGCAGGTTATCTTTTTTCGAGTAACTTAAATCGGTAGGCTCGTTGATACTTTCTGTGAGTATTTGTTGCAGGTTTCCCAGAAGGTCATATATAAGCACACGGTTCCCATGGAAATCCGTAACAAAAACCCTGTCATCGGCTACTTCAATACCTGTAGCAACATTAATTCCATCCTCATAACCTATGGCCTTTAGTTTGTTTCCTTTCAAATCATAAACCATCACCCGGTTGTTGTATGCATCGGCAACAAATAATTCATCATTGTAAAACGCAACATCGGTAGGGTAGTACAGATCACCGAATTCATGTCCTTCCTGTCCGATAATGATCTCATCCTTGTTGTTTTTAAGGATTATTCTGTGTCCGAAAAAATCGGCAATAGCGATATAATCTTTATATACAGCAACACCGGCGGGTGAGTCTGGCAGGTTTACTAACTGAAGCGTGGAAATTTTTCCGTTTTTAAAGATCCTGACCGTATCAGCAAAATATTCCGGAACATAAAGGGCGTTATCAGAGCGTGAGAGTGCGATGTTCATCGGACGGCGAAATCCGTCATACAAACCTATGATCTCTCCAGTCAAACTCAATTCCACCAGCCGGTTATTGGACACATCTGAAACCCATAAGTTATCCGTATCCCGGATGATTCCGATCGGCGTAATATTTTCAAGTGGAATGACTCGTGAATATTGCCATGATTCAGGTTTGCATCCTGTGCAAATCGTCAGAATGGTGAAAAACAATATCTGTATTTTGTTCATTGAATTGATCAAAACTCTGGTTTCGTTTCCTTTTCAGGCAACTTTGCCAAAAATATGATGCTATCAGGAGTAAAACCAGCCTTTTTGACGGCATCGGCAATCGTTTTTTTATCTACCATTTTGTCGGCTTCAAATTCTAAAGAGGCAACGCCGTTTTCGACATCGATTTCGATTTTTATCACGCCATCAATGGCTTTCAATTTTTTCTCCAGACCATAGGCACAAAATGGGCAGGCCATCCCATTCACTTTTACCTGTGCATATTTTAACTTTTCCTGCTTCGCATGTTCCTGGGCAACGGCTGTATGCGAAACCAATGAAATAATCAATATCATCAGTCCTGGAAGTAATATGGATTTCTTTTTCATGGTTATATTAATTTTAAGATTTTCTAAAATAACAAGACTCTTATTCCTAACAAGAACATAAATTTCGTTCTTTCCGTTTCAATCACATCTTCCATCACAGGTAATTGAATACCGCTTTCCAGCAACACTTTTCTGCCCAGAATCCACTGAAGGCCGGGTGATAGAAAAATTGTATTATTCGATAACTCAGGTACATAAATACCATTGACGTCTGCCGAAATGTTCAGCTGGCGCGGTGGATACTGCTGTGGAAGTAACGGGTAGCTGAATGCAAAATTGTAAATAAATTGGTTTGGTTGGCCTTCTGATACAACGTTATAATTCAGTTCCGTGTAAATGCCATATTTAGTGGTTATATATCCGGTAACAATGCCAAATGCGGTTTGGTAGGCTCCGGTACCCAATGGTGGTATTATTTCATTGTTGCCGGTTGGAAACCGTTGTGTAACTTTAACCAGGGTGCGAATAGTTTTCCCCGGATAATCTTTTTGCTGCACCACATATTTCAAAAATACTGCCAGGTCACCCAACCCTGACTGTGAGCTACCATTTTTTGGTGATTTACTAACAAAAGGTAGAATAGTACCGACAAGTAATTTTGGAGTGATATTAAAAGGTAGCACAAGAGGTTGAATATATACGTTGGCATTTTCTTTTGAAATATATTTACCAAATGTACGTACACCCCTCCCTCCCAGTCCCAGCAGAATCGGCGTATCGGTAAATACAGGGGGGCCCTGAGCATAAGATTCGATCACACTGGTAAGAATCGAAATGGTGAGAATACCTCGTATAAGAAACATCTTAATTATCATATCATCTTTGTAAAATTTCGTTACGGCCACTACACATAAATAGATACAACGTTGTGCATTCGGTTTTTGTAAGGAGTAAATACTACAGGGTTGCATATAATATACCCTGCAGTAAATACTTCTACTTTTCGCTTCATGGTACTTAATGTTAGCATTTATTCTACTTCAAACCAAAGATATGAGGACTACCGGGGGGGTAAGCAAGCCGTTTTATGTTTATTTGAAAAAAAATAAGGAAATGATGGTATAATGAGGCAATACAATTTGTTCGGGATCGTTGGATCCTCCTTCCAACATGTGAATGATACCTTCCACCTGGCCTTTAATGGTTTTAAGCCTGTTCTTAATATCACCGGTAAGATCGGATGGAAGCATACGTTTATGTTCTTACTAATGGTTATACAAAAATTCGGAAATATCAAGGATAGCG
>JACZXH010000028.1 GCA_022571715.1 Bacteroidota bacterium | reverse complement strand
CCCAGTTAAAGCTGTAATTGGTATTAAGATAAATTAGCAATTTGGTTTAGCAGGAAGTTGTAGCACATTCTCTTTTGGGGTGGGAGTGCGTAGCACGTAGCAACAAAAGTCAGCTTTAGCTGAATGTGCTACAACGATATTGTATATGAATAGTAGCGGTGTTAAAGCTACGTATTTTTCAGATTTATTGATTGTTTATTATGCTCTGGAATTATAAAATTAAGCTAATTGTCCGCTATTATTTATATACGTTGTTGGCAACTGATTTTTGATCTTTTGGATTATGAAATGAAAATTCCTTCGAATCAAGTATTTCATCGGATTTATCAGAGCTATTCAGGAATTTGCGGCATATTTCCTAACTGACGAAGCATAGTAACGTGAGCCCGTATCGCTGTAAAAAAAGTTCGGTTGGAACGGTAAGGCATACCGTATTCTTTGGCTGTATCGATCACAATTTTGGACAATTTCTTATAATGTACGTGACAAATTCCGGGTAATAAATGGTGCTCAATTTGATAATTCAACCCTCCTATGAGCCATGTAAAAAGTTTACTTCGTGGAGAATAATTAATTGTTGTAGCGAATTGATGCATATACCAGTCTCCTGCTATAAGTCCATTTTTATCAGTACGCGGGAACTCGGCGCCAGGTATTATATGCGAAACCTGAAATACAGTACTTATTAAAAGTCCTGTAACAAAATGCATACTTAAAAATGCCGATAAAATGAGCCACCAGGGTAAGTTTACCATAATTAATGGTAAAATTAACGCGTAAGAATAGTATAACAATTTCCATCCTATAATACCAATAATGGCATTTCTGAATTCATTTTTTTCATTTAAAAACCCCATTTTACGATATCGATTTATTCTAACAAAATCTTTTGTTGTGACCCACGATAAAGTGGCTAACCCATAAAAAAACCAGATATAGATATGCTGATATTGATGCGACCAGTATTTTTTAGCATGCGGTGAAAATCGCAGGAAAAATGGTGCATTAATATCATCATCGGCATGTTCAATATTCGTAAAGGTATGATGAAGTACATTGTGTTGGATTTTCCACACAGTCGCGTTTGCTCCAATGAGATTAATAGTGTATCCTATAAGTGTATTGATTTTTTGTTTATTGGAGTACGACCCATGAATCGCATCATGCGAAACGCTCATTCCAATTCCAGCCATTCCAAGACCACTTGTAATATATAGTGAAAAAAGCAGCCACGGACTTGTGATGATTCCTAAATTTATAATAATTAATGGAAGAAAAAATGTTACAAGCATTAAAATAGTCTTACCAATCATACTGTTATTAGCATGTCTGTTAAGTTCATTAGTTTTGAAATAGATTTTCACCTTTTTTCTTAAGGCTTTTGAAAATTCAACGCCTGTATCTTTTGAAAATTTTGGATGTTTGATATTGCCTATGTTTTAGTTTATAAAATTTTAATGCGCTATTGCGGCTAACATATTTGGGTAAACAAAAAATCAATTAAACTTGAAAAGATTAATACAAAGAAAGGTACCCGTTAATTTAACGATAGAAAGATAAGCAAAATTATACCGACTTAATTGAATGAAAGATTCAATTGTTAGTTACAGGCTGTATTTGCTGTTTTTTCAAATACTAAACGGTAATGATCCATGACCTCTTTTTCAAAGCAGATCCTGTTGGGGCTTACTTTGAAAATAGCGACCAGATGCCTGAATTCCCTATCTATAAAATATCTTGGAATGAGTGATAGGTAGAGCCAATATTTTTTAAGATGAAATTTTCTGAATTTCTTCCGCCATTGAGCAATGGTTTCAATATAATCTAGCCTTCCACTACTTTGGGAAATTAGTTTGAATCTGGGTTCCGCACATTTGATGACCATTTCGGGGCCATTTGGAAGCCAGGAACCGGGGAACTGTTTTATCATGAGTGCCATAATATAGGCCGTTGATCCTTTTTCGGCATTTACGTCCAATTCCTCAAATTCGATCATATTCTTACTGAAGGTCATTGTCTGCATATAAAACCGCCCACCAATGGGCAACAGATCATAAAGCGTTTTAAAAAAATCTCGATAAACTTGCTCCTGCTTGCCTGCCTGCCATTCTTCTACTGAGCAGAAATGCTCCAATCCTCCAATACAGGTGATGGCATCAAAAATACCAAAGTCGTCGGGTTTTACATAGCGACAATCTTTCACCATCACCTTATAACCATTCTTTCGGCAGGCATCCGCCTGCCCTTGTGAGAGCGTCAAACCTATACTTTCTGCATCTCTTTCATGCGTAATATATCGCGTGAAAGGCGCCCAACCACAGGCCATGTCAAGCACTTTGCTGCCTTTGACGATGTTGAGGCTGTCGGCTATGAATTTGTGTTTTTCTTTTTGGGCGTCTTCAAGGGTCATCGAAAAATCACCATCGTATTTCGCTCCGCTATAATCTCCTGTTTCCCCCATACTCAAACGGAATATCTCGTCGATAGTAGTATACGTAAAATCTAAATCTTTTTGTTCTGCCATTTTTTATTTTAAAATTGCTGCTAACGGTTAGTATAAAGAGCGTTTTAATGCTCTTTATACATTGTTGGCAAATGTTATTCTACTAATTCAAAAACAGGGAAATCCCACTCGCCATTTAATAACGACTCTTTAGGTTGGTACAATCGAATAAGACAATTCCACCCTTTTGGAGTAGGTAAATAATTTATGTTATTGGGGTCTCCTCCAAAATGAATGGTAATGGAACCATCAAGGTTTTTTTTCGCTGATCTATTGTTAATAGAGTAGGCATCGTACTCGTTCTTTTCCATATACCCTTCAGCATTGTACATCGTTATTGACCAAAACCCATCAACCGGCACATCATCCTTAACCGTAACTTTGTACGCGGTTTTCCCATCGTTATGCTTAGGCACTATATTTTTGTAAATGGCCGCTTCTCTTGGGTTTCCTGCATAAGCATAAGCAGTTCCCATAAGATGTTTAATTGGATCTATTTTATCTTTCTCCCCAAAGAAACCTTCAGTGGTCGGCAGGCTTCCAGCGAGAACGTTTATCGCATCCATAATCTGTTGTCGAGATACATTATCCCAATTAGGTAGTTCAAGTTTTCCAGCATCAGCTTGTTCAATAATGATTTTATCTTGTAAATCATGTGCAATTTTTTGATCTTCTGGATCTATCGAATTAGCAAATGTTCTAAAGATCACAATCATGTATCGCGAACCAAGTTTCTCATGCGTGTAAGTAAATATACCCCCTTCGTGTATAGTTGGAGAAATAGAGTGATCCTGATTTATAATCATCAATGATTGAAATCTGTTTCCGGGATCAGGTTTTGTAATGGTAACAGGGGAAGTTAAATCGTATAATCCAAAGGAATAATAAGTATCCCTATTTACCCTGACAGTTAGCTGATTATCAACTGAATAAAAATCTCTTTGGTGTACCAGTTTTCCAAAACAACCCAATGTTTTAGCATAAGTTTCAATTTGGAAATCACTTTCAGCCCGCACATAATTTCCAACATTAACTTTTATTGGTTCTTGTGCCCTTAATTGGCCACTAATAATAAAAAATGCCGATACTATAATTAGTAATCCAAGGTATCGATTTGTATTGTTCATAATTATTCAATTTTTAATTTTCTAATGTTTGCCAACGGGCTTGGGCTAAAAGCTGGTGGGCATTTAGAAGCACTTACTTGTCCGTTTTAACAAAAATAACCAAAAGTGATGAAGTTCCGTTTAGCACTTTCTGCCAACTTGATTTTAGCCCGTGTTGGCAGCAGTTTTACCTTTTCAGGAAGTCAGTCACCGTGACTGCATATTTATCTGCTTGGTCAATGTGTATCCAATGTCCCGCATTAATGAAACTAACAAGTTGAGATTGTCTGATAAACTTATTTAGTTGTTCATTTATGTATTGGAAAACATAAGGGCTTTCTGTTCCGCTGATTAAAAGTGTTGGACATTTTATCTTTTGCAAGTCGTCCATTTTAATTGTGTTATTAAACGGGTCTTCTCCAGCCAATGCAGCAATATTGTCTGCAAGTTGCAGCCGGGTAAGCTCGTCAAGAGTGGAAGGCGTTTTCTTGCCATTAGTAACACCGACAATAAATGTTTTTTGTGCAGTTGTTGTATCGCCTTTTGCCAATGCTTTCAATGTTGGATCAAATCCTTTCATTCCAAGTCTTGCAAAACTTTTTCCTGCTTTGAAGTTCTTGAACATCAGACTTAATAACTCAAGCGGGTTCTTCGGATTTTTTGCTAAGGCAGGGGCAAAAAAGGGTTCTTCTGCAACTACATATTTAACTAATTCCGGATATTGAATAGCCACATTTAATGCAACATAACCACCGAATGAATGTCCGATAATTGCAGCAGGTGAGAGTTCCATCTCTTTTATGAATGCAGCTATGTCATTGGTGTTTGCAGCAACACTGCTGACACCGCCCAATGGATACTTGCCAGGAAATTGAAAGCGCCTGCTGATGAGATAGCACTCATAACTGTCGGTAAAGTGACTTTGAATGTTTGTCCAAGTGCGATAGTCGCTGACGCTGCCTGGGATAAATATTAAAGGCTGTCCTGAGCCTGTTTTTGAGAAATGAAGTGTAACTCCGTTTGCGTTAAAAGTTTGAATAGTATTGTCCATGGTAATTTAATTTTGTTGAAATTAATTTTGTAAATACTTGCACTAGCAATTGAATTTAAGTTTTGTATTCTGTTC
Source organism: Bacteroidota bacterium (assembly GCA_022571715.1). Lineage (GTDB taxonomy): Bacteria > Bacteroidota > Bacteroidia > Cytophagales > Cyclobacteriaceae > SZUA-230. The sequence goes on along the minus strand of JACZXH010000028.1, from coordinate 37,386 downwards.
AAATTGTTGCCAACGATTGTGTAATGGGCACTCTATGCTCCTTATTTACATTATGGGTACCCGAATTCTGGTTAAATATACCACAAAATTGAATTATTAAAATGGGGCATTGTATTATTTTGTTCTCTTTATACATCTGTCAATTGGTCTAATGGACTTTGTACATTTTTCATTCCCGCAAGGGTTACATGCGTGTAAATTTCGGTGGTTTTACTTGAATTATGACCCAGCAATTCCTGAATATAACGCAAATTAGTACCGTTTTCTAACAAATGCGTGGCGAAACTATGCCTCAAACAATGCAGCGTTAGTTTCTTGTAAATACCGGCTTTTGCTTTGGATCGGATAAATATTTTCCGCAAACTGCTTTGTGAATACTGACTATGGTCTGGGCCCTCGAATAGCCATTTAACAGGCCGGTATCTTTTAAAATACGTCCTGAGCAAAACCAGAATTTTAGAAGATAATAGGGTGGTACGATCTTTTTTGCCTTTGCCACCCCTGACATAAATTACCATTCTGTCACTGTCAATATCTACCAGTTCAAGACTGATGAGTTCACCCACCCGCAAACCTGCCGAATAAATCAAACCAAGCATGGCCTTGTGTTTTAAATTATGGGTGGCTCTGAGCAAACGCATTACTTCTTCCTGGCTGAGCACCATCGGCAACTTCTTTTCTTTCCTTGGCCTTTCAATAAAATAAAAGGTTCTATCAAGTCCCTTAACCTGTTCATAGTAAAACTTGATCGCATTAATTATCTGGTTTTGGGTACTAGCCGAGATGTTCCTTGTTTTAATAAGATGTAATAAATAAGTCTGAATTTCTTCCTTTTTAATAGAATCCAATGGCCTGTTGTAGAAATAACGCATGTATTCCCTGAAAAAATGGGTATAAACCGAAATCGTGCTTTCACTATATCGCCTTACATCTAATTTATCCAGATACGCCTGAGGTACCCGCACGTACCGGGCATTTGGCGTAAATGGCAACACCGGTTTTTTCGTGTCCGATGAAATTGATTTTATACCTGCATCAATTGGTCTCATTGCAAATAAATTTTGGTTCTGTTGCCAAAATAGGCTCGAAAAATGTATTATAGTCGTTTGTAAACCGGATATACCCGTATATATCCGGATAAAACACGGTAAATGCGATAAAAAATGATGGAAACAAAGAAATGTCCGGTTTGCAGTACACTCCTTGTTGGCCGGTCTGATAAAAAGTACTGCTCTGACCAGTGCAGGGCCATTGCGAATAATCAATTCAAATACAAAACGCAAAAACTCATTATCGACACAAACAAACGGCTGCGCAGAAACCGGACGATACTTAAAACACTTAGCCCTGTAGGAAAAGCTACCGTACGAAAAACAATATTGGAAAGTATGGGCTACGATTTTTCGGCATTTACCTCCTTGTATTTGTCACCGGCAGGCAATTTATACTATCTGTGTTACGACTACGGCTTTTCGCCAATCGTACAACGGGGTATAGAAAGGGCGTTGATTATTACCAGACAAAAATACGTGGGCGACTGGCAACCCTGGCAGTTTGCCAAATGATTTTGCAGAAAGGTTGAAGGGCAACCCTGCACCCGGCAAGAGAAACCGGCTGCAACAGAAAATCGAAGCCCTGAGTAAACTTCAATTACGGCTTTTGCTTTCTGGTTCCTGAAATTCAATTACAGGCAGACCTTCTCCAAGTATAAAATCAATGCACTTGTTTATCACCTTTTCATCTTTCAGTATCCGCATGTGTCCCAGCCCCTTTGTTTTATATAATTCTACATGCGGCAACTTGCCCTTCAACACCTCGGCATGGTGGATAGGTACATCCCGGTCTTCCTCATCGTGAATGACAAGTATGGGCATTTCTGGTATCTGGCCTGCCAGGGCGTAGATGCTGGCATCTTCGAAACGAACCCCATTTTTCCTGAAAAGCCACTCTTTAAAATAGAGCCCCCTTTCGTATGAGGCATTGATCTTTTTAAGAAAATCGGCTATGATAGCTTCAGCAATGGTTGGTGAAGCAATAAGTATCAGTTTTTTAGCCGCTACGCCATGATGCACACTGTTTACATTGACCACCCCGCCAAACGAATGCCCGATCAATGCTTCAAATTCGCCGTATAACTCATGAAGCTTTATAACAGTTTCAACAAATTCACGGGCATGCGCACGACGGCCCTCCGACTTTCCGTGGGCGGGTCCGTCAATGGCAATTACCTTCAGCCCGCGGTCGTTAAAAGGTTTAATGAACTTCCGGAACTGTGTGCCCCGTCCTGACCAGCCATGTACCATTAAAACGGGTTTGCCCTCACCCCAGGCGTACACCTGAATGTTTTTTTGATTGATTTTTATTTTAAACTTCTCTGCCTGCCCGGCTGCTTCCTTTTCCTGCTGAGTTGGTGTAAATCTGATTGGCCAGTGGAACAATTGAACGGCCAGCCTGTTAGCCAGAAAAGGGGAGATTTTTTCAAGTCCGGGAAACAAAAGGGGAATAATCTTTAACGCGAAAGATGCAGGATTCTTTTTCTTCTTCGTCATAAAATTAGTAAACCTCCAAAGTAAAAGTGCGGGTGATAAAATCAAATGTAGTGGTATTGTACGTACGTTCTGTAAAAAGCGCGTGGTTTTGCTGATCGACCAGGAGTACTGTTGAGCACCTTGTACCATAGTCCGGGCTTTTTATAAACATGGGAGACAGCATACGCTCCTTTTCAATGCCGACGCCCGTATCAGGCAACGCATCGTCGTTCGCTTTACGGTCATCATACAGACTTTCAAACAACTCCTCAGGCTCCAGCTTGTCTTTTTTCAATGCAGTAGTAAGCTTTTTCTTACCTTTTTCCACTTTTGGCCAGGACGAATTCAGCAACCGGTTGCTCAATCCATATACGCCTGACCCAAGCATATATTTTTTTCTTTCCACATTGGAGTAATACCACAGGTCATCAACCGACCCGAGAATCAGGTTAAATCCGTTGTAGGATTCAGCCAGGTTGTTAATAATATCCAGGTAGGACGAAACGTCCGGTTCGGCAATGAGATAATTTGAAACCAGCTTTCCCCGTGTAGGTGCATTTGGCTTTATATTGCTCAGGTCACGGTAATTTGTAAGCAGGCTAACCTTTCCCGACCGGTTTATACCAAACCAGGTGCCTCCACCCTCCAGATCCCTTCCTGCCAGTATATCCGGATGATCTTCCCAGAAATTTGCTGGCGCGGTTTCACGTGCATAGAATTCATCTCTGTTGGCTGCGATCACCAGTTTATAATTCGGATGGGTTTTGTAAGCAAATAATATCAGGCACATTTACGTGGTACGCTTTTGTAATTATGATTGTTTTACCATTTTGCCGATCAGCTCCTTCAGCATCTTAACCGCCAGCATGGCTGTAATGCCGGCATGATCACGCAGGGGGTTTAGCTCCACAATGTCGGCGCCCACAAGAGGAACATCAATGCTCAGAATTAATTCAATCACTTCCCGGGGATTCATACCCCCCGGCTCATGATGTGATACACCCGGTGCAAATCCCGGATCAAATACATCCAGGTCAAGTGATATATACAGCGGCCCCTTGAGAGAGAGTTTACGGTTATTATACCAGTCATGCATTGTAATGATGTCCACATTGAATTTTTTCTGCTGTTCTACCTGGTGGGGTGTGACCAAACGAATGCCTACCTGGGTAAGGCTGCGGGCAAGATTTTCCTCCATTATCCTGGCAAATGGACACGCATGGGAATATCTGTCTCCTTCATATTCATCATACAGGTCGGTGTGTGCATCAAATTGAAGAATGTGCAATTCTGGATACTTCCGGTTAAATGATTTAATTACCGGGTAAGCAATAGAATGATCGCCTCCAAGAATAATGGCCTTATTGCACTGTTCGAGAACCTGGCTTATTCCATTGCCAATATCGGAATGATACTCCTTTACATCAATATTACCGACATCAACAAAATGACGGCCTTCCTCCAATACCACTCCCGATTCTGCGCTGTAGTTGCTCGAGCCATCTTGCATAATGCGCCGGATCTGATCAGGTCCTTCTGCCGCGCCTTTCATGAAGGACGATTTGTCGTCAAAAGGAACACCCACTATAGCAACTGTTTCGTCACTCAATACATTCAATTTGTTCAATTCCATGTCATCTGTTTGCCAACAGGTAAACTTCAATATTCCATGACTTAAGCGGAAAACCTCTTAGTAACGAAAAGTCAATTTTTTCACTTCCCCTGGAAGTAAGATATGTGTTTATGTCATCAACCTTAAAATAACCTGCCTCTCTGTTAAATCCTTCCGGAACAAATTGGCCGGGCACCATAAGCCCTATACCCAGGGGATTCCGTTCTGATATGCTGCCTTCCTGATCAAATATAGTCTCGCGTATAACCAGTTGTGCTTTCATCAGCTCTGGTTTAATCATTCTGGTTGTATTTCTGTCCTCAAAGATTAAGGCATCAAAAAAACTGCCTGAAGGCAGTCTGTTATGAAGGCTGTCATCTTCATAAACCGTAATTTCTCCTCTTTTAACCGCATCATATAGCAACAATGGAAGTTCCCGTGGTACAATCGTGTCATATTTGTTTATCCTGTCGATCTGCCGTAAACGAAAAAGTTGCCCTTTATCGAAATAACCTGATGCAATAGCGGAATTGCTGCCTGCACGTCGAGTAAGCTTATCCTTACCTTTTACAGGCGATGCAAAAACACCATTTTCAGATATCTTTTGTGGTTTCCCTTTAATTTTATAATTACGTTCCTCCAGTGCGGTGGTTAAAGGCATAATCTTTGCTTCAGCCAGTAAAATCTTTGATTTCCCGATGTTTTCAAGATCTTCAATCGAATAGGAGGCCAGATAGGTTGTGGTGGAATCATCGAGGTAATAAACATATCCGGTTTGGTTGCCGGGGTTAGGAAGAATGACATGCAGGTTGCCGGGAGTTTGACTTAGGTACAAATCGATCGAATATGGTACTACTTCAGGAGCAAGTTTTTTATACTGCTGATTTGATTTGTAATACATTAAAATGTCAAAGGCCATTTTTGAAGAAGCCACAAAACCTGATTTGAACACACTTTCATTTACCCATCCCCAGTCTTCAAGTTTAAAATTGTGCCAAACCAAAGGGGGCGATATCTGCTTAAGGTATGCGATAGCTTTTTCATATTCTGTAGAACAAATGTATTTGTCATATCCTTCGGGTGTAACTTCTCCCGGATGATAGAAATTTATATACAATGTTTTATACACATCGCCGGCAACCAGTTTTTCATCAAAACTTATCAAGGTGACAGAAGAAAAATAACTGCTTAGTTCATGTTCAACCGGCAATGCATTTTCATCATCCTCGTAAGGATCATATATTTCGTACGGTTCAATGATGAGTGCTTCAAATTCTGCTGATTCGAGTGGCATAATAGCTCCCGTTTCATAATAATCAATGGTATAGGCCGGAAGTTTTTTCTCATAAATAGCTTGCAGTAAATAGGCCGTAAATTCTCTTGGATAAAGGTTTAGCGTACGGTTTTCCGGTATGCTCAGATCAACAAAATTGAGCGTACGGGTAACATTGCCCGGGCGGCTACACCCTGAATACAGAATCACAAGGCTGATCACTGAAATAAATATGTTCGTGTACTTTCTCATTTGGATTCAAGATTTACAGGCCAAAATTAACAAAACAGATTAAACTGGTGCGGCAAGAGCCGGAATGATCTCCGGTGGTAAGGCGTCACTCCCAGTTTCTTTATAGCATTTCTGTGCCCCGGTGTAGGGTATCCGACATTTGTATGCCAGCTATATCCCGGAAACCGGTCACTCAACGATGACATATATTCATCGCGATGGGTTTTGGCAAGAATTGATGCGGCCGCTATCGACAAATACAGCCCGTCTCCTTTTATTATACATACGTGATCCAATCCGTCAAAAGGCGTAAACCGGTTTCCATCGATCAGTAACAGTTCGGGCGTTATTTTTAACCGGTCGATTGCCAAATGCATCGCCTTGAATGAAGCATTCAGGATGTTGATCCGGTCAATTTCATCATTAGAAACGTTTGCCACCGTCCACGCCAGTGCATCCTTTTCAATATCTATCCGTAGTTTTTCCCTGTTTCGTAAACTGACCTTTTTAGAATCGTTCAGCAATGCATGCCTGTATCCTTTCGGCAAAATGACAGCAGCCGCCACCACAGGGCCAGCCAGGCAGCCCCTGCCGGCTTCATCGCACCCCGCTTCAATAAGATCCATTGTAAATGCACCTTTTAACATTATGGAAAGTTAAAAATTGCACCATAGAGTACAAAATTTTTAATAAACATTAAGACACATACCTTTGCAAACTATTCCGGAAAATTCACCAAAAATAAGAAAAGGTATGTAAGCCGATGGAAAAAAGAGCTGCATTATATGAAAATCAATAAGGAAAACCCCTGGAAAACCCTTTCTCAAAAACCTGTGTATGAGCCATGGATCAGCCTTACAGAGTACGAAGTGTCAAGCCCGGGTGGCGGAAAAGATATTTACGGAAAAGTAAGTTTTAAAAATCTGACCATTGGCATCACCCCTCTTGATGAAAATAACAATACCAGGCTGGTGGGGCAGTACCGGTATACATTGAATGAATATTCATGGGAGATCCCAATGGGAGGCGGTCCTTTGGTCATTAATGCCCTGAAGTCGGCAAAAAGGGAGCTGAAAGAAGAAACCGGAATAACCGCAACGGAGTGGGAAGAAATACTGAAGATTCATGCATCAAACTCGGTAACCGATGAAGTGGGCTATTTTTTTTTGGCACGCAACCTGTCATTCGGAAAACCCCAGTCCGTGCAATCGGAGAGTGACCTGAAGATCAAAAAAACATCGTTTAAAAATGTACTGAGGATGGCAGAAAGGGAAGAATTAACCGATTCATTAAGCTTATCGCGTATTTTAAGGTTGCCCACCGATTTAATATCTGACATTAGTTGAATCGTTTTAAATCACATTACAAAAAGAACATCCTGCTTGCCTACCCCGTGATGTTAAGCCAGCTGGGGCATGTGCTGGTGGGCATAACCGACAGTGTAATGGTAGGCAGTCTTGGCGTCGAACCACTGGCTGCGGCCGCACTCGCCAATGTGATCTTTCACCTGCTGATGACATTCGGCATCGGCGTTTCGTTTGCCATCACTCCGTTAGTGGCAGCAGCCGATGGCGAAAACAATATTGAAAAAAGCGCCGAAGTACTTAAGCATGGCACGGTTATCAATTTTTTAATAAGTCTGGTGCTTGCGTTACTCGTATTTGCCGGCAGCAAAGGCCTTTATCTCCTCAGCCAGCCCGAGGAAGTACTCAAACTGGCTATCCCCTACCTGGGGATCATCACCCTTTCGATTATTCCACTCATGTTGTTTCAAAGCGCCCGGCAGTTCGCCGAGGGGTTATCGCAAACCAGACAGGCCATGTATATTACTATAGGTAGTAATGTATTAAACGTACTTTTAAATTATATCCTTATTTTCGGTAAGCTGGGTTTTCCGGCAATGGGGTTGAACGGTGCTGGTTATGCAACATTGATATCGCGGGTTTTGATGGCGCTGGCCATGTGGTTATACCTGTTCCAGTCAGGTCGGTACAAACCCTACCATGCCGCCATGAAGTATATCAGGTTAAACATGCTCATGATAAACAAAATGCTACGCATCGGGTTGCCGGCAGGTTTTCAGTTTTTTTTCGAAGTGGGCGCCTTTGGGTTTTCGTCTATCATGATTGGCTGGCTGGGTGCCCGTTCGCTGGCAGCACATCAGATCGCACTGAATATGGCTTCCGTAAGTTATATGATGGCAACAGGGCTGGCTGCAGCGGCCACCATTCGGGTAGGCAATCATTATGGCAGAAAAGACTACCCCACACTTAGAACCGTTGCTTTTTCGATATTCATCATGGTTATGGCATTTATGTCTTTATTTGCTATTGTTTTTATCCTTGGACGTAATATTTTTCCTGCATTGTACATCAGCGATCCTGAAGTTATCTCCATTGCATCGTCGTTGCTGGTAATAGCAGCCTTTTTTCAGCTATCCGATGGCATACAAGTAGTTGGACTGGGTGCACTCCGGGGACTCGCTGATGTAAAAATCCCGACGTTCTTCATTTTTATTGCCTACTGGATTATCGGATTACCTATTGGCTATGTGCTGGGATTCCGCCTTGGTCTTGGTGTAGAAGGCATCTGGTATGGGCTGTTAACCGGGCTGTCTGTATCTGCTGTGTTATTATTTGCCCGGTTTCAGGCCATTACAAAAAAGAAGATAGCCGGCAGTAACCCATGAGTTTTATAAAATGATGGCTATATAAGTATCTTTGAAATCCATGGGTAAACTTTTATACCAATTTATAATTATTTTATACCGGTTGCTCGTTCATATATGGTCGTTTTATAACCACAAAGCGAAACTGTTAGTTGAAGGCCGGAAAAACTGGCGCAGGTACCTTCAATCAAAAATGCCCGAGTCAAAAGGAAAAACCATTTGGTTTCACTGTGCGTCTGTGGGTGAATTCGAACAAGGCAGGCCGGTTATGGAGGCCTTAAAAAAAGAAAATCCGGGTATATTTATACTGCTTACATTTTTTTCACCATCGGGGTACGAAGTGGCCAAAGCCTACGAATTCGCCAACCTGGTTTGTTATCTTCCCTGGGACTCAGAAAAAAATGCCATTACATTTTACGCATTGGTCAAACCTGACCTCGTATGTTTTGTGAAATATGAATTCTGGTACTATTTTTTGAGGCAAGGTACAAAAGCTCGCATTCCGGTTATTCTGATATCCGGAATTTTCCGGCATGATCAGCTGTTTTTTAAATCCTACGGAGGATTTTACCGGAAGCTACTTGTGTATTTTGACCATTTTTTTGTGCAAAACACCGAATCACTCGAGTTACTGGCAGCACACAATTTTACGAATGTGACTGTAGCCGGCGATACACGGCTGGACCGCGTAATAGAGATAGCCAGCCATACAGGAGTTATTGAGGCGGTGGAAAATTTTATGGGTGAAAGCAGGACACTGATTGCAGGCAGCGTCTGGCCTGACGACCTGGAGGTGCTGCTGCCAATGATCAATGACTCATCAGTGAATTTAAAATATATTATTGCTCCACATGAAATCAATGCAGGACAAATCGAAATATTCCGGGAAAAGCTAATCACGCCCTCTTTGTTATATTCGGAAATAACGGATTTATCTAAAAATTTACCTCCAAATGAGGCAACTGTACTGATCATAGATAATATCGGAATGCTTGCTTCTTTGTACCGGTACGGTGATTTCGCATTTATCGGAGGCGCATATGGCGACGGACTTCACAATATTATGGAAGCAGCCGTATTTGGCATGCCGGTATTTTTTGGCCAGAAGAACTACCGGAAGTTTCAGGAAGCGCTAGATCTCATTGAACGCAAAGGAGCATTTCCGGTAAGCAATTCGGATGAGCTGAAATCGATTATTTCAGAATTACTAACCAATGAGGAAGCGTACCGGTTTGCCAGCAACACTGCCCGGGAATATGTTTATGAGAATAAAGGCGCTACTCAAAAAATACTTGATTACATTTCACCGTTAATTACGTAAGGCTATGGAAGGTCTTGTGTTTAAATCTACAGGGTCGTGGTATAAGGTCAAATCAGAAGACGGGCAGGATTATCAGTGTCGTACACGGGGTAAACTCAAATTAGCAGGTTTCAAAACAACTAATCCGGTTGCCGTTGGCGACAGAGTTGCTTTTGAAGCGGACATTCATGGTGATAAATATTGGGGCATCATTACTAAAATTCATCAACGAACCAATTACATCATCAGAAAATCAGTCCACAAAAGGGGCCAAGGTCATATACTGGCAGCAAATATTGATCAGGCCATGCTCATGGTCACTCGCACATATCCGCGTACTTCCCAGGGATTTATTGACCGGTTCCTGGTCAACACCGAATCATTCCGCATTCCGGCCATCCTTATTTTCAACAAAATCGACCTACTTGATGAAGACGGCTTTCAAACACAGAGCGAACTTGCAAATGTATATGAATCAATCGGATACGAATGTTTGTTTATATCAGCGTTGAAAAAACAGGGGGTTGATAATTTCCACCTGCATTTGAAGGATAAAGTGACCTTGCTTGCAGGGCATTCGGGTGTCGGGAAATCATCCCTGATAAACATTCTTTCGCCCGAAATTGGCCAGAAAGTGAAACAAATATCTGATTTCAGCCTAAAGGGGAAACATGCAACCACATTTGCCGAAATGTTTGAACTTGAACCTAATACCTATATAATTGATACCCCCGGGATCAAAGAGTTGGGGATGATCGATATGGAAGACTGGGAAATTTCGCATTATTTTCCAGAAATGAGGCAACTTCTGGGGGAATGCAAGTTCAATAACTGCCTGCATGTAAGTGAGCCGGGGTGTGTGGTGCTGAATGCCATGGTAAACGGTGTCATTCATGAATCACGCTATATGAGTTACCTTTCGATGTTGGATAATGATGATAATCGAAGATAACTAATATGTTAAACCCAGAATTGTCATTAGACTTTGTAGCGATGGTTCTAAGTGGCTGGTAGGCAGGTACTTGCCTACCACCAGGCAGCAAAACCTGTCCCTCCTTGGCGGGATGTCGCAAATTATTGTCAATTAGTAACCGCAATAGATTTCAAATGACCATTCTGAGTAAAAGGGTTTTAGTCAGTAAGCTTACTACAGTTTTATAAAATAGCCGTTCTATATTATTTAATTTGTTTTGCCGCATCAGCCTGATGTATCCTGTTGCTATTTCTTTCTCCCCTACCCGGATGGCCTGCCGGCATTCATACCGCATCCGTTTATTCAGGGCATTTTTCTCACCTTTAGACGCAACCATCTGTAGCGCTTTTTCGCAAACCCTGAGGGTGGAAAGGTAATATGGACGGTTATTTTTGTATTGCCGGTCCGACTTCGACCCTTTCACAATCCGTCGTTTCACCAACAGGTCCGGTGAATAACAAAAATTAAAAATGCGCGATGCACGTACCAGGAAGTCAAAATCTTCATAATCAAGAGATTCATCGTATCCTCCCAGACTTTCAAACACTTCCCTGCGGGCCATCAGCGTGGGAGGGCATATAAAATACCGCTCAACTATGGTGCTAAAAACATCTCCTTCAGGCATGACCGATAATTTTCTCACGGTTTTGGTAACTTGGGAATAGATTCCCATGGCAACCCCGTCTTCATTGATTATCACTGCGTCAGAATAATGAACGCCGTATTCCGGCCCCTTTGTTTGCAGCGCCTCTACTCCGGCGCGGATTCTTTGTGGCATCAAAATATCATCAGCAGAAAAATCAATGACAAATTCACCATCCGAACGTTTGAACGCCTTGTTGAAAGTCCGGCAATTACCTATATTTTGTTTATTCTCGACAAAAATGATCTCCGGATTGTGACTGACAATAGAACGGATTATTTCCACGGAATTATCCGTTGAGTGGTCGTCTGCTATGATTAACTGTACATTGGGGTAATCCTGGGCCAAAACCGAATCCACCGCGTCACGTATGAACCGGCTGTGATTATAACAGATGCAAATTATGCTTACAACTGGATAATTCATTCTTTTCTGTTATTATTTCGTCCATATAAATTTCTTTTTATGGCTGTCAACAGCGCCAAGTTCCCGCTTAAATCTGTAAAGACCTTCATTTATCTCACCATCAATACTTGACTTGCCTAAATCAATGAAAGGAATACTGTATTCCTGACAATAGCCATAAACAAAATTTATTGACATCACCGTCGGGCTGAAATTCAAATAGTCTTCGTGATCGGCATGATAAAAATTATACATGATATCCGCATTAATCCGTATGCTAATAGTTGCCGCTATGATCTTGTCGTTGTCCATGGTGGTAAAAAGCAAATAATGATCCGGATGTAACAAAAACATGCGTTCCAGTTCAACAAATGGCATGGCTTCCCGATAGCCCTTCCGCTTTCTTGCCCTGACAAGTAATTCGTATGCTTGCCTGAGCCGTGCAAAATTACCCATCTCGCCTGAAAACCCTCTTTTAAAACAATTATTCAATCGCCGTCTTTCGTCTGATGAAATAACTGACGCAAAAATGGTTGTGTTTACCGGGAGGTGCTGGTTGCGGTCAGAAACTATTAGTTCAATGCCCTTTTCAACATAGCAATCACGAATAATTTCTGATATCATTTGATTATAAAAATCCGGATAATGGACTATTTTTAAACCTGAAATACCGCTTTTATTAAGCCATTCCAGAATCTTATCTATAAATATCCCCAAGGATTCATGGCCAATATCACGATTGCATTCGATAGAACCATAAGGCGCATTCCACGGGCTGTAAGCCTGATCCTTTATGATTAAAATTGAAAATTTTGCAACAGCCAAATTTCTGTTATGGTCAATCAGATAAAAAAGGATACGGCTTCCTTCTTCAGACCTGCTGAAAATAAATTTGTTTGAATTGAAAAATGAAACACTATCCAGTTCTATATCCGGTTGGCTTTCATAAACGCTGAATACATAATTATCAGATAATTCAGCCATTGAATCGGAGGATTAATCACTTACACCAAACAATAATAATTATAAAATTGATATAAATGCCAAGTCGGATAATTTCTGCAACCTGCCTGCCGTTGTATGTAAACTAATTTCTACTAAGTTTGGAAGAAAAAACTGTTTGCAAAAGTGGCATTTCTGATTCTGAGCATATTAATGAATGTAGGAATATTTACCGCGTTCCGGCTGTATCCGAGGTATGGCATAGATACTTTTCAGGCCATTGTTATCAACTATGTCGTTTGTGTCATTACCGGGATTATTTTTGTAGGAAATGTTGGTTCCTTCCAATCCATAACTTTTACCGAACCCTGGCTGGTAATTTCCTTATTTCTCGGTTGTGTATTCGTGGGCGGGTTTTACCTGACGGCTATCACCACACAGCGATTTAGTATGACTGTTTCATCCGTTGCCAGTAAAATATCATTGGCCATTCCTGTGCTTTTTGCCCTTTTTATCTTCGACATCGAATCCAAAATTTTTGACGTATGGAATTTCCTGGGGCTCTTCATGGCGCTTGCTGCCATTTATCTTACATCCGTCAAATCAAAAACAGGATTACAAACCAAAAATGTATCCGGCCTGCTGTTATTATTGCCGGTTTCTGTATTTCTGATCGGAGGAGCTATTGATACTACCATCAATTACACAAATTACATGTATCTCACAAAAGCAGAAGAAGCCATATTCCCGGTTTTTGTATTTCTTTCAGCTGCAATATTCGGGATCATATTAATAATTTTCAAAGGTTACAGATTCAGGAAAAAAAATCTTAAAGGCGGAATCATGCTTGGCATAATTAATTATTTCTCGCTTTATTTTCTCGTCAGGGCATTATCTGCTTTTAATAATGACGGCGCTATGGTTTACCCGATATTAAACATTGGGATCATTATGCTTTCTGCCGTGGTCAGTGTGTTGTTTTTTCACGAAAAAATGGAACGCAAAAACAAACTGGGGCTTATCATTTCATTTCTGGCTATATTTCTGATATCATACCAGGAATTGCTTATAATTTTTAACTTTTAATGGAAACCGATGCTTTTCTGACCATCCAGGGTCCTTCAGAGGGTTTTTACAAAGAAAAAGGAAGCAAATTCTATGCATTTGCCTATCCGGTTAATAACGAAGAAGATATTAAGGAATTTACCGGTCATCTCAGAAAAAAATTTCTTGATGCCAGGCATCATTGCTATGCCTGGGTACTTGGAGCTGATCATGCACGATTTCGTTCGAATGACGACGGCGAACCTGGTCACTCTGCAGGCGATCCCATTCTGGGTCGGATTCGTTCAGGAGCACTTACAAATGTACTGATTGTAGTAGTCCGGTATTTTGGAGGCACCAAGCTGGGTATAAGCGGACTGATACGTGCTTACAAAACAGCTGCTTCAGATGCGCTGGATCATGCCATAGTCCGAAAAGTGTCCGTTACAGTTCCTGTTCGCATCATCTACGGGTATGAATCTACCACAGTAGTTATGAAGTTGGTGGATGAACTGAAACTGGAAATCAAGAACCGTGTTTTTGAACATAATTGCATAATCGAGGCAGAAATAAAGGTTAATCTGATCGATATGCTTAAAAAGAGAGCCGGGTTATTAATAGGGCAGGGAATTGAGGTAGAATTCGAACGGAAACTATAACCATATTGTAAATCAGTTTAGCATTAACTCCCTGGCGCTTGTTATGGCAGATTGAGAAGGCTTATCGCCTGCAATCATTTTAGCAATCTCTACTATACGCTCATCATCTGAAAGCAACCGGATCTTGCTAACAGCTTTGGCCTCGTCGCTGTCTTTATAAACATAGTAATGTCTGTTAGCTTTTGCAGCTATCTGCGGCAAATGGCTTATTGCAATCACCTGGTGATTTATCGCCATTTCTTTCATCATTGTACCCAGTTTACGTGCAATTTCGCCTGCAACTCCAGCATCTATTTCATCAAATATGATGGTAGGAAGTGCCGTTTTACCTGCCAGCAAATATTTAATACAAAACATTACCCGGCTGAATTCCCCACCTGAGGCTACCAACTTCAGGGAAAGGGGCGCCACTCCTTTGCTGGCGCTGAACAGGATACTAATCTGGTCGATGCCCGTGGAAGACATCTCTGCTTCTTTGTAATGAATTTTAATGACGGCCTTGTCCATTCCAAGTTCACGGAGCATTAAAGTAAGTTCGTCACAAAATTTCGCGAATGAAGCTTTTCTCAGTTTACTAAGCCTTTTTGCCTCGAGCAGTGCATCCTGCTTTGTATTTGCAAGGGTTTTTTCAGCATTGGCCAGTTCTTCATCCAGGTGATGAAACCTGTTCACTTTTTCTTCAAGCCCGGCTTGTATGTCCAACAATTCTCTGACTGAATTTGCCTGATGTTTTTGCTGAAGATTGTATAATATCGCTAGTCGATCCTGTATTTCAACTATCTTTTGAGGGTCATGTTCCACCTTGTCTTCTGCAGCTTCACCTTCCATTTTGATATCCTGAAGTTCGATCAACACACTTTCAATCCGTTCATACAGGGATTTATAAGTTTCAGAAATACTCGTAAGCTGGCGGAAGTTCTGAAGCATTGATTCCAGGCCCGAAACAATTGAAAATTCAGATACCGAAAGTATTTCAAGTGCCTGATTTAAACGCAATTTTATTTCTTCGGCGTTTGCCATCACTTCCTGATCCGATTCAAGTCGTTCCTGTTCTCCTTCTTCAAATTGGGCTTTATGAAGTTCTTCCAGGAGAAAATTGTTAAAGTCAGACTCCCTTCTGATAGCACGTTCCTCCTCTTTTATCCGATCATAATCATTCAGCGCATTATTATATTCAAGAAATTTTGATTTAAAGACTTCTGCCAATATGTCGGACTCAGCGTAGTCATCAATGATTCCCAACTGAAATGAGGCAGAACCAAGTAGCTGGGTATCATTTTGAGAATGGATATCCATGAGGTAGTTTCCGAGTTCTTTAAGTGTATCGAGCGTTACAGGTGTGTCATTCACAAATGCCCGAGATTTTCCTGATATGCCAATTTCCCTCCTTATCAACACAGTGTCATCATAATCCAGATCCTTCTCGTCAAAGAATTCTTTCAGTTTATATTTTGAAATTTCGAATTCTCCTTCAATAAAACACTTCCGGTCCGGATCTGATAGCACCCTTGTATCTGCTCTGTTTCCGAGTAGCAAACCTATGGCGCCCACCATTATAGATTTGCCTGCCCCGGTTTCGCCTGTAATGATATTTAATTGTGCAGATGGTTGTAATTCAAGGCGTTCGATAAGTGCATAATTTTCTATTGTCAAACTTTTGAGCATGCTGCAAAGAGATTTTCACCTGAGGAATACAATATTAATCGAATACTTCCTCTAAACCCAAAATTGTGATTAGAATTGACGATTTTCCTCTCCCGGCTGCGGGTTATCTTACCATTGAATATGAAAGATAAAAGAACATTGATAAAACTATAACATATATATTTTCAATCTTCTGCACTTCGCACAAAAGTTCTAATGAAATTACCAGAATAAATAAAAACTTAAGGAGTTTTTAGATGTAGATTTAGTTGGAGATTATACGAGAGTATTTATCTCTTTTACTGGGATCCATTTCTACGAGCAGGTTGTAGGCATCACGCCTTACCTGTATATTTCCAGTGCTGAATATATTCACTAATTCATCTCTTTTTGAATCCAGAAATGCTATTACAATGATCGCATTTGGATCCACCTTGCGCACTGCACTTACTTTTTTAAGTACCTCCAGAATATTCTTTTGTGCCTCATCCGGCTGATCCTGATATGTGTCCAACCCTTGCCTGTGGTACTTATACATGCCTTTTCTCATTTCAACCATGCGCTGGTTCATAAGGTTTTCTATCAGCCAAAACCGGTTACGATTACTTTCAAGCGAGGTCCAGCCAGGGCGTAATGACTGCGTTGCATTTGTTACAATATTTTGTGCTTTCTGGTAAAACCGGGTTCCTCCCAACTCTTCGAAGGTATCATAGTCCATCCCAATAATGATATCTGCATAAAAAGCCAACATGGATGTCAGATTAGTGGAATATGCATTATCATTAAAATCAAGCGGCAGTGATTGTACGTACTGAAAGGTCCAGTCACGGTCGGCAAAATTCAAAAAGATCGATTCATAGTTGCTGTTAAACACAGGGCGGGCTGCCTGAATCTGCACCGATGCGGAAAAACTGCCGATCGTTGGCATATCATCTAAGGTTATACTTAAGTGACACTTAATGCGTTCCTCGTCTTGAAATACATCATCTGACCATCTTCTGGTGTTGAGAAATTGCGCAAATTCGATTTCCATATCACGAAATACCTGTCTGTCAGAAGTCGATATTCTCTCATCGTTCACCTGAACGCTGCAATTTAATTCCTGAGCAGAAACGGTATAACCTGTCAGAATAAATGCAAGCTGGACCAGGAGTCCATACCTATACTCAGAAATATTTTTCAACGATTGCATCCACAATATCTTTAGCAACATCGGTTTTAGATTTTAACTCATATTCTCTAGTATTATTATCCTTGTCAAGAATAGAAATTTTATTTGTATCATGCCCAAATCCTGCTCCTGGATCATTCAATGAATTAAGAACAATCATGCTGAAATTTTTTGAAAATAATTTTTTTCGTGCATTTTCAACTTCATTATCCGTTTCCAGTGCAAAACCTACAATAATCTGGTCGTCCGACTTTATCTTACCCAATGATACGGCAATATCCGGGGTTTTTATAAGTTCAAACGTCAGGTTGTCCTTATTTTTTTTGATTTTAGAATCCGCAGAAATCCGGGGTTTGTAGTCAGCTACGGCTGCTGCCAGTACAGTTATATCGGCTCCGGCAAACTGTTCTTTGGCCAACTCATACATTTCGTCAGCGCTTGTAACATTTGAAACGTTGATACCCTCAAGATTAAATAAATTGCTTACCGGGCCGAGTATCAGTTTTACTTCAGCTCCATACGCCATCAGTTGCCGTGCAATAGCCACTCCCATTTTGCCTGAAGAGTGATTGCCAATAAACCTTATGGGATCAATTTTTTCATAAGTGGGCCCGGCAGTTACCAACGCCTTTTTACCCTGAAGCGGACTACCCGATGAGAGTAAATCATCAATTATGCTTACTATGCTTTCTGGTTCAGCAATTCTACCGATGCCGGTCAGGCCGCTGGCAAGCTCACCATGCTCCGCATCGATTATTTTCACTCCGGATTCCTGAAGTATACGCATATTGGCTTGTGTTGAAGCATGCTTATGCATATCAAGATCCATGGCTGGCGCTACATATACAGGGCATCGTGCTGACAGATATACCGCCAGCAAAAGATTATCGCAGATACCATTCGCCATTTTAGCCAGCGTATTTGCACTGGCAGGAGCGATTACAAATACATCTGCCCACAGTCCGAGCTCGACATGATTGTTCCACTCTCCCTGATCGCCGACCGTAAATCGTGTAAGTACAGGGTTTTTTGAAAGGGTTGAAAGGGTAAGCGCGGTAATAAAACCGGACGCAGAAGGCGTCATAATGACGCGTACATCAGCATGCTGCTTTTTAAGTAAACGAATAATATAAGCTGTTTTGTAAGCAGCAATACTCCCACAAACACCTATTAATATTTTTTTTCCGTTCAACACGGACTTAATTTACAAACTTTCTTCTGCCCCTTTATCCACTTCTTCGGTTTTATCCCGGTACATGAGTTTATCATTCAGAAATTCCTCAATAGCCGTTGTAGTTGGTTTTGGCATTCTTTCGTAAAATCGGCTGATCTCAATCTGCTCCCTATTTTCAAAAATCTCCTCAAGATTATCTACTGTCGAGGCAAATTCAGCCAGTTTGGAACTCAATTCTTCCTTCAGATTAGATGATATCTGATTTGCTCTCTTTGAGATAGTGGCTACCGACTTGTAAATATTACCTGTCTTGATCGCCAATTCGTTCGTGTCTCTAGTAATAATAGATGATTGTAATGCCATAGTTTTTGATTTATTTAGATTAAGGATTAACTCTTTTATTTTTCCCCATTGCTGACACACTGTTATCATATAGTTTGTCAGCTTCTTTTAGGTATTCGCTTTCAGGATAGTCCTCCAAAAATTCCTGATATATTTCAATTGCTTTCTTTAGTCGTTCATCTCTTTTTGAGGGAATACTTAATTGAGCCAGCAGATATTGCGATTTGAATTTCAGAAAACTTATCTCATCATTAAAATCCGAATCCGGAAAGTCTATAGCAAAATTTTCAAAAGCAATGATTGAAGATTTGTAAAGGCCCATTTTAAAATACTGTTTTGAGTTTTGGTAGGCCTTGGTTTCCAGCTTTATCTGCATTTCCTGGATGATTGCAGATGATTCACCCAGGTATATACTGTTTGGATTACGGTTTATAAAAAATTGCATTGCCTCGATGGCCTCTTTCGTACTGGTTTGATCCAGATTGAAAATTGGTGAATCTCTATATAACGAATACGCGTGCATAAATTCTGCTTCTTCAGCATACGGGCTTCGAGAATAAGTCTGGTAAAAAGTTTTGAAATAATATTCCGCCAGTTGATAATGCTTCTGATAATAGTTGCAGTAGGAATAATAGAACTGAACCAGTTCCCCTTCTTTCTGCCCTCTTACTAATGGCATAATTTCTTCAAATAAGATACTTGCCCGGAAATAATCTTCGTCCTTATAATATGTAACGGCTGCATCATACTTAACTTTCCAGTCCTCGCTTTTCTGCACTTTTCTAAATTTGCTGCAAGAACCAAAAAATATAAGTAGAATTAATCCCAGAAACGATAAATATCCCCCTCTTTTCCGCATAAGCCTGCAAATATAGTTGAGTATGATAAATAAATCAACAATTCAATTTTTCAGGATAACGAAAGTATAACAGGAATTGTTACCTCTTTATGATAAGTTTTTTTGTCACCTTCCCTTCGTTGTCAACATAAAGTGTATAAAAATACACCCCTGGTTTAAACTCAATAGTGTTAATCTTCAATTTGCGTTCTACCTGGTTCAGCTCATATTGCCTTATAAGACTTCCTAATACGTTATGAAACACAACCCTTACCTCGGTTTCTTCAGAAAAAATGATATAATCGAGGAATGCAAAATCAGAAACAGGATTGGGGTAAATATCACTTAGCTTTATCAGGTTGGATTGATACATCAATCCTTTATTCACTGCATCTTTTACAGTATATATCAATTCCACCTCCACAAAATCAAGGGGGTTGTCCCTGTCATAAAATGTGTATCTCAGTGAAGAAACCGTTTCGTCTAGTCCGGCATTGAGTACACTCACAAAAGTTTCCAATATTTCACCGGGTTCAATAACTTGCGTAACATAATGCAGGTTTATATCAGGTTCAATGCAATCATTATCCCAGCAAAAAAAAGATTTCTGGCTCGATCCGATCTGCACATTGTCTCTCCTTACCTTGATATGAAGGGTCTTATCAGTAACATTCTTAAGCTTGATTATGGTGCGTGCTTCATCGCCGATCTTTAATTCGTAATTGTATTTAGTATCCACCACCTGCAGGCTCTGAGAATAACCCACAGTAAATGAAAGTATCAATATGGTGGTTAAAAATACTTTTTTCATAACTCATAAAGCGTAATATGCCATGTATAAAAGTAAAACAAATTATTGTCAATTGCTGAAAAATTAAATAAAAAAGGAACTTTCTTATAATAAAATCAATTTTTCTTCGTTTTTGCGACTTTTATACTCTTTTTTTTACCCTTATTTTCAGAAAATTTATTCTTACCAGCGCCTGGTACGGGGCTTGTATAATTCTCTGTTTCAATATTTTCGGGTTCTATTTTAACTCTATTTGGGTCCAAATATCTCTCAGGGACCACGTCTTCATAACCGGGTTTTTCATTGTATCGCCAGGTAAAACCCGTGAGTCTTTTATCCGGTTCCTTAAGTTCATGTGGCGGAATAAATTTTCCTTCGTTGTTGGTATAAAATGTAATGTCGCTGAGTTTACTATTAATAAAATTCAGAGTCATGTCACTGCACAGAATTTTGTTCATACCGATAAGAGTGGAATCATCATCCGCCATCATAAAGAAAATACTCTCGCCATTTCCATATACATACACTTTTGATAACTGCTGATCTTTAAAAACCGCATCCATATCTCTGCCTTTTACCTGGTTAAAGTTTGCTGAACTGTCAATAGAAATCACAAATGAGTTTGACTTTAAGTGCAGTATCGAAATAGTTTGGTTTGCAATTTCAATATCTATATGATCGGAGGTCATCTGGTTTCCCATGGTCCACAAGACAGGATCACCATATAATGACAGCACAGAATCTGCCTGAAAATATACAAGTGAATCTGCAATACCCTGAAGATCATTTTTGTAAATTTTTACGTTGTGGTAAGCCAGCAGACGTTTGTTAATATCCTCCTCAGCATCAATTGATACAAGGGTGTCTGCCGATACGTATATGGTGTCTTCGTTGGTTAACATTTTCAATAGGGCATTTTCATAAACTATCGTAATTTTTTCAGATTTCCAGTATTCTGCTTTATCGCCCAATATGATTAAATCATTTTCCTTCGCAATCATTTTAACGTTTTCGGAAGCCGTGTAAAAGCCCTTTATGTCATCAAAAACCAACCGGTCGCCAAATAAAAAATAAGATTCGGATTCGATATACCCTTTACTGAAATCGGACTTATCGATGAGCGTGTTGTATAACCCGCTGCTGTAAACAAATACATTCCCATCCACATCCGTCAGTTCCGTTATATCTCGGAAATAAATGATTTTCGTCTTTGTATTGTATTGAAGTGTATCAGATATCATAGTATAATCCGGATTTTCGCCAACCACATTTGTTTTAAAAGAGGCCATGTTTCTGCGCACGTCGTAATATCCCTTTTCACTCTTCAATACATTGGTACTGTCAACTATTTTTCCACCGTTTATGTACGTAGCAATCTCTTTGACCCTGTCGTAATCAAGAAAATCGGTGTACAAGGTCATTTGTGTTTTTTTAGTAAAAACCACATTTCTCCTTAGTTTTGCTATGCGGTTGTTGCCATTATAAATCAAAGTGTTTGAGGTTACTGTTATGGAATCCCCGTCCTCTATCCGTACATGGCCGTAAGCTTCGAGGTTATTTTCCTTGCGATATAAGATGGCCGAATCGCAGTAAATGGTGGCGTTTTGATGTAGAAAAATCACATTACCTATGAAGCTGTCGAACCTCTTGCCATCTATTCTTCCTCCTTCGAGCCGATCGGCGCGTTCAAGCCTGACCTTTTGTTGTGCAATTGCAGAACCCGCTATGAACATGGACAGAATCACAGGTATGATAAAAAGCAAATGGGATCTATTTTTCAACACGATAATGCTTTCAGAGTTTTAGGAATGATACGCAATAATCATGCAAAATTACCTAAAAAAGATATTTTTGAATGATGGTTCATTCCTTTTTAAAATATATACATCAAAACGAACTTATTTCTGAGAAGGATAAAGTGCTTCTTGCCGTTAGTGGTGGTATCGACTCTATGGTTATGGCCGATCTGTTTATGAAAGCAAAGATCAGATTCAGTATGGCACATTGCAATTTTGATCTGCGTGGAAACGAATCGGATACCGACCAGCAATTTGTCGAGCAATACTCCTTAGAAATTAATGTTGAAATTTTTACCCGGCAATTTGACACACAGTCCCATGCAGATCAACACCACATTTCCGTGCAGATGGCAGCCCGTGAATTTCGGTACCGATGGTTCAGAGAACTATTGCAAGAGAAAGGATTTAAGAAACTGGCGATTGCCCATCATAAAGATGACCAGGCCGAAACAATAATCTTTAATCTTATAAAAGGAACAGGTATAGCGGGACTAACAGGATGGAAGCCTCTGGATGATGATATTATCAGGCCTTTACTTTTTACAGATCGAAAAACAATTGAAGCATACGCCCGGAAAAACGACCTGAAATGGCGTGAAGATTCCTCCAATGTTTCCACAAAATATGTCAGAAATAAAATACGGCATGACATCTTACCCTTGATTATAGAAATCAATCCGGGTTTTATTGCTTCGCTGGGATATACAGGCATCAGGTTGAAAGAAACGGAATTATGCCTTCGTGCCGGAATCGAAAAGTTAATAAAATATGCTGTGACAAAATCAGGAAACGACCTGATCATATTGAAAGATCAGATTACCAGTTCATTGTTTCCTACGTTGGGTTTATATGAAATACTACAGCCATTTGGGTTTAATTATCGGCAATGTGTTGATTTGTTCGGGGCGATAGAAACTCCGGGAAAAATTATTGTTTCTGATCGATATGTACTTAATATTGACAGGGAGAAGCTAATTTTATCGCCCATTGAGGATCATGGAAATACGGGTGAATTCCTGCCTCCGGTACATATCGGAAATGATACAAGAAGTGTATCCACCAAATTCGGAACCTTTAAATTTCGCATTTCCACTGAACAGATTGCTAAAGAAAGCATTCCTGCTGATCCGGCAGTAGCATTTCTTGACTTTGAACGCCTTACTTTTCCACTCACTCTGCGACAGTGGAAACCCGGTGATTTTTTTGTACCATTAGGAATGTCGGGCAAAAAAAAGCTGAGCGATTTTATGATTGATGAGAAAATTCCAGTAAACTTGAAAAGGAAGGTGCAGGTGTTGCTATCCGGAAATGATATAGTATGGATTGCAGGCATGCGTATCGACGACAGGTTTAAAATCTCACCCGGTACAAAAAAAATATTTATTGTAGCGTATGAAAAAGATCAGATTTAACCCTTTCGAGAAAACATTCACTACCCGTGATCTTAACCTTTTAAATTATTTCGGGAAGGTGCGGGTATTTGAGAACCTGACCAACAATGAACTTTCGCTGTTTTTGCCCTATTTTCATGAAAGGGTATATAAAAAAAACGAAGTGATCTTTTTCAGGGGCGATCCAAGTCGCGCATTATATATCATTAAAACCGGCGTCATTTCATTATCAGTAGATTATCAGGACAATCTCGAAGAACTGACCAAGGCAGGTCCGGGCGCTTCCATAGGAGAAAGCTGCCTCCTTGAAAACACAAAACGGCTGCTGAACGCCATCGTTTTTTCTGAGGATTCTGAAATATATGTGCTCCCTCAGTTAAACCTTCTTGAAGTATTTGAAAACAATGTTTCGATAAAAGCAAAAATGTTTATGGCCCTCGCGAAAATATACCACGAGTACAACGATAATTTGTTTGAAGCATATCGCAAATCATTGGGGTTCTTTCACCTGCCGATGGTCTATGAAAATAAAATGCCAGCCAACTAAATTATAAATCTCATTAGCTACAATTACTGATGCCTTTATGGTAAATTAGCGTTCATTCAAATAGTCACTTTTTATAACAAAATCAACATATAAGGATGAAAGTTACTGTGATAGGTGCAGGCAATGTAGGAGCAACCTGCGCGGACGTATTAGCTCATCGTGAAATCGCAAATGAGATTGTAGTACTAGACATTAAAGAAGGTGTTGCAGAAGGAAAATCTCTTGATATCTGGCAAACATCACCAATAAATAATTATGACTCAAAAACCACTGGAGTAACCAACGATTATTCTGCAACCTCAGGATCCGAAGTGGTGGTGATCACATCAGGTCTTCCTCGTAAACCAGGCATGTCAAGGGATGATCTGATTGAAACCAATTCGGGGATCGTAAAGTCGGTCACTGAAAATGTTGTCAGGTATGCACCTGATGCCATCATTATAGTGGTTTCTAATCCGCTTGATGTCATGACATATCAGGCGCATGTCACTTCCGGATTGCCAAATACCCGGATTATGGGTATGGCAGGTATTCTGGATACAGCGCGGTACCGGGCGTTTCTGGCCGATGCATTGCATGTTTCACCGAAAGATATTCAGGCCATTATAATGGGTGGTCACGGCGATACAATGGTACCCCTGCCCAGGTACACCACCGTAGCAGGTATACCTGTAAGCGAACTGATTGACAGTGAAAAACTCGACGCCATTATCGAGAGAACCAAGCTGGGAGGTGGCGAACTTGTTAAACTGATGGGAACATCGGCATGGTATGCCCCCGGAGCAGCTGCTGCGCAAATGGTGGAAGCAATTGTAAGGGATCAGAAAAGAGTATTCCCGGTATGTATGAAACTAGAAGGAGAATACGGAATAGACGATTGTTACTTGGGTGTACCGGTGATTTTAGGAAAAAATGGAATCGAAAAGGTAATTGAACTTGATCTGAATGGTAAAGAAAAGGCGCTGCTTGAAACTTCAAGAGAACACGTGAAAGAAGTAATGGCGGTCCTGGACCGAATCAATGGATAATCATTCCGGAATGTAAAAAATCAATCCTTCTAATACGGCTTAAACTCATTGAATACCTGCATGAGTTCATGGTTGGAGATCTCTTCAGAATTTTCGAGGTGGGATCTAGTACAAGTTTAACCAGATCCGGATTATTCAAAAATGGCAGTATCCAAGAAAATTAACAGGATAATATGGCAAATAAAATCATTTGATATCTTTGACTTTCATAAAAATATGACTGGAAAATCAGACTTTTTTAATGAAGTATATCAGGTAGTGCGACTTATACCTAAAGGAAGAATCACCTCTTATGGTTCAATCGCAAAATACCTCGGTACAACAGGCAGTGCACGAATGGTAGGCTGGGCAATGAACCAGGCCCACGGAAAAGACGTGCCCGCCCATCGGGTTGTAAACCATAACGGCTTACTTACTGGCAGGCATCATTTCGGTCAACCTTCCACAATGCAACATTTGCTTGAAGCCGAAGGAATTGAAGTTGAACATAATGGGGTAAAAAATTTCAATGCATTGTTATGGGATCCGGTGAAGGAACTCGGGCTATGAGCGCATCCTGTTCGCCTCTCCTGCTAATCAGAAGTAGCCCGATAAAGGTAAACAGCCCATTGATAATCAATAATTCGAACCCTATCTGATATCCCCAAAACCAATCAGGTGCATTGAGCTTTAGAATATAGGAAATCATCGGCGATATCACACTTATGATCGGAACGAGCTTATCATTTACACTTCGTTTTGTAAAAAGGCCAAATGCAAACAACCCGAGTAACGGTCCATATGTATAACCCGAAATTGATAGCAAGGAGTTTATTACGCTTTCATCGTTAATCAGGTTAAATAATAAAATCACAAAAAATAGCAGAACCGAAAATGCCGCATGTATTTGCACCCTTGTGCGGTTTTCACCTTTTACTCCGGGCTCAAATCCAAGAAAGTCAACACAGAACGAGGTTGTAAGTGAGGTTAGTGCCGAGTCAGCACTTGAATACGCAGCAGCTGTGATTCCAAGCAGAAATATAATACCTACAACAGGAGGGAAATAATTTAATGCAAGAAAAGGGAATAGGTCATCCGGTTTGGACGGAATGCCGATCTCATTGGTTGCGGCATATATAAACAGCAAGACACCCAGTGATAAAAACAATAAATTAGCAAATATCAGGCTGATACTGAACCAAAACATGTTCTTTTGGGCCTCGCCTATATTTTTGCACGTAAGATTCTTTTGCATCATATCCTGATCAAGGCCGGTCATAACGATGGCGATAAACACCCCTGCAAAAAACTGTTTGAAAAAGTTTTGGCTGTCTTTCCAGTCCCAGAAAAACATTTTTGAATACTCGCTCGCTTTGATTTGACTCGTAACCTCAGAAAGTGACCAGTCGAATCCGGAGGTGACATAATACACAATGACCACCACTGACGACAGCATAAAGAAGGTCTGAAGAGTGTCGGTCCAGACAATGGTTTTGATACCCCCCCGAAATGTATAAATCCATATCAGTACAATCGTGATAAGCACACTTACCCAGTAAGGCATTCCCCAGGCATCGAAAACGGCCAGTTGCAATACCCCTGCAACAACAAAAAGCCTTAATGAAGCACCGATCACACGCGATATCAGAAAATAAAATGATCCTGTTTTGTACGACCAGAACCCAAACCGTTTTTCCAGGTACGAGTAGATAGAAATTAAATTCAACTTATAGTACAACGGCATGAGCACCGTGGCAATTACCAGATAGCCAATCAGATAACCCAGAACCATCTGCATGTAGGAAAAATGGCTGGCTGCCACCATTCCGGGAACCGATATAAACGTAATCCCCGATAATGAGGCTCCAATCATTCCGAACGACACAACATACCACGGCGATTGCCTGTTACCCGTAAAAAAAGCTGCAGAATCACTTTTTCCTGCCGTTTTGAACGAAATCAGGACCAGAACCAGAAAATAAGACAGGATAACAGATACAACTAGAACAGGACTCATAGACAATTTTTTTGTCCCGATAATAGTGCAATTTTTTGTATTTTTGCTTTTTAAAACAAAATTTATATGACTTATAACGAAGATGATATGGTAAAACCTGACCTGGTAGAAGCAGATCAGGTTGAAGTGGCCGAAATAACAGATATTACGCAAATCAAAGACCTGGTAGTTTATAATGATGATATCAACACTTTTAACCACGTTATAGAAATGTTAATACAGGTCTGCAAGCATACAGCGCAGCAAGCCGAACAGTGCACCTGGATTATACATTACAAAGGTAAATGTGCAGTAAAAAAAGACCTTTTTGAGGTACTAAGACCTATGCAGAAGGCTATCTGCGATGCCGGCATTGACGCCCGCATTCTATAAATTTACCTTGTTGATATTTTTTATATAATGGAATTTCCCTCACAACTTATTGAAGAGGCTGTAAATGAAATATCAAAACTTCCGGGTATCGGAAAGAAAACAGCGTTGCGTCTTGTACTTCATCTATTGAAACAACCTAAAGAAGTAACCATGAGCCTGGCGCAGGCATTAATCAGAATGCGCGATGAAATTAAATTTTGCAAGGTGTGCCATAACATTTCCGACCAGGAAATATGCAGGATATGTACAAGTCCGCGAAGGGATAATACGGTTGTATGTGTAATTGAAGATACCCGTGATGTAATGGCTATCGAAAACACGGGTCAATACCTGGGGCTATACCATGTGCTCGGAGGGGTCATATCTCCCATTGAAGGCATCGGGCCTGATAACTTAAATATCAGTTCGCTGTTAAAAAGAATCCATGCCTCCGATTCTACAATAAAAGAGCTAATTCTTGCCCTGAATCCTACCATGGAAGGCGATACCACATCATTTTTTATAACCAAAAAGATATCCAGATCCGGCCTGAAAATTACGACACTTGCCCGGGGTGTACCGGTAGGTGGCGAACTTGAATATGCGGACGAGATCACCTTGGGACGAAGCATTACTGCCCGCACCCATTATCAGCCGAACTGAACCGATCTTCATTCTGTCTTTTTTAGGTACAAAGATATTTAATAACTATTTTTGGACGTTTCAGTAAAATTAGTATCATAATGTATGAATGACCTCTCCGATCGTATCAAAAATCTTACTGAATCCGCAACCATTGCAATGACAGCGAAAGCTCGTGAACTGAAATCACAAGGAGTAGATGTGATCAGTTTAAGCCTGGGAGAGCCCGACTTTAAAACACCAGACCACATCCGTGAAGCAGCTAAACAAGCAATCGACGACGGAAGCTATTTTTCCTATTCGCCGGTACCAGGATATATGGATCTTCGTGAAGCCATTGCACAGAAATTCTCGAAAGAAAATAATCTTGAATCCACACATGCTAATATCGTTGTATCGTCTGGCGCCAAACAGTCAATTGCCAATGTCATGCTGAGTTTACTCAACCCTGGCGATGAAGTGATAATGCTCAGTCCCTATTGGGTAAGTTATTTCGAAATAGTAAAACTGGCCGATGCAATTCCCATTCCGGTTAAAGGAGATATCTCCAAAGACTTTAAAGCGACTGCCAATCAAATTGAACAGGCCATTACCGGAAAAACGAAAATTCTTATTTTTTCATCCCCATGCAATCCTACCGGTTCTGTTTTCAATAAGCAGGAACTGGAAGATATTACCGGTGTATTGGCAAAACATCCGCAGATTTATATTATCTCAGATGAGATCTATGAACACATCAATTTTACCGCCAAGCATATCAGCATTGGTTCATTACCTGGAATGCAAGACCGCACCATTACTGTAAATGGTGTCTCAAAATCATTTGCAATGACCGGCTGGCGAATCGGGTTTATCCATGCGCCTGAATGGATCGCCAAAGCCTGTATCAAAATGCAGGGCCAGTTCACTTCCGGAGCAAGCAGCATTGCACAACGAGCAGCCCTGGCAGCAATAACAGGTGACATGGGCCCCACACGCGCCATGGCTAGCGAATACCTTGAAAGAAGGGAAATGGTATATAATCTTCTGAAGGAAATTCCGGGTGTGAGATCAAATATGCCAGACGGAGCGTTCTATTTTTTCCCGGATATAAGTGATTATTTCGGCAAATCAGATAGTGAAATTAGTATAAACAATGCCACAGACATGAGCATGTACCTACTTGAAAAAGCAAAAGTGTCTGTAGTAACAGGTGAAGCATTTGGTTCACCCGAGTGTATCCGCATCAGTTATGCCGCCTCAAGCGAAGATCTTAAAGAAGCTTTAAAACGGATTAAATCTGCACTTTCTAAACTTAGTTGACGAATGGCAGTAAAAAGCATACAAACTATCTTCGAAGGATTCAGGAATATCAAGGCACTTATTGTAGGCGACGTAATGTTAGATGCTTACATATGGGGTGATGTAAGCAGAATATCCCCTGAAGCACCTGTACCTATTATAAAAACTACTGGTAAAGAATTCAGGCTGGGAGGAGCGGCAAACGTGGCGCTAAACCTGAAGGCTCTCGGCGCCATACCAATTCTTTGTGCTGTTATCGGGGCCGATTACGAAGGTGATAAATTACTGGAAAGGATGAAAGTACGTAAAATATCCAGTTCGGGCATTGTAAGGAGCAATCCGCGGCCAACAACGATTAAAACACGTATTCTATCGGGTTACCAGCATATTGTGAGAATGGATTCGGAAACAGATGTACTGCTGTCGGCAAACGAAGAGAAAGCCTTGCTCGACAAAGTGTTTGAAAGTATGACCGACGCCGATGTAGTCATATTTGAGGATTATGACAAAGGCACCCTTACCAAATCACTGATCTTAAAGATCATCCGCAGAGCTTCCGAACTAAAAGTACCTACGGTAGTGGATCCGAAAATCCGGAATTTTCATAACTATAACGGATCTACCGTTTTCAAACCTAACCTTCAGGAGTTAGTGGAAGGTCTTAACCTAACTGAATATCCCGAAACTGTAAATGAAATAATAGGGGCCGTAAACCAATTGAAAGACATTATTGATGTAGGCGAAATCTTCCTGACACTGGCCGAAAAAGGTGTTATTGTAAAAAATAATAGAGAGGTGATTCATATTCCCGCGCATGTGCGGACGATCTCGGATGTATCCGGTGCAGGCGATACAATGACTTGCATAATTTCATTATGCAAGTCATTGGGCCTGAATCCGACATTTACTGCTGAGCTTGCCAATATAGGCGGCGGACTGGTATGCGAACATGTTGGAGTTGTGCCTATAAATAGAAATAAGTTGATGGAAGATGCAATAAAGTACGAACTTGAAAAAATGCTTTAGAAATGAGTTTTTTATTTACAGATTTTACAGGTTGGAAAAACTACTGCACATTGCACAACACCGTGCTCTATAAACCTGTACTTGAATATGAAGATCAGCAGAAAAACCGGAATGAAAAACAGGTTTGGGAAAAGCTTGACATTGCCTGGGATGTGATGAAAGTAGCTGTAAGAACCGGCCTGGAAGAAGAAACCATATCCAGATCGGGGATGATAAATAACGGCGGTAAAAAAGTTTATAACCATAATCAAACTGTCTTATCAACTGAATTTCAGAAAATGATCGCCCGATCGCTTGCAGCCAAAGAGGTTAATTCTTGTATGGGAAGGATAGTTGCCGCACCTACGGCCGGAGCGTCGGGGATTTTACCAGGAGTACTTGTAACCCTGCAGGAAATACATGACCTGGAAGACAGAAAAATACTGGAAGGCCTTCTTGTAGCAGCAGGAATTGCACTGATTATCGAAAAAAAAGCTTCACTTGCAGGGGCCGTAGGTGGATGTCAGGCAGAAACCGGCAGCGCTGCAGCCATGGCCTCCGGAGCAATTGTATATTGCCTCAATGGCCCGATTGATCATGTTTTTAATGCGGTAGCCATTACTATACAGTGTATGCTTGGGCTAGTATGCGATCCCGTAGCAGGCCTGGTAGAGGTTCCCTGTGTGGTCCGCAATGCAAGCGCTGCCGCAATAGCCAATGCCTCTGCACAGATTGCCATTTCGGACATATCGGCTGTAATACCTGTTGATGAATGCATTGAAGCGATGGGAGAAATTGGCCAGAGCATGGAAACACGCTACAAAGAAACAGCTCAGGGTGGACTTGCAGCCACAACTACCGGAAGGGCCATTGCGAAAAAAATTCTTATTAAAAACATAGATATACTTCCTGACAATGAGGTGACCGACATTATCGATTGATTATAGCAATTCCCTGGCTTATCGCAATCCAGGCTAATAGCTGATTGATAAGATTGATCCATACCATAACAATTTCGAAATTTCCGATACTTTTGACGTTCATGGTTCTCCTTTTGGTTCAAAATCCATAGAAAATGATTGTATACAATAAAAATTCAGACACTTTCACACAATTTGCCCTAATCATGATTCAATAATCGTGTTGGATCTTCTTAAATCCTTATGTGAGTTATTCGGACCTTCAGGCAATGAGATTGAGGTCCGGAATTTTATAATCGACTATATATCCCGGAATAAATCAGGATGGGAAACAACACCTGAAATGATTTATGGTGATGCATTTCAGGACTGCCTGATTTTGAAATTCGG
Source organism: Bacteroidota bacterium (assembly GCA_022571715.1). Taxonomy (GTDB): domain Bacteria; phylum Bacteroidota; class Bacteroidia; order Cytophagales; family Cyclobacteriaceae; genus SZUA-230. Next base: position 5,799 of record JACZXH010000028.1, on the reverse strand, counting down.
AAAACCCAGAACTGCCATTTTTGCTCATATGGATTCTCACGGATTTACAGTCCGCTATGAAGACCAATTGGTACCGATCGGAAGTCCGGAAGCGGATACTGCATGTAAGCTGGTTGGTGAAGACCGGCTTGGCATGATTGAATGTGAGCTGATTAAGGAAAAAGACCGAAAACTAAGATATAAATTTGGGCGGCCCATCCTTGTAGGAACAGATCTGGTATTTAAATGCAATTTCAGGGAAACTGGCGAATACATACAATCCTGCTATCTTGACAATAGGCTGGGGATTTATGTGGTTTTGAAATTAGCTGAATCACTCAAAAACGGAGTGATTGTATTTTCGTGCTGGGAAGAACACGGCGGGGGTTCAGTACCCTACCTTACAGAATTTATTTACAATCAATTAAATATCCGTCAAACGCTCATTGCAGATATTACATGGATCACTGATGGAATAAAACCCGGCAAAGGCGTAGTGATTTCGATTCGTGACAGCAATATTCCCAGAAGGTCGTATGTGGATCGTATTATTTCAATTGCTGAAAAAAACGGCATTGTTTATCAGCTTGAGGTGGAGGGAAGCGGTTCAAGCGATGGCAGGGAAATTCAAACATCTTCCTACCCGGTGGACTGGTGTTTTGTGGGTGCAGCCGAAGAGTTGGTCCATACTCCCGACGAAATTGTGAGCAAACGCGACATTCAATCGATGATTGATATTTATGAAGTATTAATGCGTGAGCTTTAATTCTTTCAAGGAAATATTATAACTATATTTGCAAGCCTTTGGATACCTCTGAGGGCTTTATTTTTTAATATGAAAATAAAAGATAAAGAGTTTGATATATATCTGAATACCAGTCAGATAGAGGAAAGAATAAGCCAGTTGGGCCATCAGATAAGCAATGATTATGCCCACTGTACACCGTTGTTTGTAGGAATACTGAACGGAGTTTTCATGTTTGCTTCTCAGCTTTTCAAGAATCTATCAATCCAGGCTGAGATTTCTTTCATTAAATTGTCATCCTATAAAAAATTGAATTCTTCAGGCCAGGTAACACAACTGCTTGGTCTGAACGAAACGTTATTTCAACGCGACGTTATTATTCTGGAAGATATCGTTGACACTGGTACTACCATGGTTCAACTGTTAGAAGTAATGGATGAACTTGGCCCTAAAAGTGTAGAAATAGCAACATTGCTGTTTAAATCAGACACACTGGTAGAGAAACTGGATCTGAAGTATGTCGGGTTTGAAATACCTGACCGGTTTGTAGTTGGCTACGGTCTCGATTATGATGGCCTTGGCAGAAATCTGACTGATATCTATCAGTTAAAATCGTAATTTAGCAGATCATAAATGGATGAAAAATATTGTATTATTTGGACCACCCGGTGCAGGAAAAGGCACACAGAGTGAAAAGCTTATTGAAAAATATAATCTTACACATCTGGCTACCGGTGATCTTTTTCGGATGCATCTTTCAGATGGTACCAAACTGGGTAAACTGGCACAAAAGTATATGGATGAAGGCCATCTGGTGCCGGATGAGGTAGTGATAGGCATGGTGGATGAAAAAATCAATTCTACAGAAAATAGCGCTGGATTTATTTTTGATGGATTTCCACGCACAGTTCCTCAGGCTGAAGCTCTCGACAACCTGCTTGAAAAAAAGGGGACACCGATCACCCATATGCTGATGCTGGATGTGCCTGAACCGGAATTGATAAACCGGATCAGTGAACGAGGTAAAACATCGGGACGCACTGATGATCAGAATATTGAAAAGATCAGGACAAGGATACGGGTTTACGAAAAAGAAACCCTACCCGTGGCCACATATTATGATGATGCAGGCAAACTGAATAAAATTTATGGTGTTGGCAATATTGATGATATATTCGGAAGACTTTGTGAAGCCATTGATTCCACACCATAATTCCTGTTTTAAGCCAATCTGTATTCTCCAATGGCTGCTACCAATTTCATAGATCATATAAAAATACATTGTAAATCCGGCGCCGGAGGAGCGGGGTCAGTGCATTTCCGCAGAGAAAAGTTTGTCCCCAAAGGTGGCCCCGATGGTGGAGATGGTGGCAGGGGCGGTCATATTATTCTGAAATGCAATAAGCAACGCTGGACATTGCTTCATTTAAAATACAGGAAACATGTTATTGCCGGAAATGGGAAACCCGGCGAAGGTGGCAAAAGATCAGGAGCCACAGGCGAAGATGTGATTTTGGAGGTGCCGCAGGGAACAGTGACAAAAAATGCGGAGACAGGTGAAAAGCTGTTTGAGATCATTGGAGACGAGCAAAAGAAAATACTTGTGCACGGAGGAATGGGCGGGCTCGGCAACCACCATTTTAAAACCGCGACAAATCAGGCTCCGAGGTATGCCCAACCAGGTGAATCCCATCAGGAAGGCTGGTTTATACTTGAACTCCAAATCCTTGCAGATGTCGGGCTTGTCGGATTTCCTAATGCCGGCAAATCAACATTGTTATCTGTGGTATCTGCCGCAAAGCCTGAAATTGCAGACTATCCTTTCACTACACTTACCCCCAACCTTGGAGTAGTGTCTTACTTCGATTACCAGTCATTCATAATGGCGGATATCCCCGGTATAATAGAAGGCGCAGCCGAAGGGAAAGGTATCGGATTGAGATTTTTAAGACACATTGAACGAAATTCAATACTATTGTTTATTATCCCCGTCGATTCAAATAGCATTATAAAAGAGTATGAAATGTTGCTGAATGAACTTAAAAAATACAACAAGGAGCTTTTAGATAAAAAAAGAATCCTTGCAGTCAGTAAATCAGACTTGCTTGACGAAGAACTAATGAATGAACTCAAAAAAGAGCTTCCCGAAGGGGTTGAGTTATTGTTTATCTCGTCAGTTACCATGATGGGAATACCTGAATTGAAAGATATGTTGTGGAAAGCACTGAATTAATTATGTCAATATGTCATATTTACTTTATTGGCAAAGTAATTGCCGCATTATACACTGATTTTAAATGTTGATAAAAATGAGGAAGGAGCATACTAAAAAAAGTCCGAAATCAAAATCCAAAAAAGAGGTGAAAGAAGCCTCTGAAACTATCGATATAACCACTATTGAATCAGAAGAAATTGAGAAGGAGAAAAAATCCGAAAATGATAAACTGGAAAAGCTGCAGAATGAATTAGACGAGTTGAAAGATAAGTATCTGAGATTGTATTCAGAATTCGAAAACTTCAGGAGAAGAACAGCAAAGGAAAAACTGGAGCTCATGCAAACAGCAAATGAGGATCTTATGCTGTCGCTTTTGCCTGTCGTGGATGACTTTGAAAGAGCGGCAAATGCTTTCTTAAATGAATCGGACATCAAGGCAGTGAAGGAAGGTATTATCCTTATCGCCAAAAAATTTCAGAATACACTTAAGCTGCAGGGACTTCAAGCAATGGACACAAAAGTAGGTGTTACGTTTGATGCTGATCTGCATGATGCCTTAACACAGATCCCTGCACCAAAAAAGAAACTTAAAGGAAAGGTGATTGACACAATTGAAAAAGGGTACTATTTAGGAGATAAAGTGATTCGTCACGCCAGGGTTGTGACGGGTAATTAATTTTTATATGGCAAAAAGAGACTTTTACGAAATATTAGGAGTTAGCACTTCTGCATCGCCGGAGGAGATTAAAAAGGCATACAGGAAGACTGCCATTAAATATCATCCGGATAAAAATCCGGATGACCCAACATCAGAAGAGAAATTCAAAGAAGCAGCAGAGGCCTATGAAATAATTGGCAATCCTGAAAAAAAACAGCGTTATGACCAGTTTGGCCATGCTGGTTTAAATGGCGGTGGCGGTGGATTCGGTCACCACATGTCAATGGACGATATATTCGCTCAGTTTGGTGATGTTTTCGGCGGTCACAATCCGCTTGAAAACTTTTTTGGCGGAGGTAGATCAGGCGCTTCGTTGAGAATGAAAGGATCCGATTTACGGATTAAGCTCAACCTCTCGCTCGAAGAAATTGCCACAGGAACGGATAAGAAAATAAAGGTGAAACGAAAGGTCGCCGCCCAGGGAGTTACCTTTAAAAGCTGCACAACGTGCCATGGAACCGGCCAGATAAGAAAAGTGGTAAATACCATGCTGGGTCAAATGGTTTCTACTACCACGTGTCCATATTGCAATGGTAGTGGTCAGATGATCGACCACCGGCCTCCTGGTGTAAGCCCCGATGGACTGGAAACGCTGGAAGAAGTAATAACCCTGAAAATACCTGCTGGAGTAACGGATAAAATGCAACTTTCTATGACAGGTAAAGGCAATGAATCGCCTGGAGGAGGCACTCCCGGTGATCTGCTTATTCTTATCGAGGAAATGGAACATCCTAATCTGAAGCGAGACGGCAACAATGTAGTGCACGACTTGTATGTCAATTTTATCGATGTGGCACTGGGAGCAAGCATTGAAGTGCCCACTATTAGCGGGGCCGTAAAAATAAAGCTCGACCCGGGTACACAAAGCGGTAAAATATTACGTTTGCGGGGAAAAGGAATCAAAGACCTGAACGGGTATGGTAAAGGTGACCAGCTTGTACATATAAATGTGTGGACACCTAAACAACTTACGCAAGAAGAAATACAACTTTTGTCTGGCCTTAGAAATTCGCCTAATTTCAAACCAAATCCAGGCAAAAACGATAAAGGGTTTTTTGAAAAAATTCGGGAGTTCTTTTAATCCGCGAGCACTCCGGATTAAAATTTTGATAAGCGTTTAATATTGTGTTTTTATTTTTTTCTCAATTAATTCAGAGAAATTGAAACCCTGTAAGCATTTCTACGTTCATCTTGGCATGTGGCGACATATTGTATTGACGGGAATAGCTATTTTTAGCATAGGAGTGCTGTTTGCCCAATCCAAAAAACATTTCGCAGTCAGTAATACCGGTGGATGTAAAAAGGTTGTTTTAAACTATTCTTCCTCATCCGGCACATGCTATCTGGGTCCTACCCAAAAACCGGACCTTTTCAGTGTGTATGGCAATAAAGACATTGATGAATACAATCATTATTTTGATCAGAAAATTATTGATGATATATGCATCATCGATCTGAAGATCGAAGATAAGTCCACTGAAAGCTTCAGCCAGTCCATATCGTATAATATGTTTAGAAAGTCTAAGGATTTCGACGAAAGCCTCTGGAAGGTTTATCTTACTGAAGACAAATCTTATGATCTAAATCTGAATTATGGAATTGGTGAAGCGTATATTGATCTTTCCGGCCTTTCTATTGAACATTTGAGGATCAATACCGGCAGTGCTGATGTTCATGTGGGTTATCTGTCAGGATTAGGCAACCCTATAATAATGGATACATTAAATATTACGGTTGACGTGGGTTCACTAAAGATCAGAAAAGGAACCCTTTCTAATGCAAAAGTTATAATCGCCGAAGTCGGCTTCGGCAACGCCTACCTTGACCTGAGTGGCAAACCTGACATCAGCAGTTACATTAGGGCAAGCGTTGGTGCAGGTAACCTTGAAGTAATTGTTCCCCGTACAGGTACGGGAGTTAAAGTGATCATTCACCAATCGCTTCTTTGCCAGGTGAAAATATCCAAAATGTTTATGGAAACCGAAAAGGATGTTTTTGTAAATGAATTTTATGAGGAAGGCGCAGCCGGCCAACTCGTCTTTGAAGTGGACGTATCACTTGGAAATATCATTTTCAAGGATAAGAAATAATCCACTTGCAATAGTAATTTGCCTTTTACTTTCCTGATTTTCAAAATCTTAA
>JACZXH010000027.1 GCA_022571715.1 Bacteroidota bacterium | reverse complement strand
AGTTGACCATGAACGCATAAGCAGGGTGGTAACAATGTGAAAATATCTTATAAAAACCACCAGGCACATGGTAGCGCGAACCAATTTCGGCATAGGTAAGGGCGCCACAAATGCTTACAAGACCACCAAGAATCCAGGCCAGAAAAAACAGGAGTGGATGGGAAGCTGCGCTTGCCACCATGGCTGGTGTCCGGAAAATGCCCACGCCGATTACGAGGCTGACAACAATCATAGCCACATCAAAAGTTCGTAATTTGGGTTTAATGGGCATGTAGTAAGGATAAATGTTTTTACAATGATAATAGAATCCGGGAATTTTCTATATTTCGGAAATGCAATATGTGAAAAAATTGATCTGCAGTTTATTGTTTCTGTCTGTAATCTTTCTTTCAGGCTGCTCTAATCCGAGACAGGATATTTTCTTTCTGTCCAATATAAATGCCGGAGCGGAAACTCCCATCTTCGCCACCTATGCGGCAGCAATGGAGCGATCGGAATTTGTATTGGATGAAGCGTATGAATTTCACTTTTATAATTCCCGGGAAGGCATTGATTTTACTACCGATACCGGAGGCGATATATGTATTGGCTTTATAATCGATGGCCAATGGCGATACAGACTCGAAGACATGTATAAAGCTCCGGAAATCACGGTTTCCTATCCGGATATGGTGCGTTACCACTACTTTCCGGTAGCAGGATTGAAGGTGGAGGTCACATTTCTTGTGAAAAGCTCGCACACTGCTGTAATGGATGTAGTGCTTGAAAATGATCATTTGGAACCAATGGAATTTGACATGGTACTGTTTATGCGAAACGATTACCGGGCATTTGACGAGGTGACAATAATAGATGACTCTACGTTTTATTTTACCCACCAGGAGTATCCCGATTCCTGGACCATCGGACATAATCTTCCTTATGCCGATTCAATAATAAACATTCTGATGCTATCTGTTAGAGCCGCTGAAATGGTTGCTTTTAATTCAATATCGGGCGAATCACCCGTAATCCCTTTTTATGTATTTCCTGAAAAAGAATGGAAGTTTCAGGTAACGGGCCGCTCAAAATTTGAAAATGGTGAACGTAATATGGCCTTGTCACCGGAAACAAAATTACAGGTCGTAAAAGAGCAGGATTATTCCCGGATCATTACCGAAAACAGCCCGGTATGGCAGGATATGGAAGGAAGTATTAACAGAGATGGCTATTTTAGGGTTGAACTGGGTAATCTGGGCGTTGTTGAAAACGGTAATGTTTACCATTTTGAAATGTATAATGAACCAGAAGACCGGTCAGGCTTTTCTGAGATAATCATTGCGAATTATCCGGCACAAAGAAGCATTCGAAGGGATGTTGATTTGAAAAAGCGCAAAGGTCTTCCCGCTCCCTCTAATCTGAAAATATCAATGAAGGGAAATAACGCACATCTTACGTGGGAGCAGGAAACAGGTGAACGTGTTTTTGGAATTTACAGGCGAACGTACCCTGACGAAGGCGTATATACATTGATGGGAGAAGTATCGAATACAGAATTTACAGACGACGGATTAGAACAAAGTAAATGGTATGGATATGTAATATGTGAAATCGATAACGATTCAGGGACATTGGGGATGCACTCAAGGGAAGTCACTACCGTCGAAATTTCTGAATTTGATGGCTATCTGAAAAACAAAACTTCATATGCAGGGATAAAAAATTTTTCAAAAATTATCGCCATGAAAAACACGGTGCATATTGAGCCGGGACAATCAGAAAAACTGAGGCTGATACGTACAGTGGGGAGAAAAAACGGGTCGGGATCAGCGTTGATCAACCAGGCGAAGGATGCGATGAACGATAATCTGAACAGTTATCTTGAACAAAATGAGCAGTTATTTTCATCGGTTACGGTTCCTGCTTTTGATAATCCTGATCTGGAATACCTTTATTTTAGTTCTTTTAACATGATGAGGCAGGTTTTTTATCCGCCGGAAGCAAAAAGTGCATACAATTACTATGTATTTTCGCGCGAACCAACCTGGGGCTGGGGACATGGCGGTCAGGTTTTTCATGAAAGCCTCACTATGACCGCGTATGCACTCCTCGATCCTGAAAGCGCCATGAACTCGCAGCGTGTTTTTAGCGAAAGGCAATATGAAAACGGGTATATCAATTACCGGACAGGCGCCTACCTGGATGAAATAATTGAATTAAATAACGAACTTACTTCCTCTGCTCCCTGGTATAATTTTCAGAATCTGGAACTGTATCAAATCACAGGCGACAGCAAGTTTCTTAAAGATATGTACAATTCGGGCAGTAAATTTTATGAATTCTATGTATCAAACAGGGATAAGGACGGGGATGGACTTTGCGAATGGGGTGGACATGCCGTACTGGAGTCTGTAAGGGATGCGTCGGTTGTAATATGGGATGAAGTTGGTTGGCCGTCTCACTTCGAGGGACTCGATCTGAATTGTATGCTGGTGGCAGAAGCCAAAGCGCTTGAAAAAATGGCGCTCGACCTGGGCCTGGATGAAGAAGCCGGAAAATGGCGGAATGACTGGGAGCAAAGGTCACGGTTGATCAATGAAACATTCTGGGATGACGAAACGGGATTTTACTACCATGTTGACACAGAAGACAATGATTTTTCTTTTAAAACAAAAGATGATCTAAAACGGGAGGAGATCATAGGGTTTTTGCCCCTGTGGGCGGGTGTCGCAGATCGGAAACAGGCTGAAATCCTTGTCCGAAAACTGACAGACCCAGACAAATTCTGGCGAAAGTATGGCATTCCGTCTCTGGCGGCGGATGATCCGTATTACAATGACAAAGGATACTGGAACGGCCCGGTGTGGGTGCAATGGAATTACCTGATCGTTAAAGGGCTTTTGCATTATGGCTATAGTAATGAAGCAAAAGAGCTGACCGACCGGGTGGCTGCCGGAATGATCATACAGTTAAAGAAAAATCATAATTTGTGGGAGTTTTACAGTCCTGATGAAGATTGGGCGGGCTATCACCGTACCTACATCTGGGCGGGGATCATAAACCGGATGTTATGGGATGTGTATAAGTAAAGATGTATCGTGAAAAATGTTTCAGATTACCACGAGTCCGGTTAACCACTACAGGATTTGCCGGAGACGGTCTTTTGTTCTCATTGACATAAAAAATAATCTTTTAAAATCATCCACTGAAATTTACACGCATATAACCCATGCAGGCATGAAAAATATTCGCAGCCCATTAGACCATTTTGAAATTGGCTAAACGGAACAAAAAAATACAGTATATTGATAATAAAATACAAATTAGCGATACATTTAAGTTAAAAACAGGAACCCATAATGTGGCTAAAAGGCATAGTGTTCCTATTAGCCATTCGTTGTGCGTCATTTGAGATAATGACCTATACTAGACATAAAGATAACTAAAATATAAGATTGTAGCTAAATCGGTTGATACTGTAAAAGGTTATATATATGGAGTTTAAATTTATCGATGCCGTCATTGAAAATATTGCATTAAATCTTGAGGTTCTTGAAAAGGACACCAATAATTATACAATGTTACTATTCCAACACAAAGGAGTATTTAGTGTAAGTGACGATAAATTTGGAAATGAAACAGATTGCTCGGCTAAATTTTCTGCTTTTATTGAACTCGCGAAAGCTGAAAATGTGTCTTTAGCTCTTACTCCTGAATACTCATGTCCCTGGTGCTCTGTTGAACGGATAGTACAGAACCAAGATAAATGGCCGAATAATTCAAAGCTTTGGGCTCTATGCTGTGAATCTATAACACCTGATGAAATTTGGGCGTTCAAGCAAGCCTATGCCAATGCTAATGTTTTAATTCATTTTGACGAGGCAGCACTTAACCATGGTGGAGGTGTTTTATTAGATCCTGTCTGCTATGTATTTAAGGCTCAAGTGAACCAAGCAGAGAAGTTAATTGTGCTTGTACAATTTAAAACCCAACACATGGGAGTTTGGGATACACCTATTGAGCGAGATAAATTAATATGGGGTAACGAAGTTTATGTTTTGAGAAATACTGAAAACTCAGTTTATCTATTTACGAATATATGCTCAGAAGCTGCAACTTTTGCTGTTACAAATGATCTTCAAAGGCAATTGGATTATAGATGGGATGAACAGCCATACATCATCTTAAATCCTCAAATGAATCCAGAACCATCACATGAATATTTTAGGGATTTTAGGAAGACGATTTTACGATATCAGCATAAAGATGTAATATCTCTAAATTGGGCAGGGAAGACAGGACTTTCAGGAAGGGATGAAGCGTTAGTGCCATTAAGTAAATCTTCAGTGGTCCTAAAAACTACTGAGATTGATTATGACAATTTAGAAAGGTTTGTTCGTAACCATCAAAAGGGGCTTTACTATGTAAATAGAAAGGCTAATAATCATGCTTATTATCTTAATCCCTTCGAGGAAGTTTTTTTGATAGCAAATCTAAAACCTGCTTCTTCAGGGATACCCGGGGCTCTATCAAGGCGGACCGGGCCTGAAGTAAGGAACTTGTTCAAATGGAATAATGAAAATGAAGTATTCACTGAATTTGAACAAGTAGATGATGGATTCATTAACTTTTTACAAAGCTTAAATTGCAATAATGCAACTTTCCTAAACGACCAGATCAGTTTCATTGATAAAGAAAGACTCGTTAACCTTTCTTGTGGTTTAGCTTCCGTTAAAAAGGATGATAGGAGGTGGTACAGGTTAGATAAACTTGAAACGTTTGTTCAAGATGAAAATGAAACAGTTAATAGGCTAACTTATGTGTATGATGAATCAAGTGAAGAAATCCGTAGATGTTATATAGACCGCATAGATTGCTTGAATCACATTATTATTCCTGACAAAACATTGTTTCCTGAAAATTTAAAAGTGTTCAAAGGAAATTGCAGTGAAGTGATGTTTTTCAATGATGGAGGATATAACTATAAATATAATCTTATTACTACTGATGGTAAAAATCGTGCAACTGTGGCATACATAGGCCGAAAAGAGGAAGGTTCTGCTTTAAAAACTTTGCGCCAAATGCAAAGCTTATTTGAAAAGGAAGATCAGTCAAAAAAGTTAGTAGTCGTTTGGTACAAAGAGAACGTAACTGATATCAAACCTGCTTGTGAGCAGTTACCTCCCAGTGTAAATGACGATTCAACTGTTGATCCGAACTCAATAATGAGTGCTTGATTATGAATAAAGAAACTGTAAAAACATTAGTCTCTGATAAATTAAAGGACATCACCTTTTTGGAAAACTCTGATTTGCTAATTGGCAAAAACATATTCAACCAATTTGATTTGGGCACTTATTTCATAGATTATGGAGAAAAAGATTTCCCATTAAACCTTAGAGATTATCAAGAAAAATATATCTCCAGCGAGTACTATAAAACTCCTGGATACTTACAGTGGAATTATTACCTGATTTTTTTGCGTGATAAATATGACGAAGCAGTAAAACTAAGGATAGAAAAGGATGGAATTTATACTCGGAAATTCGTATTCACTCCTGATGAGTTCAACGATTATTTTGAATACCAGCATTCGGAGCAAGCTTTAGACGTTGATGTAATTAGCGTTTGGAAAGAAAAGCTGAGACATGTTGATCTTGATGAAGTTTATTCCGAAGCTCCTTATGCACACGCAATTCCCAGGTTTTTATCGAATGATGTGATAAAAGATGTTGAAGAGGATAACGATCAGATCGAGATAAATCAGGATTTAATCATTAATAAAATTTACTCTCTTAGGCTAAACGATGGTTATAGAATATACCCTCTGCAAAGGGATTTCAGTTTAGGGCAGGTGAATTTGGTTACTGGGGTTAACGGTACAGGAAAAACATCCTTTTTAGAGTCCATTGAGTTAGTGATTACAGGAAAAAGTAATAGGGATCCTTCTTTCAACGAGAATTATGGCAGTATTGAGGCATTGTATAATGATGAATTCAATGATAATTATACGCCACAAGATAATGCAAAATATAGAGAACGAGATAAAGTATGGTATTCAAGTGCGTACAAAACAGGGAATGAACTTTATAGAGCGTTCAATAAGTACAACTTTTACGATTCAGATGCTGCCTATAGATTACACCATGGTTCAAGTGTTGATGATTTAACTAAATACATGTCCTCAATAGCACTTGGAACAGAATTTAACCGAATTCAAAAAAGACTAACTGGATTCAGCGATAGGCTTAATAGTGAATATAGAATTAGAGAAAATCAAATAAAAGAGGAGAAGGATTATATAAAGAAGAGTAGAGAGATTTTAGAGAACACCAAAATAACTTCAACACCTGAAGAAAGCTTAAATGCGTTTATTTCTTATTCTAAGGAAATCAATTGGAAAAAAGAACTACCCAAAACTCATAACGAGTCTTTTTCAGGATTTACAAGTAATTATCAAACGTCTCAATCATTTATCAATTCTTTAAATCAGCTTTTAGTAACAGTCAAATTACAGAATTTACAAGCCATTAAGAATGAGTTAGCCAAATTTGAGAAGGCATTAGAAGATTGTAACAAAAATAAAGTTCAGTTAGAAAAATTAAATGAAACACTAACTGCTAAAAGAAAGACTTATGAAGTTGTTAACAAACAATTTCAAACCTTGGAATCTGCTAAGAAATTCTATTTGGATCAATCAAGTTTTAATTTATGGAAACTGAATGATAGGATTAATGCGCTGTCAATCAAAATAAAAAAAGACACGAGGGCATTAGAATATTTTGAAAAGGTTACAGATCAAAAAATATTTCAGAAGAAGATCTCATTTGAATCCTTTAAAAAAGAACAATTAAGCAAGCGTCAAGAGCTAACAGAAAAGCGTAAGGGACTTAATACACAAATTGAAAACTTAAAACAAAATTTGAATAAGCTTCAGCAGGTTGTTTCAGAAATTAAGTCTTATGGAAAACGATATTTATCGCTTAATGAAAGTGCTGATTCATGCCCGCTATGTGAGACACCGTTTTCATTTGATGAACTGTCCACAAGGGTTTCAAATATTGCAAAAGCAGTTGACGAAAATGTTGCCATTGATAAACTCAACAGTCAATTAATTCAACTTGACAGTGACCTGTCTAAAGCAAATGATACAATGACCAATATTCAGCATATCGAATCTGGTATTTTAATACTATTGGAATCTGAATATCTTCAACTGAACTTGTTGGAAATTGGAAAAATATTTAACTCATCTAAGAGCGGTCTTGATAAAAAAAATGAGGATCAATCAAAACTGTTGCGATTAAGGCAGGAGTTGGATGATAAAGGATTTTATGAAGACGATTTTAACAGCTTGAAGGAAGAACTTGAAAATGCTGTTCCTGATATCAAATTTACTTATGAAGACAAACCTAATTACGAAGCACGCTTTTCTAAGTTAGATAAAGAGAATGCAAGCCTATTAGAAGAGATGAAAAAAACTGAGGAAGCGTCCAAGGAGTTGAACAATTCTCTGAAGAAAATTCTTGAAGAAGTAGCACCAAGTATTGACTTTGCAGAGTTTGAACGTGAGTTAACCTATCGAATAGAGCTTCTGCAAAAAGGAAACGTCTATTTCAAAGATTTAGGTAGTTATTTGAGTTTTTCAGAGAACGAAGATATAACGGATATATCTCAAAAAATAGACAAACTGTTTAAGCTATATGAGAATGTTAACAGCTCCTTATCTGGTCAAAAAGAATTGAAGTTAGCTAATCAAATAATCTCAAAATCAGAAGAGAAGATAAAAGCATTAGAACCGGAATACAAAAGAATCTCTGATGGGTTAGCAGTAATCAATGACATTTTAGAAAACCATGGTGAATCAAAAGTTTTGGGCGATTTTATAGAAAAAAATGAAAAAGAAATACAGGAAATATTTCAAAACATACATTCACCGAAAGAATTCGCTCAAATAACATTCAGTGAAAGTCAGAATTCGGTTTTACTGAAAAGGCGCGTAGATGGCACAGAAGTTCCAATAAATAAAATAAGTGCGGGACAACGTAGTGCATTGGCCCTTTCCATATTCTTAGCATTGAACAAAAAACTGAAGAATGGACCAAAACTCATTCTATTTGATGAGCCTGTTACTTATACTGATGATTTGAACATTTTGGCTTTCCTTGATTATTTGCGAGAAATGATCATTCGTGAAAACCGACAAGTAGTTTTTGCGACTGCAAATCAAAAGCTTGCTGGGTTATTCGAAAAGAAATTTGCTTTTTTAGGCGCAGAGAATTTCAGAAAATTTCATTTTGAAAGATGATAATGAAAAAAAACGAACGCACAACAAGCCGCTAAAATGAATTGCTCCGCTTCACTATGCAACTCATTTTAGCGCAACCGCTGCTGGCAACTATTGCAAGACACGTAAACCATTGGCCTAAAATTCCGTATCTTTAAAAAAAGTAAAACCATGCTAATTGAACGAACAGATAAAGAGATAATCATAAGGTTTCCTTCCTCCGTTGACACAAAAGGTGTACAAAGACTTCTTGACTTTCTGAGATATAAAGAAGTGACTTCAAAAAGCAAGGCTAAACAGAAGGATGTCGACAAACTTGCAAGAGAAGTTAACAAAGAATGGTGGGAGAAAAATAAAAAAAGATTTATTGAGTGAAGATTATTGTTGACACCAACATCGTTTTCAGTGCCATCGTAAATACTTCAGGAACACTCGGAGACCTTTTGCTAAACTCGGAAAAAGTATTTGACTTTTATGCACCTGGTTTTCTGTGGCACGAAATACAAAAGAATCGCTACAAGTTGAAAAAGATTTCAAAACTGTCAGACTCTGAACTTGTAGAATCAGAATATTTCGTGACAAAATACATACACTTCATATCGGAAGAACAAATTCCCTCAAGAACATGGAATAGAGTACAAAAACTTTTACAAGACATTGACACTAAAGACACTGCATTTGTTGCACTAAACAATTATCTGCGTGGACAGTTATGGACTGGCGATAAAAAATTACTCAAAGGACTGAGAAATAAAAATTACAAGCGCATACTGACAACAAGTCAAATGCTCGATATAAGGAGAAGAAAAGAAAATAAAGAGAAGTAACATTTGCCAGCATTCGCTATGCAGGTATGGCAGGTAAGTGGTATCCTGAAAATAATCAATAAATCATTACCTTTATCGTGGATTGGAAGCTTAAGTTGTTTGGGAACCCGCCCCGCCTCTTAGCTTTTCCGTTGGGCGGGCTATCACCGTACGTACATCTGGGCGGGGATCATAAACCGGATGTTATGGGATGTGTATCAATAAATATGTATTACCTGAAAAGTTTCTGGTTGCCGCGTGCCCGGTCAACCACTACAGGATTAAGCGGCGGTGTGGTTTAGCCCCCTGTTTATCAAATCCGTTTTGAATTTTGGGTTTAATCGTACCTCAGTGGAATTGCAAAGAAAGAGCCAACGGCGTAATTTAGTAACTCGATATAAGCAAGAACTAAACATCGCTATCATGAAAAATAAGCCACAACTTCTCCTGTTTTTTCTTTTAGTTGGGTTTTATTTAATAGCCTCAACTGAACCCTGCCTTTCCCAGGATAAAGAAGGATACACCGTAGATTACTATTATAAAATTAAGTGGGGTTATTTTGATGAATTTTTGCAACTCTACAAAAAGAACCACTACCCCATCTTGACTGAATTGAAAGATCGAGGTGAGATAATTAACTTTTCGGCAGTCTATCCCTTATATCATACGGGAGAATCATCCCGCTGGGATTTTCGGTTTACCATCGTTTTCAAGGACTTCGAGGCTGCCCATAGCGATGAATTTTCTAAAGAGATAATCAAGAAACTTTATCCCGATCAGGAAAAATTTAAGACAGAAGAGCAACGAAGATTTGAACTCATTGTTGAGCACATGGATGTACCGCTTAAATTGGAAACTTTTCTGGACTGGTAAGATCTCCCGACTGGTGCAGTTTCCACCAGAGACGTACAAGTGTAACAGCACCTAAATATTTATGTTATGTATGGAACATCAGTCAGGAATTTTTTCCTGTAAATTCAGCAGTTAACAATAACACTATGAAAACATTACGTAACATACATCAAGGAGAAATTTTACTCGAAGAATTTCTCAATCAGCTCCCTATTTCTGACTACAGATTAGCAAAAAATACTTTTCTGCCTCAAACCAGAATATGTGAGATCATCAAAGGAAGAAGGAGAATAACTGCCAATACAGCGCTAAGATTTACCGGCCTGGAACGTGGCTGAATGAAGGTCCATATCAACACCCGTACAATGAATTGAGTATTCGGGAAAAATACACACAGGCCAATATGGCTGCAGAAGTTCAGAAAGCAGCGACCGTACTTACTCTACGCCATTCATTTGCTTCGCACTTATAAGAACGAGGAACCAACCTGAGGTATATTCAGGAATTATTAGGCCACAACTAAAGTAAGACCACTGAAATTTACACGCATGTAACCCATGCCAATATGAATAATGTACAAAGCATTTTATAACCATTTAGCAGATGTATAAAAGGAAATTCATACTACAATCAGCAATGGATAAAAAACAAATTTATGCTATATTTAAGGTCAAAACGGGTATTCATAATGTAGATAAGGAGCATAGAATGCCCATTGCACATTCGTTATGAGCAAGGTAAAAAAGCTGCAATGCAAAAAATGAATAATTAAAATGGAGACCAGAAAAAAAAACGGGGATATCCGAAGCCAAAAAAATCGGAAGTAAAATTTTAAGTTATGCCAATATACATGGATCGTCACGATGTTTCAGAGGAAGTAACTGCTGAAAATGTGGCACAATTACATCAAGAAGATTTAAAAATACAGCATAAGTTTAATTGTAGAGGATTAACTTATTGGTTTGACAGCAAAAGAAAAACAGCTTTTTGTTTAATTGAAGCACCTAATAAAGATGCAATTAAAGAGATGCATGATAAAGCACATGGCGAAGTTCCTAATAGAATAATTGAAGTAGATGATGATATAGTAGAATCATTTTTAGGTCGCATTGAAGACCCTCAAAAATCACAAAACACAGAATTCAACATTATTAATGATCCGGCTTTTAGAACAGTAATAGTAACAGGAATAAAAAGATTATCATTAATAAATTCAGCATCAAAACAATTAAATTTAGTTATTTATAATCATAACAAATCTATTGTTAAAACATTAAATAAATATAAGGGAAGCATTGTTAAACAAAAATTAGATTACTTTTTAACTTCATTTGATTCCGTTACAAACGCCGTATTATGTGCTATAGAAATTCAAACAAAACTTAAACAGACGATCAATAACACTTATGATTCTGATATAAAATTAAGCATAGGCTTAAGTGCTGGTGCGCCAGTAACTGAAAAAGAGGGGATTTTTGAAGATACCATAAAAATAGCTGAACGTTTATGCGATATTGTTAAAGGGCAAATCGTCGTATCATCTGAAGTTAAAGATTTGTATGAAAACGAGAATTTGAATATTTCTATTGATGAGAAATTTGTTTATGTGCTTAATCCAACTGATGAGAAATTTCTACACATTTTGATGGATTATACCGAGAGAGAATGGAGTAGTACAACTTTAAATGTTGATGATTTTAGCAGGGATTTAGGATATAGCAAATCACAACTATATCGAAACATGATTTCGCTAACAGGCAAGTCACCTAATATTTTTATAAAAGAATATAGGTTAAATAGGGCACTTAAACTATTAAACAAACAAATTGGAAATATTTCTAAAATTGCATATGATACGGGTTTTAATAGTCCTGCTTACTTTTCAAAATGTTTTCAGGAAACTTTTGGTGTTCTTCCTTCAACTTACATTAGACAGAGTGTGAGTAATACATAATTAGAAGAATCTACTTCACAATATCTTCTAAATTCTCCATGAATTAAAATTATTGTTTTTTGAATGAAATATAGAATAGCATGTGTGTATTCATATCTAATTTTGGAGTAAATTAATTAAAACTAAAAAACAATGTCTAAAATAGTAAAGGATTTAAACACTTCAAAAATCGAAGAGTTTGCCTCACAATTGAAAGGTGAAATAGTGATGCCATCAGATGCTAACTATAATGAAACACGAAAAGCGTACAATGAAATGATAAACAAACATCCAGGAATGATTGTGATGTGCGCAGATGTTGCAGATGTTATGGCTTCTGTAAATTTTGGCAGAGAAAATGCCTTGTTAGTTGCTGTAAGAGGTGGCGGTCATAACGGAGGTGGATTGGGCTTGTGTGATGATGGTTTAGTTATCGATTTATCTGGTCTCAAGTTTGTACGTGTAGATGTTGCCAATAAAACCGTAAGAGTTGGTGGTGGAAATATATGGGGAGAAGTGGACCATGCAACACATGCTTTCGGATTGGCAGTTCCTGCAGGAATAATTTCTACAACAGGAGTTGGAGGTTTAACACTTGGCGGTGGAGTTGGATATTTATCAAGAAAATACGGACTTACTATAGATAACTTGTTAGAAGCAGATATGGTTTTGGCAGACGGTTCTTTTGTAACGGTAAGTGCAAATCAAAATAGTGATTTGTTTTGGGCTATTCGCGGTGGTGGTGGAAACTTTGGAATTGTAACCTCCTTTAAGTTTCAAGCCCATGATGTAAAAACTGTTTTTGGAGGTCCAACCTTGTGGCCAATTGAAAAAACAGAAGAAATAATGGAATGGTATCATGAGTTTTTAAATGATGCTCCAGATGAATTGAATGGTTTTATCGCAACTATGATTATTCCTGGAGCACCATTTCCGGAGCATTTACACAATAAGCATTTCTGTGGAATCGTATGGTGTTATACGGGAGACATGAATAAAGCAAAAGAAGTTTTCAAGCCGATTTTATCAATGAATCCTTTATTTGAACATGTAGGCGAAATGCCTTATCCAGCCATACAAACATTATTTGACGGTTTATTTCCTCCAGGATTGCAATGGTATTGGCGCGCAGACTTTTTTAATGAATTAGGACCAGAAATAAGAACACAACATTTAAAATTCGGTTCTAATATACCAACTCCTCTTTCCCAAATGCATTTATATCCAATTAGTGGAGCAGCAAGTAGAGTTGGAGCGGAAGATACGCCTTGGGCATATCGTGATGCAAAATATGCTGGTGTAATTATTGGCGTAGATGCAGATCCGGCAAATGCAGATAAAATCACAAAATGGTGTAAAGATTATTGGGAAGCGTTACATCCATATTCATCAGGAGGAGCGTATTCTAACTTTATGATGGATGAAGGGCAAGAACGTGTACAAGCGAGTTATAAGTATAATTACAACCGATTAACCAGAATAAAAAAACAATATGATCCAAATAATTTATTTAAAGTAAATCAGAATATTATACCAAGTAATTAATTCGGTGGCAAACATAAAAAGAAAAACATGTTATTATGAGAGTCCAACACTGATTTCTTCTTCCAGAATAAACCGTATAAAGGCTCAAGGCTATTGCAATTATTCTGATGCGAATCTTTCCGAACTTGCTTTCGGTAACAGGTTTGCATATATCATTTGTAGCATTATTTTATTAATCGGTGTAACAACAGCTAATATCCCAATTCTTGCTACACTGATGATTATATCACTATTTGGTGTGATTCTTCCCTACCATCCATTTGATAATATTTATAATCACCTTTTGAGAGGTGTAGTAAATAAACCCAAATTACCCCCTCGTTCAAAACAGTTGAAATTTGCTTGTACAATAGCTACAATTTGGATAGGTATCCACATTTATTTGTTTTACGTAGGTCTTACAATCGCAGGATATGTATCTGGAGGCCTAATGTTTTCCATTACATTGCTTGTAAGCACTACGGACTTTTGCATACCCTCGACGATTTACAATTTACTTTTTAAGGTTCAAGTATAAAAAACGATTTGCCAACAATAAAAGGAAAGATATAATCGATTGTTATATACCAGAATAGCACAATAATATTTCGAAAAATGTCAATGAATTTTTTGATTACTTGATAGTCGGTCGATTCTTTAATACTGAAAGAATATAGTATTTCCTTTGCCAGGCCCAATTCAACGACTGCCAGACCCGATTTAAGCACCGCCAGAATCAATTTGACACCGCCAGACTCAATTCAAGCACCTCAAGACTCAATTCAAGCACCTTAAGACTCAATTCAAGCACCTCCAGACTCAATTTGGACACCGCCAGACTCAATTTGGACACCGCCAGACTCAATTTCGGTACTACGAGACTCAATTTCGACACCGGGAGACTCAATTTCGGTACCAAGAGACTCAATTTCTGTACCGAGAGACTCAATTCGGACACCGACACCTACAGCTGCAATTCCGGGTTTAACGTTGGCCGACAAAAAACAGTTATATCAAGTGCAGCATGTTAAAAAATTATTTGTAAATACTATGGTAATAACTATTCTCTTACTGTATCTATGTGGGTGGCATTAATTCTTAAATCTTTTATGAATATGAAGTGTAATTTACTTATGCTCTGTTCTGTTATTAGCCTGATATCCTTTTCATGTGAGAAAAAGACGGTTGACCTGACTGCCTACCTCGATCAGTCCATGTTGCCCGTGATTCGCGGCGGCAAGATGGTGCAGGTATCCAGCCATGATACCACGGGGGGCAACAATGACCGGATAAATATTCATGTGGGCGACACGGCAGAAATTCTCAACATCAAAGGCCCGGGCATGATCACCCGGATATGGATTACGATCGACTCCCGTGATCCGTATTTTCTGCGCCGTATTTTATTCCGGATGTACTGGGACGATGAAGACCATCCTTCTGTTGAGGTTCCGGTAGGTGATTTTTTTGGTAACGGTTTTGAATACAAACATTTCACTTCACGATACATCGGAATGTCATCCGGTGGGTATTACTGCTATTTTCCCATGCCTTTCAATAAGAATGCCCGTATCGAAGTTGTAAATGACACAGGGGAGGAGGTATTTGCATTTTATTACCAGATCAACGTTTATCAGTTTGAAGACCCCTTGCACGAAGATGTTGGGTATTTCCATGCCAGGTGGAACCGGGATCTTCGCACGGATTATGATCATAATTATGTGGCTCTTGAAGCGGAAGGGCGCGGACAGTTTGTGGGCCTGAATTTTAATGGCCAGCCGTATAGTGGCAGCTTGTTTTACCTCGAAGGCGATGAAATGATCTATGTGGACGGTGAGAGCGAGCCTTCCGTTTACGGTACCGGAATGGAAGATTATTTTACCAGCGGCTGGTATTTTAAAAACGGGGAATTCAGCGCTGATTTTCACGGACTGATCCTGAAAGATGATGCTACCGGCAGGGTAGCCGCTTACCGGCATCATATTCCTGACGCGATCCCCTTTCAAAAATCAATAAAAGTCACCTACGAACACGGGCATGCCAATGAACAGGTTATTGATTTTACATCTACGGCATTCTGGTATCAGACGGAGCCACACAAAGCCTGGAATACGATACTGAAGCCCAGTCTCCGTATTCCCCTCCGGCGTCCGGTACCGGATGGGGCACGGGAAGCAGAAGATGCCGTTGTCAGCGGGAAACACCGGGTGGAAGATATGAGCGATTTTGGCCCGGATTGGTCAGGCCTGGCTCAGTTGAAAATGGAAGGAAACGAAGGAAGTGAATTTACACTCACGCTTTCAGACCTGAGAGAATCGAATTACCATATGGATGTATATGGCACCAAAGGGCCGGAGTATGGAATGTATGAGATATATTCAAATGGAATCAGAAAAGCCATTTTCGACGGATATAGTGAATCTGTGATGCCTGCAAAGGCATTCCGGATCACTGATATAGCTGTTGATGAAGAAGAAATTGAACTTCAGATAAAGGTTACCGGAAAAAATAGTCATTCCACCGGTTTCGATATCGGCCTGGATGCATTTGTACTGATACCTGACAGGAATTATATACCGGAATGGTACATGATCGGCCCTTTTCCAAATCCGAGGGAATCCGATTATGTTCGACTGGGACTTGATTCCATTTATGCTCCCGAATACGAAATTAAGCTCGACAAATCCTATACAGGTGCTGAAAATCAGCAGATAAAATGGCAAAAAGTAGATGGACGTGAAGGGGGGTACGGCATGGGTTTGTGGCGCATGTACGATCCGAATGAGTTTGTAGTATGTTATGCCCTTACCTACATCTATTCACCGGAAGAGCAAACCGTACCCTTACTATTCAGTAGCGACGACGGCTCAAAAGTATTTCTGAACGATGAGCAACTGTACCGGTTTCTGGAAGTCAGGATTGCTGCTCCTGATGACGAAGAAATACCACTGAATCTGAAGAAAGGCTGGAACAAACTGCTTTTGAAAATAGAAAATAATTTCGGTGGTTATGCCTTTTTTGCCCGCCTGATTGATAAAAATAAGAACCTGGTGTTTAGCCGGGACAGGAAATTGAAGTGAGATCAGTTATCCACATACCCCCATAAATCCTTTCAACTTAGTAAAAATGAACTGTTTGTATAACAATCAGCGTAAGTGATCGAGTCGAAATTCAGATAACTTTAGCAAAGTTTCTAAAAAGTAATTTGCATAATGTGGTTCTGTAATAAGTTGTAATATGTGCGGTGGATCGTCCACGGTCAACGTGGACACATGGAGGGTTTGCGGGCAGGCAAGCCTTCAAAAATGTCACTCCTTGTCGTGCTGTAAACCTTCGACGATCTGTTAAGACATTTTTGCGAAGGATTGGCTTGTGCGTTTAGCGGGGAAATGTGTCTTTGACCGTGGTGCCCTTTTCTCCCAAAGGGATGCCTTTGGCATTTTGCTTCGTTTTCTTTCCTGCCGGCCGTACTTAGGCACTAAGGCAGGCGGGTGGGCAGGCAAAAGAAAATGAAGAAGCAATTAAAAGCCACGGATTCTGGTAAATCCAGTACTTTTTTAATACTTAACTCTTTAACTTTGAAAAACCCACCCCTTTGCATTGCCATCTCTATGGGAAACTTTCTCCGATGAAGGGGGACAAGCCAATTAGTAAAATCACGCAGTGGATTGACATTCGGTATTTCATATACTGGTCCATTAGTAGAATTTAATTTAACTTGTAGGCATCATTTCATCTTCCAAACTGCCAATAATTCATTTGCCTGAATTAGATTTGAACCTTCAAAAAAAAGCAGGCAATCCAAACAAAAAAAGCAAACAAATGACCAACAGAGTGTACAATTTTTCTCCGGGCCCAGCCATGCTTCCGGAGCAGGTGCTGGCAAAAGCGGCAAGCGAAATGCTGGACTATAAAGGTTCGGGAATGTCAGTGATGGAACTGAGCCACAGATCCGTATGGTTTAGTGAAATAATGGATGATGCGCAGCGCTTGCTTCGTGAACTGATGCATATTCCGGATAATTACCGGATTCTTTTTTTACAGGGAGGAGCCACTATGCAGTTTTTGATGGCCCCGATGAATCTGATGAACGAATCAAAAAAGATGGACTATGTAAATACCGGGGCATGGTCTAAAAAAGCCATTGCAGAAGCTAAAAAGTTGGGCGATGTTAAGGTGGTGGCCGATTCTTCGGACAAAACATTTTCCTATATTCCTGTTATCGATCCGTATGAAATCAGGAAAGATGCAGCCTTTATTCATATTACGTTCAACAATACTATTTATGGCACCAGGTTTACCGCTCTTCCTGATACGGATATTCCGCTTATTACGGATATGTCCTCCGGCATATTGTCAGAAGTTATTGATGTCAGGGACTACGCATTGATTTATGCCGGCGCTCAGAAAAACATAGGGCCTGCCGGAGTTACTGTTGTTATTGTCAGGGATGATATGATTGGGAAAAATGCTAATCTCCCTTCCATGCTGGATTATAAAAAATATGCGGATAATAATTCCTTATTTAATACACCACCTACGTATGCGATATATATTGCAAAACTAGTTTTTGAATTTTTGAAAAAACAGGGTGGAGTTGAAGCGATGGAGAAAGTAAACAGGGAGAAAGCAAAGATGGTGTATGAAGCAATTGATAATTCGAAAATATTCTGTGCACATGTTGCCAGCGAAAAAGACCGTTCACTTATGAATATTCCTTTTTTCGCCGATTCAGAAGAAATCAACAGCAGGTTTCTTAGCGAAGCAGAACAAAATGGTTTGCTGACACTAAAAGGCCACCGGAGTGTGGGAGGCATGCGGGCAAGTATTTATAATGCCATGCCATTGGAAGGATGCATGAAACTTGCCGCCTTTATTAAAAAATTTGATTCTGAAAATGCGTAATAAAGAATCATGAGTAAGACCATATTAATCGCCACTGAAAAACCTTTTGCCGGAGAGGCCATCGTTAAGATCAGAAAAATCATAGAAAATGCGGCCGGATATCACCTCGAACTGCTTGAAGCATATAACGATAAATCCACCCTGCTGAAAGCAGTTGAAATGGTGGATGCACTTATTGTCAGAAGTGATAAGGTGACAGCCGAAGTGATTGGCGCCTCAAAAAATCTGAAAATCATTGTCCGGGCTGGATCAGGATTTGATAATATTGACCTGGACAAGGCGTCAGAAAAGGGAATTGTGGTGATGAATACACCCGGGCAGAATGCCAATGCCGTGGCGGAACTTGCATTTGGTATGATGCTGGGACTGATACGAAACAAGTATGATGGCACACCTGGTACGGAGCTTAAAAACAAGCGTATAGGAATGCACGGCTATGGAAACATAGGTAAGTGCATGGCAATTATTGCCAAAGGTTTTAGCATGAAAACGTACGCGTATGACCTCTACCTTTCAAAAGCCGTTGTGGAACAGGATGGCGTAAATTATTGCAAAAGCGCTGAAGAATTGTACAGCACATGCGATTTTATTTCAATCAATATTCCTGCAAATGAAGAGACCATCAAATGCATTGATTACAAGCTGTTGTCAAAAACCAAAGACGGGGCTTTATTAATTAATACGGCACGAAAAGAACTGATTGATGAGGAAGGATTGCTGAAATGGATGGAGGACAGCCCCCGGTTTCTTTATGCATCCGATATTAAGCCCGATTGTACGGATGAAATTAACAAGAAGTGTAGTAAAAGAACCCTGTTTACTTCTAAAAAAATGGGTGCACAGACAGCCGAAGCAAATATTAATTCCGGTGTGGCATCTGTAAATCAGATCGTCCGGTTCTTCGAAGACGATGACCGTATCTTCCAGGTGAATGAATAGTCTCACCTGGAACGCCTCTTGGAAGAATTTCATGAATAGTACACTCTTTAAAATGAGGCGCCCTGGTGCTCTTTTAGCGGAGCGCAAATCGTTCTATTACGTAACATATACTGGATTAAAAAAGAAGAACGGTCTGTCAGAGTGAAGCGAGTTTCATTATTATTGATACGGAAGTAACTTCCGTGCCAGTTACAGGCGGTGCAGTCAGGAAAAAGGAGTTGTGCCTTGCAACTGATCGTAGGCGAACATACGACCAGGGGAAGATATGGTCTTTAAGCGATTTTGTGTCATGCAACGCACAAAACTAGATATCAGGGTAGGACACATGGTTTAAGGCAGAGTAGGGCTGGCATCCCTTCATAGATTGATGGGTGAGCATGAGCCAAAAAAGATCCACCCCTATTATGACTGGGATATTCCTGGAAATTCAGGGTTGAATTACTATTACCAAAAGTTACTTTGTAAAAAATGTTATTTTATCTACCTTTGTGCCTCGTATTAAAAATCTACGATTAAAAGGAGTAAAAATGAAAAAAGATATCCATCCGGAATACAATCAGGTGGTCTTTCAGGACATACAGAGTGATTTTATGTTTCTTACGCGTTCTACTATGAACTCAGAAGAAAAAATAAAGTGGGAAGACGGTAATGAGTATCCGCTGATTAAGATCGAAATAAGCTCAGCTTCGCACCCATTCTACACAGGTAAGAAAATATTTGTCGATACCGCAGGGCGTGTTGAGAAATTTAACAGAAGATACCGGAAAGATAAGTAAAGAAATTATTGGTAACTTCGATAAGTCTCTCTGATGGTTATCCGGGAGACTTATTTATTTTTACTTCATGAACCTTATCCTTTTTGACGATCCGGAAGCCAGGCCGCATCTGCTTCCACTCACTTTTACCAGGCCTGTATCCCTTGTCCGGGTAGGAATACTTACGATTGCCGAAAAATGGGAGCGTTATTTAAATCTAAAAGGCTCATTTCTTACCGATAATTATCTGAGCGGTAAATTTAGTATCATAAACACACATGAAAATATTCTGATTAACGGGGCCGTTTGCCCCTCTGAAGATTTGCTGAAGGCAGTGAAAGGGTTGGAAAAAGGGCAGGCGCTGTTTAGCGAAGGCAAACTAATAGCCGGAAGAACTAGTAAAGAAATCAGCACGACATATCCTTTTCTGCATACATGGAAACAACAAACGGAGTATGCCGGTAAAATTACAGTCATTGATCGCTTGTGGAAGATATTCAATGAAAATGACGAACAGATCCGGTTGGATTTTAAATTACTTACCCGAGATCGTAAATCTGCGCCAATTGAAGATCCCTATACAATGACCTATGGAAATGAGCATATTTTTCTGGAAGAAGGAGTGTCCATAAAAGCTTCGATCATTAATGCCGAAGGAGGTCCGGTATATATTGGCAAAAACGCGCTGATCCAGGAGGGAGCCGTATTGCGTGGCCCGGTTGCTATCTGTGAGGGGTCGCATGTTAACATGAATGCGAAAATCCGGCCGGCTACAACCATCGGCCCGTACTCGCGCGCAGGTGGAGAGATAAACAATGTCGTGATATTCGGCTACAGCAACAAGGGCCATGAAGGATTCCTGGGAAATGCGGTAATCGGTGAATGGTGTAATATCGGGGCCGATACCAACAATAGTAACCTGAAAAATAATTATTCCGAGGTCAGACTCTGGGATTACACTTCACAGCGATTCGTAAATACAGGATTGCAGTTTTGCGGACTTATCATGGGCGACCATACCAAATGCGGGATCAATACCATGTTCAATACCGGTACGGTTGTCGGAGTTGGAGCCAATATATTTGGTTCGGGTTTTCCACGAAATTTTATTCCCTCTTTCAGTTGGGGTGGGCCTTCAGGATTTAGATCATTCGAGTTGCCAAAGTTTTTTGAAATTGCCGAAAGGGTGATGGAGCGGCGTCACATTGCCTTGACCGATGAGGACAGAAAAATTCTTTCCTATATCTTTGAAACTACACGTGAATTCCGAAAATATTAGTTTTTTCAATGTTATTTAAAGATATACCGGGATTACAGGAGCTGAAAGACCAGCTTATTTCCGCTGCAGATCAAAACCAGGTTGCGCATGCTCAGCTTTTTGCCGGGCAGCCTGGATGCCCGAATCTTGCTATGGCCATTGCATTTGCCACCTATCTAAATTGTGAAAACCGGCAACCCGATGGACCCTGTGGAAGGTGTGCACCTTGCTCCAAATCACTCAAACATATTCATCCCGATATTCATTTTGTTTTTCCGGTTTGCGGTACCAAAACAGTGGTGAGTAAGGATGCGCGAAGCAGGGTATTCCTGAAGGAGTGGAGACAATTTATTACAGATAATCCGTATGGTACGGTTGAAGAGTGGACCGAAGCTTTCGGAGGCCAGGATAAACAGGCATTTATATCTGTAGAAGAGAGCCGCGAAGTGATAAGAGATTTGTCGTTGATGGCATTTGAAGAGAATTATAAAATTGAAATTATCTGGCTTCCGGAACTGATGCGCAAGGAAGGGGCTAATGCATTGTTGAAAATACTCGAGGAGCCACCAGGGCGTACGGTTTTCCTGCTGGTTTCAAATCATCCTGACAGCCTTCTTTCTACCATTACATCCCGCATGCAATATGTATTTGTACGCAAGTTTTCCGATAATGAAATTAAACTATACCTGACTGAAAAGCTCGGGCTTGACGAAGTGCAGGCTGCGCAGTTGTCGAATCTAGCTGACGGCGATCTGCATAATGCGCTTTTCCTTTCCCAAAATATTGAAGACGATACACATGATTGGTTTAGAGAATGGATGCGTCTGTGTTTTGCCAAAGACCTGGGGCAGCTGGTACAATTTGCCGATGAATTTCATGCCATGAATAAAGTGGCCCGTAAAAGTGTATTACAGTATGGTATAAACATGTTGCGTGAAAGCCTGGTAACAATGGCTGCGGACTCGCTCTGCAGATTGGAAGGAGAAGAAAAAAAGTTTGTTCAAAAATTCAGTAAGATATTGAGCGAAAATAAAATTATTATGATATACGAGAAAATCAACACCTCTATTTACCATCTTGAAAGAAATGCAAACGCAAAAATTAAATTTCTCAATCTATCGGTTTCAATATCCCGTATTTTCAATAATTAATTCGTTATTCATTATTATTATATGAGCTATCTAATAT
The DNA here is from genome assembly GCA_022571715.1 of Bacteroidota bacterium. Lineage (GTDB taxonomy): Bacteria > Bacteroidota > Bacteroidia > Cytophagales > Cyclobacteriaceae > SZUA-230. The sequence continues at coordinate 19,766 of JACZXH010000027.1, read as the reverse complement.
TATGAAATCAATACTGAAAACAGTGTTTCTTCTTGTCGTAACCGGGCTGATCAGCAGCTGTGCTGATAAAGACCATGTAATCACCATTTCAACCAGATACGGGGATATGAAAGTGATACTCTTCGATGAAACACCTGAGCATAAAGAAACGTTTCTTGAGATGGCAAAAAGCGGCGCTTACGACAGCACCGTTTTTCACAGGGTGATGCAGGGATTCATGATCCAGGGTGGGGATGTGAATAGGAAGCCCGGCATCGAAGAGCAGGTAAATACGTTGATCGCTCCTGAATTCAGGCGTAATCTGATTCATACCAAAGGAATGCTGGCAGGGGCACGAACTCCCGATAATGTGAATCCGGAAAAGAAATCCGGCACCCAGTTCTATATTGTGCATGGCAGAAAATATCCGAAATCGGAACTTAAGCAGATCAATGAGGATGTCTATTATAACCTACTGGTGTCGCGGCTAAATCAACTTTTCCAGCAAGGTAAGTATCGCAATATACTTGATAAGCTGATGGAGCTGCAGAAAGCCAATGACAACCAAGGCGTGAAAAAAATAATGTACGAATCGTTGGGTGTTATCGAATCGGAATTCGGTAAAATACTAAAGAAAGCCTATTCAGAAAAACAATATGCAGCTTACGAAACAGTTGGTGGAGCGCCTCATCTGGACTGGGAATACACGGTTTATGGTCAGGTTGTGGAAGGATTGGAAGTGATTGATTCCATTGCCATGCAACCTGTTAATGGAGCCAGTCGGCCTTTCGAAGATATATTTATGACCATTATGGTTGAAGAATTACCAAAAAAGAAGATCACCAAGCTTTACGGTTATGCTTATCCTGTGAAGAAATAATGAGGGTTTTGCTAACAGGAGCTAACGGTCTGCTTGGGCAGAAACTTGTACCATTGTTTCTCAAGGAACATAAGCATGATCTGCTTGCAACCGGCCGCGGACCGAAGAGGTTTGGTTTAGATGCACAGTATGCAAAGCTGGATGTATGTGATCCTGTAAATGTAGCGGCGGTCTTTGATGAGTTTAAACCGGAGATACTGATTAATACGGCGGCCATGACAAACGTGGATCAATGCGAGCTTAATCAGGAGGAATGCCATGAGGTCAATGTAAGATCAGTAGAGATCCTTTCTGAAGCATGTGGGTTGCACAATACATTTATAGTACACCTGTCCACTGATTTTATCTTTGACGGCAGACATGGACCACTGACCGAGGATGAATCCGCCAGTCCGGTAAATTATTATGGCACCACGAAGCTTGAAGCTGAAAATGTTATTAAAACGAGCAGGCTTTCGTGGGCAATTGCTCGGACCGTGTTGGTTTATGGTGTAGTTCACGATATGAGCCGGTCAAACATTATTCTATGGGTGCGGGACAACCTCCGTCAGAATAAGAAAATTAAGTTAGTAAATGATCAGTGGCGTACTCCTACGCTGGCCGAAGACCTTGCTATGGGTTGCTACCTGATTGCTGTAAAAAAAGCAGGAGGGGTTTTCAATATATCGGGTAAAGATTTTCTGACGCCTTACCAGATGGCATGTTATACCGCTGAGTTTTTTGGGTTGGACAAGAACCTTATTGAAGAAGTTGATTCCACCATTTTTAAACAACCGGCTGAAAGACCCATGAAAACGGGATTTGTGATTGAGAAAGCAAGAAAAAAGCTTGGTTATGAACCGCATTCATTTAAAGAAGGGATTGAAATAATTGCTTCACAGGTAGAAGTTATTAATCAATAAATAATTTTGGTAATATTGAATAAATTGTACTAATCTTGGAGACTTATAGTATTTTGTCGTTGCAATTTATTTATCATTTAATCCTTAATTTAATCAAAATCAATTTATTATGGCTGGAAGTACAAGTTCTAACGACAGGGGTCAATGGGGCTCATCGTTTGGATTTATCATGGCTGCAGCAGGTTCGGCTGTAGGGCTTGGTAACATCTGGAGATTTCCGTATATCACCGGACAAAACGGAGGAGGCGCTTTTGTATTTGTGTATATTTTATGTGTGGTCCTGATTGGCGTACCGTTATTGTTTAACGAAATTGGGTTAGGTCGTCTGACCGGTAAAAACCCTATTGGTGCATTTAAAGAAACAGGCGCTAATAAATTCTGGATGATGTTTGGGGCTCTGTTGGCCATCCTTGTTAGCTTTTTTGTATTGAGTTATTATGGAGTGATCGCAGGATGGACGATCGGTTTTATATTCAAAACCTTATTTAACAACCAGACTCCCTTCGCTGATTTTGCTGCACAGCCAGGAATGGTGATCGGCTTGTTTGCCATCTTTATGGTGATTACCGTAACCATTGTATTGGGAGGTGTATCGGGAGGAATAGAAAAGGCATCAAAGATATTAATGCCTGTGCTTTTCCTTCTTGTATTTGTGGTTATCGCACGCAGTGTAACGCTTGAAGGCGCGAGTGAAGGTATAAAATATTACCTGACGCCGGATTTTTCAAAAATAAACGGCCAAACAATACTGGCAGCTTTGGGGCAGGCCTTTTTCTCCATGAGTATCGGGTGGGGTATTATGATCACATATGGTTCTTACCTGCCTAAATCAAACAATATTATAAGATCGGGACTTTGGGTTGGTTTTTTAGATACAGGGGTAGCTTTACTTGGAGGCCTGATGGTGTTTCCGGCAGTATTTGCGTTCGGCATGAGTCCCGAAGCAGGTCCTGCGCTTGTATTTAATATATTGCCGCAAGTTTTTTCTCAGATGCCTGGAGGAAACATTGTAGGTGCGATATTTTTCCTTTTACTTATGGTAGCGGCGCTTACTTCAGCCATATCTATGCTTGAAGTACCGGCGTCTTATTTTATTGATGAGAAGAAATGGAGCCGTAAAAAAGCGGCCTGGGTTGTAGCTATTCTGATATTTATTATTGGAATTCCTTCCGCACTTTCATTTGGAGGATCAGATTTTTTCTCAAATATGTCCATTCCTAAAATTTCAGGTGGTTATACAGAAGATGGTTGGTTTGGCATCCTTGACTACTATTTTGGCACTCTGTTTATCGTTGTAGTGGCTCTGTCAACGGCCGTTTATGTCGGCTGGATTATGAGAATTGATAAGATAATAGGGGAGATCAGGTTGGGATTTGATTTCTTCACACGGCCACTTGTTGGAAACATTTCGTTTGCAATACTATGGTCATTTTTCATCAAATTTGTTTGTCCGGTGATGATCGGCTTGGTATTTCTGAATATGCTGGGTGTATTTGGAGATTCGATTTAGGGCAGCTGACATATGATATGCATACGAAAAAAGCCCGGCAGGTTAATTAACTGTCGGGCCTTTTTAATAAGGAAAAATAATGCCTTGGGTGCAGCTCACTTGACTGATCGTACGACAAACTTCCATACTGACTCACCAGAGAGAAGACTGATTAGGTCAGTCAGAATTCGCAGGCAATAGCGCACGGCAGCAAAGGTTTCAGAGGTTTAATAAGTTTTATAAATGCTACCGAAGGTCCATTTCATCTACAGTTTCGAGTGTATCCGGATTTAAAACTTCCATTTTTATTTTCTCACCGTTTACATGGAAGAAAACAAGTGCATTCTGTGTTGTGAAACTAGATGTAAATGAAGTCCATGGTGTTTGTTCCTGCGCATAGTAAGGTGCACCTGCTGCTCCATTGTTGATCTGATAAATGGTTCTTTTAAGCGTTAGTCTTTTACCAGTCCAGTTGTCATCATAAATAGGGGTTTCAGGTCCGATTTCGGTCCTGCAGTAATTGTGTTCGTCACCGGTAAGGATGGCTACTACCTTAGTGCTTTGATTTACAATTATATCCAGTAACTCATCACGCCGTTCAATAATACCTTTTTTCAATGGTTTTCCGGCTACCCATGGGCGCTTATCATTGTTTCCATCGTACCACATGTCATCTCTCACATGTCCGCCGTTAGGAAAGAACGGCGTATGCTCGGTTATAAAAATGTGATCAATATTGTTGTTTTTTTCCAGTCCTTTTATTGTCTTTTTCAACCACTTCATCTGATTATCCATGATGTATCCGTGCATTCCTCCACTGGTAATCGGTATATTGGCTGTAGTTGGGGCATACCAGTAATCCGAATTAAGCGCAATGACTGCAACATTATCATATGTATAGTAAAATACATTTTCTTTATAGGATGGAAAATCCAGTTCTTCAGGTCTTGGATCGTACGAAGCTCCGTCTTCACTGTCCGGCCCGTTGAGCGGATTTACAAACTGTGAGGCAAAAAGTGCTTCTGCTGATTCCGTATCATACGGAAATCTGTCAAGATCAAACCTGCTCTTATCGTTAACGAATATTCGCATAAAAGCTTCGTGATTGCCCATACTTACAAACACTGGGAAATAACGCGCAAAAGGATCAATAGCCCTTTTCCAGTTGGCATATTGTAATTCCATGTCTCCGCGACTGGTTAGATAACCGTTTATCATGTCACCCGTAAACTGCATAAAGCGGATATTTTTAAACGTAGCCAGCGCCATTATTTTTTTCATTATATAAAAGTTGGTTCCGTAAATATCACGTTCACCACTGCCGTTTCCTGCTCTTGAGTCGCTGGCATAGGCAAATGTGAAAGCAGAACGTGAACCGGCTTCAGGCGCGGTACGAAAGTAATAGATGTCGGTGATATCGCCATATTTCACCGTGTAGTTATATTCGGTGTCCGCATTCAGACCGCTTACTTTTATTTCATGGTGGGTGGCCTCCGATTCTGATTTAAAAGTTTTACCATCTACTAAAATTTCACTTGATACAGGTATATTTATATCAAAAGATATAGTAGCTCCGTCCGGTTCGATCAGATTGATAAACGGGCCTTCTACCAACGTGACATCCACTTCAAAAGGTCCTGTCCCTTTAAAGGATACTTTGCCATCGTATAATATCCGGCCATCCTCATTTACAACGCGGTACCCCATTGTGCCTTTACCAGATTTTTCCCAGCCGATCATGTCATAGGTGCCTTTGAGGACCTGGGCAATGTTAATGGCTACCTTTCCCTGCATAATTTTAGCTGGTATTCTGAAATACACAGGATGCGGATGTTTTGAATCTCCCATCGGGATAAAACCGTAAATGAGTTTTCCATTTAATGATTCATCTTTGAAATCAAAAAATAAACCAGTATGTGTACCCGACACACTGTTTATCATTTGATCGAGTGAATATTTAGGAGGAATAAGGCCTTCATATACACGCATGGTATCAAATTTCAGGAAATATACCTGCTCATTAAAGTCGTAGTAAACATTGGGGTGTACAGCTGAAACCTGGCCGATTGAATCTGATTGTGCATATCCTGCATATTCTGCTAATATGAGTACAAATACGGATAATATTTTATTCATTATTATAAGAAATAAAAGTTTATAAAATGTTTATTTATCACAAAACGCACGTTCATAAGCAATGTTATCGTATGCATTCCGGAAAATAATCGTACCATCTTTATTATAAATTACGATTACATAATAATCAGCCTCTTTTATAAATTTTTCAGCTAAAAAAACCGGACTGCATTCCGAACCGATATTTACGATTTTATTAAATGTATTTGAAATAATCGTGCCATTTTTCCGATGAATGACGCCTTTACCTTTATTTGAGCTGAATATCACGTATTGATCATTTATAACTGTATTTTCCTCGACATTAGTGATCCCTTCAAGAATTAATTTTTTATTAATAAAATTTATAAGGCTCCATTCTTTATCGGTTTTTACCCAGGCAGAAGAATCATTAAAATAGCGAATGGCTTCATACCTAAAAGGGATCACAGCATTATTATACCGGTCAATAAGTCCTGTTTTTTTGTTTTGTATCGCTATCAGAAATGAATCGTTATAAAATAACAGTGATTTATCATATTCAGCTGGTATATGGGTGGCATCCGATAACCGGTACAGCCCTAATTTTCCGTTTTTCAAGGTAGTTACAAACCCTGATTTATAATTGGCAATACCATCATATTCGGGGGGCACCAGGATATTCCCTAATGAGTCGAGCAGCCCCTTTTTCTTTGTCCAGCTATAGACCAGGTACTCACTTCCCAATGCATTTATTGCATTGTTTTTCGGAAGATTCAGGGTATCACCGTACTGATTTATAAGCAGAGACTTTTTGAATTGCTTTATTTTATAATAATATGATGGCTCAGAGGTGGCAGTGGGTGAGGAGGATATTATCTGATAAAAGATATTTACCGGTATATTTAACTCCCTGCCATTTGCAAATAGAATTTTTCTTTTACCGTTTTTATGGATAATAACTGAAGCGTTATTTAAAATGTTCAGGGAGTCAATGTGTTCTTCAACAATTCTTTTTTGAAGTTCGGAAATTACTAACCAGCCGTTTTTGCCCTTTAAAACAGTCCAGTTTTCATTGAAATCCGCCTCATCCCAAACCAGGACAGGATTTATTTCAATGTTATCTGATATATACCGATATTCATTGTTAATCTGCAGAAGAATGCCGTTTTTAAGTATATTGATCTCCTGCTCTGTTTCAGGTACTATTTCGTCGAGACTAATACTGAGCAGCCCCTGCAATTCTCCCGAATACACTAAGATCTTATCATCACCGATAATTTCCGCATCGTCAAATCTGAAATCAAAACTGACTTTTTCTCCGTCTAGTAAGGGTTTCAAATGCGAGGGCACCATAAGTGCAAAGTGATCATTGTTGTATATCCGTATCAATGGGCCAAAATTGTCAATGTTGTCAAATTTCGCATCCAGCATTCGGATTCGATTTACGGACATGACTCCCCATTTTCCGTTTACAAGGTAACCGATATAACTGCCTTGCAACAGACGTATTTCCTCAAATTCAGGCTTAAGTATCAGTCTGCCATCATTAAATATGACTCCGTATAGGCTATTCTGCATGTATTTGAGCATGCCAGAGCCAAGTGATTGAATCATTTTAATTCCAGGGCTTGAAAAAACGTTAATTCCTGCGCGGTTGATAATGCTTGTATTACCTTCCAACTCAACAAGAAGCAGCCTATCAGAGATGTTTCCACAACGGTATCCCTTGAAGATATTTTTAAAGTAACGTGTTATAACCTTATTTCCACGTTCGTTCATAAATGCGTAACCTTCATGTTCATAAATGGGAAAAAGAAAACCTGAATCAAGTTCTGATAGCTCCTGAAGGGAATCCAGGTCAAGTAACGCTGCACTTTGCCTGCTTACAAAGCTTGTAAATCCCAAAATTAAGTAGATTCGTTTTGCAGCAATAATTGCCATTTCACTTTCCGGGAATTCGCGGATAAATGATTCATAGCCAGATACAGTATGATCACCCGTTGCAATGTTGAAAATTGCATATTCCACTTCGTTTCTATACGGAGTATCGGGATATTTCAGAAGGAACTTTATGTAGGTTTGTAGTTTACCGTCTTTTGTCTTATCCTCATAGATCAGTAGGTCATGACGTGACTTTGCTTCATTGTAGTGGTCGGCATCCGGGTACCTCAGCATCAAACTTTCGTAACTTCTCCAGATGTCGTGTTTTAAGGCATCTTCCCAGGCACGTTCGTTACGGTGCCAGATTGCTGAATCATACATTTCTGAGGTGGGATATTTATCTATAAAACGGATATAGTCTGATTCTGTATTTACGGCTCTGGTCAGCTCAAAGGCAAACTTCTCAATGGATACTTTTTGCCGTATGATCGCAGGGTAATCAATACCGTCTTTTGCCAGTTTATTCAGGATTTTATCATTAGATTTCTCAAAATCTGCAATGGCTTTCAGAATGTAGAAATATGCACTGTCTATGTTATTTTGCAGGTAATTCGGGTTAAAAAAAAGAAGTGAAAAAGCATATCTTTCGCCGGCATTCAGGCTGTCTTTGCTCATAGATTTGTAGAGCAGGGCTATTGCCTGCTCATATTTCTCTTTTTCTATAAGAATTATAGCCCTTTTTGCTTGTGAAAAAGCAGGGAGAGTAATAATAACAAATAAATACGTGAGGATAATCTTAAAAGCCAAGCGCATAAATATTCCCGGAAGCGGGCTCAAAAATAATCAATAATGGACAAAGCGATCAATTAATAAGATCATCATTCAGGGTGATTAAGTTTAGGTTATCTTCCTTTGGTCGGCGATCCTGGGGTGAGGTACGACACCGAAGCAATGCCTTTGGCACACTTTTGTTTTTTGGCTCCGATACCTGGAACAAGTTCCGGTATCTCACCAAAAAGAAAAAAAGCCACTTTCGTGGCTTTTGCTTCGGTGTCGGGATGACTGGATTCGAACCAGCGGCCCCTTCGTCCCTAACGAAGTGCGCTAACCGGACTGCGCTACATCCCGTTTAAATTTCGGAAATGCAATATTAACATGTCATATCTAAAACATCAATAAATGTGTACGCTAAGTATTTTAGTTAACCAATATTTTGATAATTAACTAAACAAACGCTGGAATAATGTGTTGGATATACCGCCCATCTGGTAATAATATGTACGCCAATTGTCTAGTCAATTTAGTATTCCTATACCATTAATATTCCCAAAAAGAGAATCAATACCTAAAACGAGACAAATTTAGGTAATACAAAATCCTATAATATGTCTTGAATGTCATTTAAACCTCTTTTTTATGTTTTGGCACATCCTATGCATTACATATTGTAATAAACCAAAGTTGAAAGGAGGACATCATGAGAAGACGGGAATATAGTTTTTACAAAGTGTTGATTGCGTTTATCTATCTATTACTTGCAGTACTAATAGTCATCATGATTTTATAGTAATGATCGGACAAGAAACATCATATCGAATGCGGACCAATTGTTGCGATGCAGGGGTACACTACAAAGAATCATTTTTTCGTGTCTTTTTTCAGGGATTTGAAAAACTGTGCCCAGGCAAACGGATTCAAAAGTGGATTGCTGCGGGGCATAAATTTATCTTGCTGGTAATAAATTTGCTGGTTGAGATAGTACCTGGCATTCATTGCCGCATCATAGGGCGCATTCTGAATCATCATGGCTAAAGCTGCACCATCAAGCCGCGAATATATCTCTTCTTCTACATCAGGTAACTCCAGGGCAAGAATAGCCAGTTTGAAATTTTCTTCGGATAAAAATGGCATAATATCAACATTATCGAGATATGTTGTATCTACAATCATATTGACAAGCACATTCACTCTTTCATTTCCACCGGGAATCACAAGGCTATATTTTTCATACCCGACCGAACTAAATACCATGCTATCACCAACCAATACAGCCATTGAAAAATATCCATAAATATTGGAAGTTGTTCCCCTTCCACTTTTGGGAACATAAATATGAACACCTGGAAGCTGAGCCTGGTTTTCACCCGTCACGATGCCCGAAAACTGAATGATATTTTGCTGTTCCTCCTTTTGCGAAAAAGCCTTCTGTGAAATAAAAACAGTAGTAAGAAGCATTAAAACCGATATAATTCCGGAAAATTTCAACGTTTATATGAAGTTATCTTTTTCAAAGATATCAATTGCGCCACAAACTTTATACTTTTATCCTGACAATATGAAACTCAAGAGATTTAACCTGTCCTTTGGTACCCAGCTATTTAAAGCCCTTTCTGATGAAGCCCGTATCAGAATTTTATTTCTTTTGTATAATAATAAAGAACTCACTATATCTGATATGGAGTTCATCCTTGATTTTACACAAACAAAAACTGCACGCCATCTTGCATACCTCAAAAACTCCGGAATTGTTTCAGTCAGAAAACGGGGTCAGTGGGTATTCTATTATTTAAAAGATGAAGTATTTGAAATCATTTCTCAGGTTTTTCTTTATTTAAATAAGGACCATGTGATCATGAATGATCAGCAGATCCATCAAACGTTGCTGTCCAACCGTGAGCTGGCTGTAAACAAGTTGGAAACTATAAAATGGAAATCCTGAACGCGTGAAAAAATACAAGCACCTTTTCTTCGATCTTGACGAAACCTTGTGGGATTATAAGGCAAATGCGGTAGATACACTTATTGAGTTGTTTGAAAAATTTGAACTGGGCACAAAAGGTGATCTGACTTCGGACGATTTTGTGGCTGAGTTTTTCAGAACCAACGGGGAGTTGTGGGGAAAATTCGATAAAAGACAAATTGAAAAGGACCAGATCCGACGAGAACGATTTCCACTGATATTTGAAAGACTTGGTGTTGATGCACACGAGATTGTGGATTCGATGCAAAAGTGTTTTATTCATGAAAGTCCGAAAAAGCCTAAACTGATCGATTATGCAGCTGAAATACTGCAAGCGCTTTTAAAGCACTACAATATGCATATTATTACCAATGGCTTTGAAGAAATACAAGCAACTAAATTGAAATATTCAGGCCTTGATATTTATTTCCAGGAAGTAATAACATCCGAACGGGCACATGCCCAAAAACCTGATCCTGAAATTTTTTTGTTTGCACTGAAGACGGTAAACGCAAAAGCATCTGAATCGGTTATGATTGGAGATAATCTCGTGACAGACATACAGGGAGCGCGCAATGTGGGCATGGAACAGATATTTTTCAATCCGTGTAAAATAACTCATGACCTGGATGTCACACACGAGATAAATCACCTTTTTGAGTTATCAGGTATCCTACTAAATGTGTAAATAAATTATTAGTTTTGCCGCCTGTAAATTAAAGGTTTAAAAAACATTTTAGTAATATGGCTACAGGATTTTTCAAGGTACCGAAACCCAAAAACGAATCGGTATTGAGTTATGCACCCGGGTCACCCGAGAGGGAAGACCTAGTGAAAGCAATTGCGGAAGCAAGGGCAACAGAATTGGAAGTACCCATGTATATCGGCGGTGAACAAGTTAGATCGGGTAAAAAAATTGCCATGCATCCACCCCACGATCATCAGCATGTATTGGGCTATTATCATGTGGGTGATGCCACACATGTTGAACAGGCGATCAATGCCGCGATTAGTGCTAAAGATATGTGGGCAAATATGACCTGGGAACATCGTGCAAGCATTTTTCTTAAAGCAGCAGATCTGATTACGGGACCATACCGTGCAAGACTGAGTGCGGCCACCATGCTGGCGCAGTCAAAAACCTCTTATCAGGCTGAAATTGATGCGGTTTGTGAACTCGCAGATTTTTACAGATACAATGTTCAGTTTATGTCGGAGATCTATGCAGAACAGCCTGAATCTACACAGGGAGTATGGAACCGAATCGAACACCGTCCGTTGGAGGGTTTTGTTTTTGCCCTGACGCCATTCAATTTTACTTCCATAGCTGGTAATTTGCCAGCCGCACCAGCGCTTATGGGAAATACAGTGGTTTGGAAACCTGCAAATTCTGCAATCTATTCAGCCAATATGTTGATGCAGATATTCCGGGAAGCTGGATTACCAGACGGCGTAATCAATCTTGTGTATGTGAGTGGTCCCGTAGCAGGAGATGTTATTTTTAACAACGCGGATTTCGGAGGAATTCACTTTACCGGAAGTACACGTGTATTTCAGCATATCTGGAAAACCATTGGGAACAATATTGCCACATATAAATCATATCCGAGAATCGTTGGAGAAACTGGAGGTAAAGATTTTATTGTTGCTCATAAATCGGCAGATTCGAAAGTCGTTGCAACAGCCATCGTCCGGGGAGCATTTGAATACCAGGGTCAAAAATGTTCTGCCGCTTCCAGGGCATACATTCCGGATAATCTTTGGGATGAGGTAAAAGGATATATCCTTAATGACATCAATGATATTAAAATGGGCGGTGTTGAAGATTTTTCAAATTTCTTTAATGCAATAATTGATGAAAAAGCCTTTGATAACATTTCTGGTTATATCGAAAGAGCAAAAGCTGACGATAAAGTAAAGGTGATTGCAGGAGGAGGTTGCGATAAATCGACCGGTTATTTTATTGAGCCAACGGTATTGCTTACTAGCGATCCAGGATATATCACTATGCGTGAAGAAATATTCGGGCCGGTGATTACTATTTATATTTACAAAGAAGAAGAATTTGAAGAAACATTGAAACTTGTTGATAGTACTTCGCCATATGCATTAACAGGATCCATTTTCTCACAAGACCGCTATGCTGCCGAAAGGGCCAGTAAGGTGCTGGTAAACTCGGCAGGGAACTTTTATATCAATGACAAACCTACTGGCGCAGTGGTTGGACAGCAACCTTTTGGAGGTGCAAGAGCTTCGGGTACCAATGACAAAGCCGGGTCGAAACTGAACCTTCAGCGATGGGTATCACAGCGCACGATCAAAGAGACGTTTGTACCACCTGCCGATTACAGGTACCCGTTTATGGATTAACAGAATCAGATTTTTAGATTGTAAGTGTTCCCTGCAAATAGAATTATTATACTATAGCAACGCTATTTTTGTTATAATACTACCAACAATACCAAAATTTTTATTCCGGGAGTTAAATATAGCTCCTCCAATCGCTAATTTAGATAAAAGACAACGAGGAGTATATGGCCCATCTCAATAAACAACAAAGGCATAATTTAGCTGCATTGATACAGCAGGGTAGAAAAGCGGAGGTACTGAATCTGCTGACTGACCAGTATGGATTTTCATCAGAAGAAGCAGATATTGAGGTAGGAATTTTGTCAGAATCAGATGAATCCTTAAATATCGATCGGGATAATTCAAATTTCGGTATCCGGATAGCGGGCTGGATTTTGAGTATCGCCGGGATAATTCTGTTAATTGTAACGAGTTATTTTTTTCTGGATACATATGACAAAAAGACAGACTGGATAACGGTTGAGGGAAGGGTGGTACATTTGATTGTTGATGTTAGAGAAGGTGGGGCAACGCCTGTAGTGGTTTATCCTTGGAGGGGCGACAGCCTGTCATATACTTCGGGTATTTATTCTTCGCCTCCGGCCTACATGAAGGGTGATACGGTAAAATTATTCGTTGATCCGGCATCCCCCGGAGAGGTTTTTATCGATTCATTTCGTGAATTGTATTATTTCCCAACCATTATAGGAGCACTTGGGTTCGTATTAGTACTCATTGGTTTGCTGATCCTCTTCTTTGCAAAACGTATATAAAAAAAGTCCTGACGTATTCAGGACTTGCAATAAAAGAATGATATTAAAAATGCGGCGGACTATTTCAATTGCGCTTCAAGTTTACTTGTTAATACGGTTTTAGGAACCGCACCGATTTGCTTATCCACAACCTCACCGTTCTTAAAAAACAAAAGTGTCGGAATGCTTCGGATGCCAAACTTGGCAGACACTCCCGGGTTATTATCTACATCAACGTGGCCGATCACTGCTTTGCCTTCGTATTCACCTGCCATCTCTTCAACAACAGGGCCGATCATTTTACAGGGTCCGCACCATTCTGCCCAAAAATCAACCATTACGGGCTTTTCAGAATTAATAATCTCTTCATAATTATCGTCCGTTATCTCTACTGGTTTACTCATCTCAAAATTGCTTAATTGTTAAATAAATAAAATTTACTTTGTTCCAAAACGCAAATATAAAAGAAATTGTTCCTTATGTCTTAACATATTTTTTAAACTCAGGTTTATGATTTTTAGGAATTTCGATATTTCTACCCAAAAGATATACTTTCAGACCGTCAAATTGATTTAGAACATCAAATAATTCGTTATCCGGGTTTATCATATACTTTTTTGATACTAATTCAGATTTGATTCCGCTTTCAATATCTGTTAATTGAATTTTAAGGTTGCATTTTCCTGGTGAATTAATGATTACTGCCTCAAGTTCATTTAAAAGATGTTCGTTAAGGTCATTAACATCAATCGTGATTTCCAGTTCTTTGCTCAAATTTTCTCGTACATCGTTCAAGAGCTGTATGACTCTCGGCCTGAATTCCCATACGCCAGGCTGGTTATATCGTTCCTCTACCTTTCCTGTAAGATACAGGAAGTTGCCAGGGTTAAGAAAATGTCTGTTTTTTAAGTATTCCTCGCCAAACATTGCCATGTCCAGCACGCCTTTAAAGTCTTCAATAGAAAACAACCCGAAAGGATTTCCAGTTTTGGTGTACCTCTCGGTGTATTTCGTTACGATTCCACCAACATGTATTATCTTATTCTTGTAATTCTCATATTCATCCAGAGGGCATGTGCAAAAATATTTAAAATCAATCCTGAATTGATCCAAAGGATGCCCGCTGATATAAAAACCCACGACATCTTTCTCTGTTTTCAGTTTTTCAATATCACTGTAAGGTTCCATTGGTGGATACGTAGGTTTGGATATCATGGATTTTCCTGCTTCTCCAAACAAAGAATGCTGTGAGGCATTCTTTTCTACTTGCGCTTTGTTGCCAAACTTAATGGCGAGTTCAATTAATGAAGCATCAATGTTTTCAGGCTTCTCAAGGTACTGCCTGCGATTATAATGAGGAAAACAGTCGAAAGCGCCTGCCATGGCAAGGCTTTCAAAAGTTTTTTTATTGACGGCTCGTAGATTTACTCTTGAAGCAAAATCGAAGATATCGGTAAATGGCCCGTTTTCGTCGCGTTCACTTATAATGGCTTCCACAGCAGCTTCTCCTGTACCTTTAATGGCCCCTAATCCAAACCTGACTTCACCTTTTTTATTTACGGTAAATTTTAAACGGCTTTCGTTGATCTCCGGTCCCAGCACTTTAAGGTTTTGCGTACGGCACTCATCCATAAAGAAGGTAATCTTATCAATGTTGTTCTGATTGTTCGTCAATACCGAGGCCATATATTCTGCCAGATAGTGCGTTTTGAGATAAGCAGTCTGATAAGCTACCACCGAGTACGCGGCGGAGTGTGACCTGTTAAAACCATAAGCAGCAAATTTTTCCATTACAGCAAAAACTTCTTCTGCTTTTTCTCTGTCGATATCGTTTTTTTCTCTGGCTCCTTTTACAAATATCTCCCGTTGCCGTTCCATCTCTGATTTCTTCTTCTTACCCATAGCTCTTCGCAGCAAATCTGCTTGTCCTAATGAATAACCGGCAAGAACCTGGGCAGTCTGCATGATCTGTTCCTGATAAACCATGATACCATAGGTGTTTTTCAGGATGGGTTCAAGCAGTGGATGTGGATATTCAACTTTTTCTTTGCCGTGTTTACGATCAATAAAATTGGGGATAAAATCCATTGGTCCTGGTCTGTAAAGGGCATTCATGGCTATGAGATCTTCCAAGTCGGTTGGCTTCAGCGCATGCAGGTATTTTCTCATACCAGCCGATTCAAACTGAAATGTTCCAATGGTATTTCCTTTCTGATATAATTCAAATGTTTTTTTATCATCAAAAGGAATGGCATCAATATCGACTTCTAATTTCCGGCTATGTTTAATCATCTTGATCGTATCTTTGATGATTGTAAGGGTTTTGAGGCCAAGCAAATCCATTTTTAGCATTCCGGCGTCTTCAATAACTTTACCGTCAAACTGCGTTACCAGAAGATTGGAATCTTTAGATGTGGATACTGGAATATAATTTGTAAGGTTGCTGGGTGCAATGATCACACCTGCAGCATGAATTCCAGTATTCCGTATTGATCCTTCTAGTTTTTCTGCCAGTATAAGAACTTCGGCACGTTTGTCTTTACCTTTTCTTATTTCTGCAAGCTCGGGTACTTCTTTAAAGGCCTGTTCCAGGGTAATACCAGGCCTTTCGGGTACCAGTTTGGCCAATACATTTGATACGGAAAGCGGCAAGTCGCAAACACGTGCCACATCGCGAATGGCCATTTTTGCCGCCATTGTCCCAAAAGTAATAATTTGAGCTACCTGGTTGTAGCCATATTTATCCACCACATAGTCAATTACTTTTTGTCGTCCTTCATCGTCGAAATCCGTATCAATATCAGGCATACTGATCCTTTCGGGATTCAGAAACCGTTCGAACAGCAGGTTGTACTTTATCGGATCGATGTTGGTAATCCCCACGGCATAGGCAACGACTGAGCCAGCCGCCGAGCCACGCCCGGGCCCAATCATTACCCCGAGTTGACGGCCGGCATTTATCATGTCAGCCACAATAAGAAAATACCCGGCAAATCCCATATGCTTGATGATGCTCAGTTCATGATTGATTCGTTCTTCTACTTCACTTGTAATCTCACCATACCTTTTCGGAGATTTCGCTCCTTCGAGTGTGATATGCTGCAGGTAATCATCGGCATTGTTAAAACCCAGAGGTAGCGGGAAGTTTGGAAGAAGTATATCGCGCTTAAGCTCCAGGGTTTCCACTTTGTCGCTGATTT
Organism: Bacteroidota bacterium; assembly: GCA_022571715.1. Lineage (GTDB taxonomy): Bacteria > Bacteroidota > Bacteroidia > Cytophagales > Cyclobacteriaceae > SZUA-230. The sequence goes on along the minus strand of JACZXH010000027.1, from coordinate 3,497 downwards.
CAAGCGTATTGTTGAGTGCTTCCGGAATATCGCTAAACAACCGCCCCATTTCCTCCTGGGTTTTGAAATAGAACTGATTATTGGGGAATCCAAAACGAAACTCCTTTCCACCCGAGCCGTTTCCTTTCCAGATGGGTTTACTCTGCAGTTCCCCGGTATTTACACAAAGTAATATATCGTGTGCGTTGTAATCATCCTGATCTACATAATGCGAATCGTTGGTAGCAATTGTTTTGATATTATATTTTTTTGCAAAACGTAATAGTGTAGCATTAACCTGATCCTGCTCCTCAAGGTCATGACGTTGCAATTCGAGGTAAAAGTCTTCGCCGAAAAGATCCAGCCACCATCTAAGTAATTCTTCGGCTTTTTCTTCATTCGTATGTAATATGGTTTGGGGTATTTCAGCTGCCAGGCAGCATGAGGTGGCAATCAATCCTTCATGATACTTTTCAATAAGCGATTTATCTATCCGGGGCCATTTACTGTACATCCCTTCTGTATATCCAAGCGAGCAAAGACTGGTCAGGTTTTCGTACCCTTTTTTATTTTTGGCAAGCAGCAACTGATGATATCGCTTGTCTTTTTCTTCTTTACTGAATTTTTGCAGTGTGCGGTCTTTAACCAGATAAAATTCGCAACCTATGATAGGTTTTATATTAAACTTGCTGGCCTCGGCGACAAACTTAAACGCACCGAACATGTTGCCATGGTCAGTCAGCGCCACTGCCTTCATATTGTCTTCTTTTGCTTTTTTCATTATCGCAGTAATACTGGCGGCACCATCGAGTAATGAATATTGCGTGTGGCTGTGTAGGTGATTGAACTCCGGCATTGTATTTTTTAAATATTTTTTATAATGTAATTATTCTAATTATCCATGGATTGTGTCATAATCCTCCAGTATGTACAATGAACTAATTTTTTCCTTATTATTGAGTATTGTAAGTTGCTAGCAGGAATATAATTATTTCATTTTCGCTTAAAAAGACCATTACGAAATTAAAAAGAAATGGCTGCGTGTCCTAACCATCATTGCAATAAATATTACCTCGGTTTTGTTTTTGTTTTTTTCCAAAGTTTATTCGGAGGTTACGGATATAGCCAGGCTGTTACACCGGAAGTTTTAAACTTTTCAGGGTGGAATTATGAACTGCATGCTGCCATCATGACTCTATCGCTGGGAGAGGTTGCGGTACATACGATAACCGGAAAAGAAGGCATTATCACGCAGGGTTTTTTACAACCTGAGATAAAACCTCCTTGCAGTGATTTTAAGATCGACTACTTTCCCAACCCTGTTGTAGATTTTATAACCATTCGCGATAAAGCATGCGGAAAATTAATTGACACCATTGAAATAGTAGATATGTACGGAAAGCAGATCATGCGAATCAGACTTGATAACCGTACTGCCGATTTAAGGCTTTTAGGTTCTGGCCTTTTTATAGTCAGAACTTATTCTATACAGGAAGATGCGCTGGGTTCTTTCAAGATTGTAAAAATTGCAAATTGATGTTTACAGTTGTTGGATATTGTCATACAAACAAAAGTTTCGGATTGATTCCCATTTTGGTATTTCTATGGATGGGGGCCTTTGCTCAGGCCCCATCGGGTATTAATTATCAGGGAGTGGCCAGAAATCCGGATGGGAGTCCACATGTAAATCAGTCCATCAGTTTTCGGGTTAGTATTTTGGCAGGAGGATTAAATGGCGTGGTTGAATATGTTGAAACACACGCAGTGACCACCAACCAATTTGGCTTGTTTACCATTGTGATCGGCCAGGGTGTACCTACCGGTTCATTGCAGGATGTTGACTGGCAAAACGGGAATAAATGGCTTCAGATTGAGATGGACGTGCAGGGTGGGAACAACTTTGAGCTGGTTGGCGCCCAGCAGATATTCAGTGTTCCATACGCCATGTATGCCTCGAAGTCCGGAACAGGGCTGACTGCCGGTGACGGAATTGATGTTACCGGAGGCGTTATCTCCAATACTAAACCGGATACACAAGTTAGTTTGCTGGGTGCAGGTACCGTAAGTGTATCAGGTACTTATCCAGATTATGTTATTACCGGGATTGAAGGTAAACCAACCTTAACGGATGTATTGATTCAGGATAATGATGCAGGTAATATGACGATCAGTAACCTTGCCGAACCAGCGAACAATCAGGATGCAGCAACAAAATCTTATGTTGATACCAGAAGTGTGGACGATGCAGACGCCGATCCGGCAAATGAAATCCAGAATGCTTCGCAGGTAGTAGTAACGCCAGCGGGCAATCTTACTTCCGCACAGGTTCAATTGGCGCTTGAAGAACTGCAGGCTGACATTGATACCGACCTTGATGCAGACCCGGCTAATGAGATTCAGAATCTATCAGATGTGCTTGGGCAAGGATCTGATGCTGGTGGTGCTATAATTAATAATTTGGCAGATCCTATAATTGCTACCGATGCTGCTACAAAGAATTATGTAGATGCTCAGGATGCGCTTGATTTAGATAAAGATGTCACCAATGAGATACAAACCTTAAGTGATGTGCTTACTCAAGGGTCGGATGCAGGTGGTTCTAGTATCAATAATCTTGCAGACCCGATACTTGTTCAGGATGCTGCTACGAAAAGCTATGTAGATGCACAAGATACTGGTTTAGCGAATTCCATAACAACAAATTCAACTGCTATATCAACAGAATCAACCAATAGAGCCAATGCTGATGCGGCAATTCAATCAGAGTTAGATGCCACTGAAGCTGGTGCTGGATTAAATACAAATGGAACATATACTCCTGATGGTACTACTACTTATCTTACTACAGCTACTGATCTAAAACAAGCAGATAAACTGCTAGACCAACAGATAGCCATCAATACATCAGATATTGCAACGAATACCACTGATATTGTTACCCTTACAACTGCTATAAATACAACTTATGCATTCAAGGTACCAATTTCAGCAACTACTTCAACAGACTTAACCTTTGACCTATCTTTATTTATTTTCGATGAAAACGGAATAATCTCTGGAAGCTCAATTAATATTACAGAACCTGGGATTTATACATTCATAATCAAAGGTACATCTAGTCTGGCAACTCCATCAAATATGTATATTGTTATCAGTTCAGTTAATTATTTAGTGGCAATAGATAATTTTAGTTACTATAGTGATGTATTTCTATTTAAACTTAATGTTGGTGATGTTGTAGAACTTAAGATAGTATCTGTTGGAAGTAGTGAAACATTCAATTTAGAATTTTTTGGCTACAAAATTTAGCACGATGTCCAAATCACCTACTTTGTCTGTATAAACTTTCCATAACTTTACTCAAATCAATTTCAGAAATCTTGCGGGTTGACAACTTTTCCATAATTCAATAACTACAGGGCACAAAAATTACTTTTTTAGTTTCAAAAAATGTTTCATCAAAGAATGATGCTATATCAAAAACACGATAAAGATGTCCAAGTTCGTTCATTTCTTCT